>NZ_VFVQ01000029.1:0-58493 GCF_006442195.1 Mesorhizobium sp. B2-3-13
AGGTAGTTCAGATCCACGAGGTGACTGGTCAGGCATATCTGCTTGGTGACCTCATAGAATTTGGAGTCCTTGTCGGACGGCAGCGGATTGTCCTGGCCGTCGATCGCGCCGGTCTGCAGGGCTGTGTAGATTTCGGTAAACGCCACTGGCACCGGATTGGCGCCGAGCGCCTTGCCAAGAAACTGCCAGGCATCGGTACCGGGCATTCTGAGCTTGACGCCGGCCAAATCGTCCGGGGTCTTGATTTCTTTGTCGATGCGAAGGTTCAATTGGCGGCGGCCGAGATACATTACCGTCAAGAGCTTGACGCCGAGCTCATCCTCCACCTTCTTTTTCATCGGCTCCATGAAGTCAGACGCGAAAACCTTCTTCTGATGTTCGGCGTCGCGATGAAGATAGCCGGCGGTAAAAATACCCCATTCGGGATAGAGCGATGCCAATTCCTGCGCCGAGGTGATCGACATTTCCAGATTGCCACGGGCAATTGCTTCCAGTTCGGTGCCTTGCTTGAACAGTTCGGCGTTCCAGTGCGGCTCAAACGTGGCGAAGGCGCGCACCGCTGGGGCGAACACGCTGGTTAGCGCCACCGCGCGCTGGTCGCCCGGTGTTGCCGGTGACGATAGCCTCAGTGTGATCTTGTCTTCCGCCAGGGCGCGGTTGACGCGTGAGGCGTACATGGCACCGGCTACGGCGAAAGCGGTCGTGCGGAGAAATCTGCGGCGATCGAAAGTGGCAGTGGTCATGCTTTTCCTCCCTGAATTGCATGTGGGGCGACGTTGTGCCCAGCTAATCGAGCATCGCACGACAGCCTTCCTCGTTCAACCCACGTAGCGGAGGACGCCAGATAATCACCATTTTGTATGACGATCCAAGATCTCTAGCGCCCCGCTGGGTCGCAGTCTCCCGCACAGCCAGTGTCTGACAGCACTCTCGCCCAGCGTGAGCAGCTTCAAGGTCCTCAGGATGGTCGCGACGGCATGACAGACGTATGGCATTTCGAGAAATTCATGATATTCCTGGCAAATGCTTATGAACGCTTCCGACGCAACGATATCGGATACCGCCTATCGGCAGATACGGGCCGACATAATTTTTGGCCGACTGGTTCCCGGCGAGAAGCTCAAGCTCGAAAGGCTGAAGGGCCTCTACGGAGCCAGCGTCTCAACCCTGCGGGAAATACTCAACCGTTTGGCCTCCGATGGGCTCGTGGTGGCAGAAGGACAGCGGGGCTTCGAAGTCGCGCCGGTTTCACCAGAGGATCTGAAGGAAATCGCGGCGCTGCGGCAGCTGCTTGAATGCCACGCGATGGAATTGTCCTTCGGCGCCGGGGATGTGGAATGGGAGGGTAAGGTGGTTTCGGCCCACCACAAACTGCACCAGATGGAAATCAGGATGATCGGCGGAGACCGGTCGGTAACCAAGGACTGGAAACGCTACGACTGGGAGTTCCACCAATCGCTGATTTCCGCCTGCGGGTCTCGCGCGCTTATGGAAACGCATGCCGCGGTTTTTGACAAATATTTGCGGTATCAGATGATTTCGCTGACCTTTCGTGGGCAAATCGCGGCCGACGAACACAGACAGTTGCTGGAGGCAGCGTTGGCCCGCGACGTGGCGACGGCGCAGATGGTGCTGCGCCGGCATGTCGAGGCGGGCGTCGAGCATGGTTTGACCGCCTGAGCGGAATGCCTTGCGGTAGCACACCGCGGCTCATCCCGTTGGTCGGCCCCAGAGATCGGCGCATCTATATCGCGGTCTCATGTACGCGCCAACTTCCGGTGCGACCTATGTGTAGGCCCGATACAGATTGCCGCGCGCCTGTTCGCACGGCATCGCCGGCGAGCAAATCTCAGCACCGAACAATGATGCCCCGCAATCTGATTTGTGAACACGGGTCAGAGGCACCCCGAGTGGTGCCTACCCGCGGAACTCTTCAACGGGATAACGAGGTGGCGGCACAGAACGATCGAGCACGCCTGAAATCTTCGAAAAATGCGGCGCACCAAACGCACCAAAGTGCAATCCTGGGGAATGCTCTCCTCCTCAGGCTAAGGCTCCTTAGAAACTCGTTCTTCTCCCGCAGCTCACGAAAACGTCGACGATTTCCCGGCGAAGGTCAAAGTCGCTGCGACCAGTCGGATGCGTCCGCCTGAACGAACAGGTAAATGCCGATGGCCAGCAACATCGCCAGCATTATCCAGATTATCAGTTTCGAGATGTTCACAGGCGTCAGATAGTCGGAATGGCGCCCCGGCAGCAATTCACATTGCGAGGCTTGGAGCGTATGAGGGATAAGATTGCACGATTGCGTTATCGCTCTTGATCGGCATCTTTTTTTAGCGTTCGTGATGCGTTGTGACGAGATCGATCTTCGAAACGATATTCGCTGTCGCTGCTGGGGTCGCCCTGTCGACTGCACTCGGCTATCTCGCCTATGCTTGGCCGGGCGATGCCGTGCCCATGCTGGAATGGCTCGCCAGGCCGCTTACATTCAGCACCCTTCTGTGGGCCGCGCTCGGGGCAATGTTCGGGCTCAGCGCCTTGCAATTCCAGCGAGGCCGGACAAGTGTCAGCCGCAAAATGCGGCGCGACGAGCGGGAAACACCATAGCGACAAGAGCCTGCTAGAGACGCGGAGACGCCGGTGAACAGCACGCGCCTATCGCGCTGCGAAACATGGTCACCGGGTGCCCTCAAAATTCTGCGCTTGTGTAGCTGAGGGTGCGCGAAGGGCTAGAGGCGGAAGCAGCCAGACTGGCATTCATCGAAGCGGCCCCGGAAGCGCATCTGTTGCCGAGCAACTGACCGTTAAACGCCGGGTCTGCCCATCCTATGGACTGATCGCATCGTGCTAAATGCTTCGATGAAGAAGTAATTAGCCGACGCGTCAAGCTCAGCAGACGAAACCCACGCCATGGAGATGCCGGCGAGGCGGTGTGCCCAGTCATTCCGCGCCACAAACGCTCGGACAAGGCATGCTGCCGCGAACTCCTGGGCAGTTCCTTGCCCTCACGACGACACCGCGAAAAGGAGTCCCGGTTAGAGGAACAAAACTCTGCGCCTTCAGTTCGGCCCGAGGTGCTGCGCCCCGGTGTTGCACGTGAGCCCGACGTGAGTGCCCTCTGGGATGGACGTCGGATCGGCCACCCCCAAAACGGAGACAATCATGTTTCACCACGTCAAGGAACTGCAGTTCAACGCGCGCGTATCTGAACCCGACCCGAAATTCGCTGCCCTGCTGCTTGAACAATTCGGCGGCGCCAATGGCGAGCTGGCCGCCGCGATGCGGTATTTTACCCAGGCCTTCTCAACCCGCAAACCCTACCCCGACAAGTACGATATGCTGATGGACATTGCGACGGAGGAGTTCAGCCATCTCGAGATCGTCGGGGCAACCATCACGATGCTTTTGGACGGGGTCAACGGTGAACTGAAGAATGCGGCCGAGGCAAGCCCCCTGAACAAACTGACGAAAGGTAAGGCAGGCAAGGAGGATGTGCTCCATGAGGCGTTGACCAACCCACAATTTCTGGTTCAATCAGCTGGCGGACCGACCTTGACCAATAGCCAAGGCGTGCCGTTTTCCGGCAGCTACATCGACGCCAACGGCGATTTGACAGTGGACTTGCGCTCGGACATGGCCGCCGAGGCGCGAGCGAAGATCACCTACGAATACCTGATGAAATTCACGGACGATCCTCTTGTCCACGACAGCCTGCGATTCCTGATGACTCGCGAGATCGCCCACTTCCAGATGTTCGGGGCAGCGTTGGAGACCATTCAACCCAACTTCCCAATGGGCATCCTGCAGGGAGACCCGCGGCATACCCACACATACTTCAATCTCTCGAACGGAGCCGAGGCGCGGGGTCCCTGGAACGAGGGACAGGGTCCGTGGAGCGCCGGCGAGAGCTGGGACTATGTGAAGGAGCCTCACAAGCACGTCATCGACACCCAGGGCGAGATCAACCACGAACCAAAGAGCGTCAACATCACTCAAAAGCAGGTGGAGGCCAAGAACAAGGAGCTCTCCCACAAACGCAGCGCCGAGGTCAAAGCAAAAACAACCTCTGCTCCCACCCAGTGGTCCTCCTATCCGCAGGACTCGATCGACAGCCCGGTGAAAGCGCAAACCACGGGAATCTGACGACGTGGGTGAGAGCGAGAACCAAGCCTCGCCCGAACCCCGGCCCAATAACACGCCGGTTCTCGAGATCTCGTATTTCACGGATCCGCTGTGCTGTTGGAGCTGGGGCTTCGAGCCTCAACTGAGACGCTTACGCTACGGCTTCGCTGGTCGGATTGCGTTGCGGTTGCGTTTGGGCGGCATGATCGGCAGCTGGGACAGGTTCAGTGATCCACTAAACGACGTTCACCGCCCGGCGCAGATGGGTCCGATCTGGATCCAGGCGGCTCGTATTACTGGCATGCCATTCGAGCCGACGATATGGGCTCGCGATCCGCCAGCCTCTTCGTGGCCTTCCTGTCTCGCGGTCAAGGCGGCGGGTCTCCAGTCGGCCGCCGCCGCCGACCTCTATCTGCGCCGCATTCGCGAAGCCGTGATGGTTGAAGGCCGGAACATCGCGAAAGAAGAGGTGCTGGCCGACATCGCACATGAGCTTGCCAAAGCACGCCCTGATTTGCTCGAGCCCAAGCGGCTCGAGTTGGACGCAACCGGAGCCGAGGCGCGAGCCGCGCTCGAGGAGGATGTGCGCGAAGCCAGATTCCGAGGCGTCGGCAGATTTCCCTGCCTCAGCCTCAGTCGGCCGGGAGCGGATCGCGCCTGGATAGTCGGTTGGCTGCCTTGGGATGAATTGCTCGCCAGACTGCTCGCCTATGCGCCCGACGTTGGGGCGGCGCGGGAGCCGCCCAGTGCTGAAGCGTATACACTTTATTGGGGTGGGATGACGCCCCGGGAAGCTGAGGGCACAACAGGCAATCCCGACGGCACGATGGCCAACAAAGCTGCGTTTCGCTAGGCACGCGCTGCGCGTTCCGCCGCACGCGTCGAGCTTCCGCCGCTCACGCGATGGTGAAGCCGCGGTTGGAACAGACCGGCCAAGCTCGGGTTAGCAAAGTGCTCCGTCCCGCAAGACGCCCCCTTTTGGGGGTCGCTCAAAGAGACGTCGCAGGAACGATCATGAAAACCCAGCAACTGCCGAACATCAATCATCGGGGCCCGCTCGTCGTCATCACGGCGGCCGTGCTCGCGTGCGCAATCGCCTTCTACTACTTCGCCGCCCCACTGACTGGGGTAAATGGAACCCCCGGAGCCATGCTTGTGCTCGTTGCCAGCCTGGCACTTGCGCTGGATGGCCTCGTATTGCGCTTCAGAAGAGGTGGTGTCGTCTTCACCCTGGCCTGGATCTTGGGCCTTCTAGGAGCACTCGGCACGTTCACCGCCGCCGTCTTTCTCCATGCTTGGTGGCTCGTGGCTGCCGTGGCCGTTGTGTTGGCCGGGCTGTTGATCACGCTGGGTTTCCGTCAGACCAAGATTCGGGATACGTCCCAATGAGAACTGCAAATTTCCGCTCGAGCCTGGCCTTTGCCGTCGTCCTGTTGATGGGGGTCGGCATACATTCAGTCTCTGCCCAGAATGACGATAATTCACCCGCGTCACAACCGGGCGGCATACCGGATGCCGTTAAACAGCCGAACGACACGAGCGGAGGCGCCAGCCCTTCGGCCGCGGGCGCGGGTTCGCCGATGGAGGCGACTACGGCCCCGCTCCCTGCACCCAAGCCAATCCCTCTGATCCCGCCGCAGCCGACCTGGAACAGCTTTCATGGCCAGCTTAATGGCCAAAAGTTCTCGCCGCTCACCCAGATTACCGCGGCAAACGTCGGCTCGCTGCGTAAAGTATGGGAGCTGCACACCAGTGATATGTCGGACGGCTCAGGGGCATTGCCAGCCTCCGTCTGGTCCGCAACCCCCATTTTCGCCAACGACACGCTTTATATCGGGACACCCTTCTACGGGGTGCTGGCACTCGATCCGGGCACAGGGGCGATCAAGTGGAAGTTCGAGTCCAAATCCACTTTGAAAGCATTGACACAGCCAGCCCTGAAGAACCGTGGCGTTGCTTATTGGCAGAGCAAGAATTCGATAGCCGGCGAAGGCTGTCAGAAGATCGTCTATCTCGGCACCATGGATGCGCACCTCTTTGCGCTCGATGCCGACAACGGACAGCTCTGCAAGAAATTTGGCTCGGGTGGCGTGTTGGATGTGAACCAGTGGAACGACATCAACGCCAAGTACCCGCTTTCGCTGTTGCAGCCACCCACCGTGGCGGGCAACCACGTCATCATCGGCTGGGCTGGTAAGGATTGGGCCTATGCCGAGGCTCCTCCCGGGACGGTGTTCTCGTTGGATCCGCAGACGGGCGTGCGACAGTGGTCGTTTTCGGCACTGCCTGCGCAGATCGCAAAACGGACCGGCACCGCCAATGTCTGGACGGCGATGTCCGTGGACGAAGGGCTCGGGCTCGTGTACCTGCCGGTCTCCAGCCCGTCGCCGAACTACTGGGGCGGCAACCGTGCTGACCCCATACCACTTGCGACATCGACCACCGCGCTGGATCTCGAAACTGGCAAGGTCGTCTGGTCGCGACAGTGGGTCCATCACGACATCTGGGACTACGATATCAATTCCGCGCCCACGCTTATGGACATCACTGTGGCAGGCAAGCAAATTCCTGCCCTGATGCAGGCAACGAAAATGGGCTTTCTGTTCGTCGTCGATCGGCGCACCGGAAAGGACGTCTGGCCGATCGATGAACGCCCGGTACCTGGCGGCGACGGTACGATTCAAGGGGAAGTCTACGCTCCCACGCAGCCCTTCCCGACCAAACCCGCACCGCTCCTGGACCAGTCCAAAAAGCCGGCAATCTGGCGTATAGCTGATATCGTGGGCATGGGCGAGTGCTCCCGGTTATGGGACAACCTCTCCTATCGTGGCATGTACAGCCCCCCGACACACAAGGGCGAAGGCGTGCTGGCTTACCCGGATTCGGCGGGCGGCGTGCAATGGGGCGGGGTGGGTTTCGATCCAAGCACCCAAACGGCGGTGGTCAACTTCTCGCATGTCGTCCAATCCATCAAGCTCTATCCCCGCGATGAATACCAACGGCTCGCCGGCGATTCCGGCAATGAGCAGGGCTACTATCCGCAGGAGGGCGCACCCTACGGCATGTCGCTGCATAACGCTCTCAACTGGCTTGGCATGCCCTGCTGGGCACCCCCCTTCGGGGAAATCGCCGCCATCGACATGACCACCGGTGACATCAAATGGCGCCGGCCGATGGGAGCATCGCAGAAGTGGGGCTTCTATATGCCTGAATCACTCGGGTCGGTGACCATTGGTGGCCCGGCCGTGACGGCGGGTGGTTTGATATTCATCGGGGGTTCGATGGACGCCAAGGTGCGCGCATATTCTCTCGCCAACGGACAGGAACTTTGGTCCGACATCGTCCAGGCGCCCGCGGTGGCCAATCCCGCGGTGTACGAGTACCGCGGCCGCGAATACGTGGTGTTCGTCGCAGGCGGAAATACCATTCTAAAAGACCAGGTCGGCGATCAGGTTGCCGCTTATGCCCTTCCCGGGCCGTAACGGCCAAACGCCACCACCGGCAAAGCTTTGGTCGCAGGTCCGGTCGCTGCCGCTGTGACTGTCTTGCTCAAGATGCACCATCGGCCACATCCAGGAAGCTGTGAAGGCTACTTCGAATGAGAGTTGGGAATTGCCAAAGCGCAAAGACGTCGTCGTGCATGCGAGGCAAGGGCGAAGTCCAAAAAGGCACCTCGCAAAGGATCGAGCGCGCCGCACCGGTCATCGCAAGAGCCGTGGCCACTCTGTCGGCCGCCTGCGCGGTTCTGACCGGGTGTTCGGGAGGCGTATTCGATCCGCAGGGACCAATCGCGGCCGGCAACACAAAGATCCTGGTCAATTCGCTGGCCGTAATGCTGGTCATCGTGATCCCTACATTGGTCGCGCTGCTCCTTTTCGCCTGGAAATTCCGAGCCACAAACAGTCAGGCCCGCTACGACCCCGAGTTTGTTTATTCCGGTCGCATAGAGCTGATCGTCTGGGGGATTCCAACTTTGACAATTCTCTTCCTTGGTGGACTCATCTACTACGGATCACATCACCTGGATCCCCGCACGCCGATAGCTTCAGATAAGCCGCAGCTGAATGTCCAAGTCGTGGCGCTCGACTGGAAATGGCTCTTCATCTATCCCGACCAGCAAGTCGCTACTATCAACAAGCTTGTCATCCCGGCTGGCGTGCCGATACATTTCACATTGACTTCCGCCAGCGTCATGAATGCTTTCTTCGTGCCGCAGCTCGGCAGCATGATCTACGCCATGAACGGTATGCAGACAGACCTGCACCTGCAGGCTGACCACGTGGGTACCTACTACGGGCAATCGGCGCATTTCAGTGGCGACGGCTTTTCGGACATGCACTTCCAGGTGCACGCGATCCCGGCACAAGAATTTGACGCCTTCGTATCCGGTTTGAGAGCCGAAACCGGCGTCTTGAACGCCGACGTCTACCTCAAGCTCGCGCAACAGGGCAGCGATGTTTCGGCGACCACGTTTGGTCATGCACAACCGGGTTTGTTTGATGCAATCGTGCATCAGGCGCTGCCTCCCGGCCCCGGTCCAGCCGACAACAAGTCCGGCAGCAAACCGAGCATCAGGCCGGAGGCGTCGCCGTCGCCCACCGCTTCGGCGAACCCGGCGACGAAGCAACGAGAGGAGGCGCACAATGCTCGGTAAGCTCGACTGGTCCGCCATCCCCTTTGACCAGCCGATCCCACTTGGAGCGGCCTTGATCGTGTTTCTTGCCGGCCTCGGTGTGCTGGGCTGGATTACGGTAAAGGGGCATTGGCCTTATCTATGGCACGACTGGATAACGTCCGTCGATCACAAGCGCATTGGCGTTATGTACATTGTGCTTGCCGTACTGATGCTGCTGCGCGGCTTCGTCGACGCAATCATGATGCGCACCCAGCAGCTGTTTGCGATTCATGGACCGGGTTACCTGCCGCCCGAGCACTTCAATCAGATATTCTCGGCCCACGGGACGATCATGATCTTCTTCGCCTCGATGCCGTTCGTGATCGGCCTGATGAACTTCGTCGTGCCGCTGCAATTGGGAATACGTGATGTTGCGTTCCCCACGCTCAACTCGGTCAGTTTCTGGCTGACGGCGACCGGCGCCCTGCTGGTCAATATCTCTCTGGTTGTCGGGGAATTCGCGCGGACCGGCTGGTTGCCCTATGCGCCGCTTTCCGAACTCGCATATTCGCCCGGCGTGGGTGTGGATTACTATTTATGGGCGATCCAGATCTCCGGGGTCGGAACGCTCTTTACCGGCGTGAACTTGGTAACCACCATTTTGAAGATGCGCGCCCCAGGAATGGGGTATCTACGCATGCCTATGTTCTGCTGGACATCGTTGGCCTCCAATCTCCTGATCGTTGCTGCCTTCCCGATCCTTACGGCGACGCTGGCGATGCTGACGCTCGACCGCTACCTCGGCTTTCACTTCTTCACCAACGAAGCCAGCGGGAACCAGATGATGTTCGTCAACCTCATCTGGGCCTGGGGCCATCCAGAAGTGTACATCCTGGTGCTTCCCGCCTTTGGCGTGTTCTCCGAGATCTTCTCCACGTTCTCGTCCAAGCCGCTGTTCGGCTATCGCTCCATGGTGGCGGCGACGATGTTCATCTGTCTCGTGTCGTTCATGGTCTGGCTGCACCACTTCTTCACCATGGGCGCAGGCGCAGACGTAAATACGGCCTTCGGCATAGCCACCTCGGTAATTGCTGTTGGAACAGGGGTGAAGATCTACAATTGGCTCTTCACCATGTATGGCGGGAGAATCCGCTTCGACACTCCAATGCTATGGGCGCTTGGCTTTGTCACCACTTTCACCATCGGGGGAATGACCGGCGTCCTGCTTGCAGTGCCGCCAGCCGACTACGTTCTGCACAATTCGCTCTTCCTGGTGGCGCATTTCCACAACGTCATTATCTCAGGCGTTCTCTTCGGCGCTTTTGCCGGCTTTACCTTCTGGTTCCCAAAGGCGTTCGGCTTTCGACTGCACGAGGGCTGGGGCAAGGCGGCCTTCTGGTTAACGCTGCTGGGCTTCATCCTCGTCTTCGCACCTCTCTATGTGGTTGGTCTGGAAGGCATGACGCGCCGGCTCCAGCACATTGAAGTGGATGCTTGGGCGCCTTGGATCGTCATCGCGGCAAGCGGTATCGCGGTAATGCTTTTAGGTGCGGCCTGCCAGATCGCGCAGCTCTTCCTGTCAATCAGGGACCGTGACCAGCTTCGCGACGAGACTGGCGACCCTTGGGACGGGCGCTCGCTCGAGTGGTCGACACCGTCGCCACCACCTCCGTTCAACTTTGCGCACCAGCCGCATGTCGAAAACGAGGAGCCCTATTGGAGCATGAAACAACGCGTGATCGAAGGCCAAGACCCAAAGACGGTCATGCAGTACGAGCCGATCGACATGCCAAAGAACAGCCCAACGGGCTTCGTGACTGCATTCTTCGCAACGGTTATCGGATTTGCACTCATCTGGCACATCTGGTGGCTGTCAATTCTCGGGTTCCTCGGCGCCTACGCCACATTTGTCGTGTTCGCCTGGCGAGACCAGGCCGAAATCGTGATCCCTGCCAAAGAGGTCGAACGGATCGACCGCGACCGCACCGCCGCGCAAATCGCCTGGCTCCGGCGCAGGGAGCAAGTGACATGAGTGACCACTTCGATACGATGCCCAGTGACATCACCGCTGGAAGTACCAGACGCGACCCCTACATGGTGGGCCGTTCGAGCGGGCAGGGAGAAGGGCGCTCAAGACACCAGGGTGCCACCGGACACGGCGAGGGCGGTCCCGCCTCGAAATTTGTAACCGTCACCTACGGATTTTGGGTTTTTCTCCTGTCCGACATCATCATGTTCTCGGCGTTTTTCGCTTCGTACGCGGTGCTCGCGAACGCAACCGATAACGGGCCGACAGGCAAGCAGCTGTTCGACCTCACACGCGTTGCCATTCAGACCGGGCTCTTGTTGACCTCGACCTTTACCGCAGGGCTCGCATCGCTGGCGGTCGAAAGTCGTTCGATGCCTCGCGCACAGTCGTGGCTGGTCGTCACTGGGATCCTTGGAGCATTGTTCCTGCTTCTCGAGGGACAGGAATTCATCACGATGATCGGGGACAATGCCGGTCCCGGCCGAAGCGCGTTCCTGTCGGCCTTCTTCGCTTTGGTCGGGTGCCATGGCGTCCATGTGGGGCTTGGCATCCTGTGGCTCGGAACCATGATGGCCCAGCTCTGGGTGAAGGGCTTTCGCGCCGACATCTTGCGCAGGCTTCACTGCTTTGGCCTCTTTTGGCACGCCCTGGACATCATCTGGGTCGCGATTTTCAGCCTCGTTTACCTGCTGGGAGTATCGCAGTGACAGATAAGACCGCCCCATCCGAGGCCCCCGTCGACACCCGCGATGCCGCCCCTGGCGAGGAGACGATCACGCGCAACGAGCCTGCGGCTGGACTGCGGGGATATCTGCTCGGCTACGGCCTCGCGCTCCTGTTGACAGTGGGGTCGTTCATCGCCTCGCAGACGGAGTTGATCTATCAGCCGGCCGTCATTTCTGCGCTGGTCGTGCTGGCCCTTGCACAGATCGGCGTGCATCTGGTTTTCTTCCTGCATCTGACGACCGGACCAGACAACACAAACAACATTTTGGCCCTCGCTTTTGGAGTGTTGATCGTTGTCCTGATTGTGCTCGGTTCCGTCTGGATCATGCGACACCTCGACCAGAACATGGCGCCCATGAACCCGCAACCGCTTGCGTCGCTGACGCCCCGGGCTGCCGAACGACTTCGGCTGCTCTCGGCTTTGCCCGGCGCGGTGGGCTGATCGAAGCTGTTCCCCTCAGTCTCGTGAGCCGGCGCATCAAATTGGCGGCCAGAATGGCAGGCGGCATCTGAATGCAATAGAGCGGCCCAACAGCGCGGCCCAAGGACAGCGAAAGAGGAGGAAAATACGATCCCCGAATGGTTACATTGGGTGGCCGTGCTTTCCTTGCTGGCCGGAATTCTGTCTTCGATCTGGATTGCATTAGACGAGTTCCGAGCCCCGCAGGATATGTGGATCATGAACCTCGTTTGGCCGGTCTGTGCCCTCTTCGGATATGGCTTCGTTCTTTTCTTTTATGTGCACTCCGGCCGGCCAAGTTCCAAGGGCACAGTCGAGCGGCGAACCGGAGACGCAAAGAACTCAGGCTCGCACAAGACAGCTCTTTCGCCGACGGCGATCGCAAAGGCAGCATTGCATTGCGGAGCCGGCTGCACTGTGGGCGATGTCATTGCCGAAATGCTGCCCTTGCCTTCCCAACTGTCCTGTTGTGGCTGGGCTGGAAAAGCTTGTTTGCGGAGAGGACGATTTCGGTCTGGATCCTGGACTACATCTTCGCCTTTGGGCTGGGCATCGCCTTCCAGTATTTTACGATAAAGCCGATGCGACAGCTGTCCGCGAAGCAAGGATTCCTACAAGCCCTCAAGGCTGATGCTCTGTCGCTGACAGCATGGCAGGTTGGTATGTATGGCCTCATGGGCGTCGGTCAGTTTTTGATCTTCAAACCGGTCTTCGGGACGCAACTGGAAGCCAACACGCCTGAGTTCTGGTTTTTGATGCAACTGGCCATGCTGGCCGGCTTTGCAACCAGTTACCCCGTAAATTGGTGGCTCCTCAGGAAAGGCATAAAGGAACTGATGTAGGGCTGCGCCCCTCACCAGAGCTGCCCCAGCTCCCTGCGGGAGAAACCTTTGCCTGGCGATGCGGCCATTCCCGCAGCGCCGCTCAGCCTTAGCGCCGCCCCAGCGCATGCCCCTGCCATCCGACACTCCGCCGGCCCCGGACCCGATGCTTGGTCGATCCTCGCTGCCGCGGCGGTAGCATTGTGCAGGCCTTTAAAATGGACCGCTTGGCACGCCGCCAGCTCTGGAAGGTTGCCTAACACCGCTTTCGCTACGGCCGCCGGAGGCGGTGCAGAACACCTAATACGCGCTCGCCGCCGACTCGACCGACTTGCGCAGGTCTCGCACCTCGTCGGAGCTCACCGCGCCTGCCTTGTTGCCCCAGGCGTTGCGGACGTAGGTAGCGACTGACGCAATCTGGCCATCAGTAAGCTTCCATCCGAATGACGGCATCGACAGTGGGTTCGGACTTTCGGGCATCGAGGCAGCGTGCCCGCCGTTGAGGATTATGCGTAAAACCGACAGCGGCTGGTGGGATTGGACGACTGCGTCCCCTTTGAGGGAGGGAAAGAGTCCTTTCACGCCGACGCCTCCTGACTGATGGCAAGCAGAGCATTGGTCGGCATAGATCGCCTGTCCGGCACGAACGACGTCCTGGTCTGGAGCTTCCGAGCCTTGCCGCGCGGTAGCCGGAAGCGACTTTAGATACGTTGCGATCGCCTGCAAATCTTCGTCGCTCATTTTAGATGTCGAGTCCTTGATCACCTCGGCCATCGGCCCATAGGCGGTGGTGCGGTCATTGCGGCCAGTCTTGAGAAAACGGGCTATGTCCTCTGTGTCCCACGATGCCAGGCCCTGACGCCGGTCGCCTGCCAGGCTCGGCGCGTACCAGTTCTGGATTTCCCCGCCCTGATACATTTGGTCCGTCTTGGCCGAGCCGAACATGTTCTTGGGTGTGTGGCAGGCCCCGCAGTGACCAAGACCTTCCACCAGATACGCGCCGCGATTCCACTCCGCCGACTGCCTTTTGTCAGGCTGGAATTCGCCGGGCGTGAAGAACAGTTCGTTCCATCCCGCCATGGCGATCCGATGGTTGAGCGGCCATGTAAACTCGTTGGCACGCGTCGGTGCCCGCACCGGCTCAACCGTACGCAGATAAGCGCGGATGTCATCAACGTCCGCGCGCGAAACCTTGGTGAACCAGGGATAGGGAAATGCCGGATAGAGACGGTGGCCATCTGCGGCTATCCCCTCGTGCATGGCGCGGTAGAATTGCTCCTCGGTCCACGCGCCGATGCCCGTCTCGGGGTCGGGGGTTATGTTGGCTGAGTAGATAGTGCCGAATGGCGTCTCGATGGGCCGGTCGCCGGCAAAGGGCTTGCCGCCATCCGCCGTGTGGCAGGCGACGCAATCGCCGGCTGCCGCCAGCCGGCGCCCGCGCTCCTGCCTGGCGAAGTCCCCGATCTGCGCCTGGGCGAAGGGGCCGGGAAAAACCAACCACCCGCCGATCAGGGCGGTGGTTGCAGCCAGGGCGAGGAGCGTGTGCTTCGTCATGTCTGCACCAGAGGACCTGGTCGCTTGAGATACTGATTGCGGATCGCGTCCGCTGCCCAAAGCGCAAGTGCGCTCACTGTCCCGGTTGGGTTGTATCCGCTGTTGTGCGGAAAGGCGCTGGCGCCGACCACGAACAGGTTAGGCACGTCCCAGTGCTGCAGATACCGGTTGACCACGCTTTGCTGAGGAGTGGCGCCCATAATGGCGCCACCTGTGTTGTGCGTCGACTGATAGGGCTCGATGTCATAATGCGGCCCCCGCGGCGACTTTTTGATCTCGCGCGGCTTCATCGCCTTTGCAATGTCGACCATCTTGGCCATGGTGAAATCCTGCATCTTCAATTCGTTCTGCTTGAAGTCGTAGGTCATGCGCATCAGCGGGCGGCCGTAGACGTCCCGATACCTTGGATCAAGATCCAGGTGGTTGGCCGCGTTCGGCATTACCGCCCCCATCAACGAAACCGACATGGAGGTCAGATAGTTCTCGATGAAGGCCTTCTTCCACTTGGCACCCCATTTTGGGGTGCCTTCCGGCAGGAACTCCGTCTCGATTGGCCGGCCGGTGGTCACGTAGCCGGCAATGTAGCCGCCGTGGATGAAACCAAGCCCGCTATGGTCGAAGTTATCGCCGTTCCAATCGTCGACGATCATGCCCAAAGCGCCGGCCCCCACAAACGGATTGAGGACCTTGTCGCCAAGGAAGACGTCCACCGAAGGGGTAATCTGATAGCAATAGTTCTTGCCGAGCGTCCCCTGGCCGGTACTTGGATCGTAGATTGTCCCAATTCCGGAGGTCATCAACAGGTGCACGTTGTGGGTGATGTAGGCGCACACAACCACGAGGTCGGCGGGCTGTTCGTATTCGTTCCCGTGCATGTCGACGTAGCTGACACCCGTGGCGTGTTTGCGCGAGCTGTCGAGATTGATCGCCGTGACCTCGCTTTCGGTGCGAAGACCAAAGTTTTTCTTCTGCATCAAGACGGGCAAGATCGTCGTCTGCGCACTCGCCTTGGAATAGTTGCCGCAGCCGAACTTTTCACAGAACCCGCAATAGGTGCAGGGCGCCAGACTGACACCGAGCGGGTTGGTATAGGCCTGTGACATGTTGGCGGAAGGGCATGGGAACGGATGCAGCCCGATCGAGCCTGCCGCTTCTGCAAACAACGTCGGCCCATAGGTCTGCTTCATCGGCGGCGTGGGGTAGGATTTGGAACGCCGTCCCTCGAAGGGGTTCCCGCCCGATTTTTTCTGTCCGTTTACGTTGCCGGCCTGACCGGCGATCCCGCACAGTTCTTCCCACCGGGTATAGTACGGCTCGAGCTCGTCATAGGTGACGCCCCAATCCTGCAGCGTCATGTCCTGCGGAACCATGCCTTCGCCATAGCGTGCGATCGTCTGGCTGCGGATCTCGAAGTCATAAGGCAGGAAGCGCCAGGCCTGACCATTCCAGTGTAGGATCGAACCTCCGACGCCGGTTCCGGGTAAGAATGACCCCAGGCGCCGCATCGGCAGCGCCTTCTGGTCGGACGTATTGCGGAACGTCAGCGTCTCCTGGGCGGTCTGTTCGAACAGATGACCGCGGTAGCGATAGCGCAGCTCGTCCTGGATGAAGGTTGGGGCAAAATCCGTGCTGGTTTCCCGCAAACTGCCACGTTCGATCGCAAGGACTTCGAGGCCAGCCTCGGTCAGTTCGTGTCCCATGATGGCGCCGGTCCAGCCGAATCCGACCAGCACGACATCAACCGAAGGAAGCTTCTGAGCCATCGTGCCTAACCCTTGCTGTCCCAAGCGGGCCGGCCACGAATGCCGACAGGGGGCTGATCGTAGCGGTCCCCGTGGCGGTCGACCCAGTCGAGATAATTGTAACGCGCGCCCGGAAAGCCGAGCATCTTCCAGCCGGCCATGTCCTTGTTGCCGCCATAGATGGGATCGCTGAACATGCCCTCCTTGGTGTTCAGCCACAGCATTTTAAAGAATGTCTTGGCATCGACGCCGCCGAGATCAAGCTTGCCCTTCTCAAGATCAGACAGGAGTGCATCCTGCGCTTCGGGCGCAAGCTCCGCGAAACGCTTGCCGCCTTGCGAAGCGACTGCATGCTGGTCAATCGCAGCGATCGCTGCGCGGTAGAGCGCGGAAGGCGTCATGCGCGATTGGTAGCCCTGCGTGTCCTCGCCCTTGTCCCAGGGGCCTTGCATGTACCAGCTGCCGCCGCGTCCATAGGCGCCAGCGAGCTGATGGTCGATGAACAGCGGCACACCACAGCCGCGGGCACCCGGGCCGAGAGCATCCTCAGGGATCAGCCTTTCGGTCGCGGCTTCGACAAAGGCGGCCTCGTCGGCGGTGAAGAATTTATAGTCAGCCGACTCAAGCGGGTTTGGCGCGTCCGCCTGATGTGGCAGCCACCTGTCACCGTCGCCGCCTTTGACGTCTCGCGCCGAAGCCGCCCCAATCGTGGCCGATGCTGTGACTGTCGCACCTGCCGTGAGAAACTTACGGCGGCTCAACAAGTTCGGCATCATGGCGGAGATCCAGCAGTTGTGGGCTTATTCGACCCGCAACCCTCCTCATCCCGAAATGTTCCGCTTCTGACGCGTTTGTGATCGGGAACATGGTGGCGCGGCGTATCGGCTAGGGCGCATCCGGATCTGCTCTGGTCACATCTCCCCTTCGGATCACGCGAACTTCTTCGCAACGGCCGTTCCACTGGGGCCTTACAGCCCTATTTGTCCTGATCAGACCTTACCTGGGGCCGCCATGAACGATCTTCCAATACTCACCCTGGGGATGATCCTGCTCACCGCTTCTTTGGTGGCGATGATCTCCAGACGGCTGCAACTTCCCTACAGCGTCGGGCTTGTTGCGGCAGGCATCGCCCTTGGCTTCATGCCCGGCCTTGTCGAACTTCCGCTCAGTCGGGATCTGATTTTCACGGTCTTTTTGCCGCCGCTGATTTTCCAGGCGGCCCTTGCGATCGAATGGCGTCATTTTCGCCTGAATCTGCCGGTCACAGTTCTGCTCGCTTTCCCCGGGGTCGCGATTGCCGCCGCAGTGGTTGCGGCTGGCATGCATTTGCTGCTGGGATGGACGTGGATCGGAGCCGGGCTATTCGGCGTGCTGATAGCGGCGACCGATCCGGTGTCGGTCATCGCAGCCTTCAAGGAGATGAAGGTTCAGCCCCGCCTGGCTCTGCTTGTCGAATCGGAAAGTCTGCTTAATGACGGCGCGGCCGCGGTTGGCTTCGGCATCCTCGCGGCAATCGCGGCAGGCGCCGAAGCGACGCCCCTGAGCATTGCTGCGTCGCTGTTCTGGACGGTTGCGGGTGGGATTGCCTCCGGCGCCGCCGTCGCAGCTGTGCTGCTTCTGATTGCCGGCCGAACCGAAGATCATCTTGTTGAAATAACCCTGACGACCATCGCGGCCTATGGTTCGTTTCTGCTTGCTGAGGATCTTGGGATGTCGGGCGTGCTGGCTACTCTCACCGCAGGCTTGATCGTCGGCAACGTCGGATGGAAAGGCGCTATTTCCGCCAATGCCAGAAGTCACGTTCTGGCGTTTTGGGAATACGCGGCCTTCCTGGCAAATTCCATCGTGTTCATCTTGATCGGCGGCCATGAAGCCCATCAGCCACTTGGGATATTTGCAGGCACCTCGGCGATCGCCATCATCCTGGTGCTGGTTGGCCGGACATTGGCTATCTATCCTTTCTGTGCCCTGCTTGCTGCGACGCCCCTGAAGGTGGATGCCAGCTATCAGCACATTCTGGTATGGGGCGGGCTGCGCGGTGCGCTCGCTCTGGCCCTGGCGCTTGCACTTCCTGAAAACGTCGCCGAGCGCAGTCAAATAATCGTTGTCGCGTTCGCGGTTGTTGCCTTCTCCATCTTTGTCCAGGGGTTGAGCATGCCGTGGCTTATCAGACGGATGGGGCTGACCGCCGAACGCGCGGGTTCGTCCACACCCGACCGCAACCGGTGAAGAAGTCGCGGCCGTTCTCGGGTTCTCGACTGCTCAGGCGCTGTGATGTCAGCAGGGCTGGAAAGCCCTGCCACTCGGTTGCCGCTCGGGCTGCGCCGGACGCATGCCTGTCCAGCAGATCATGCAAAGGGCGCAATGACGACGCGCGGCCCGCGTTGCGGGACCTGATGCCAGCCGCATGCCCCCGCTTACGGGGCGACCAGGAACAGCAGTCGCCCGGGCTAAACACCGATGTAGCGTTGCAAGAGTTCGGGCTGCGCCTTGATCTCCGCGGCAGGGCCTTCGTGGACGATATGGCCGTTGTTAATGATGTAGACGCGCTTTGCCAACGAAAGCGTTGCCGCCAGGTTCTGTTCGACAAGAACGAGGGTATGGCCGGCTTCGGCCAGGTCGCGGCAGGTGCGAACGAGATTCTGTACGATGACAGGTGCAAGGCCCTCGAACGGCTCGTCGAGCAGGACGATTTTTGGGTCGCGAACAAGAGCGCGGGCGATCGCCAGCATCTGCTGTTCGCCGCCCGAAAGATCGGTACCCCGGCTGCCGCGCCTTTCCTTCAGCCGCGGGAACATCTCGTATATGCGCTCGAGCGGCCATCTGTTGTCTGCGGTCAATCCAGCCAGGATGATGTTGTCTTCGACGCTCAGGCTGCCGAAGATGCGGCGATCCTCGTGGACCAGCTGCATTCCGCGTCGAGCTATGCTGTGTGCCTTCCTGCCTGCCAGTTCCTCACCATCGAGCTTAATACTGCCCGTTCGCGGCGTCACGGCTCCCATCAGGCTCTTTAGCGTCGTCGACTTGCCGGCGCCGTTCCTCCCGAGCAGCGCGATCACCTCGTGCTTTTCAACACGCAGCGATACGTCGAATAGAATGTGGCTATCACCGTAGTAGCTGTTCAGCCCGGCGACCTCGAGCAGGCTCATGCTAACTCCTCGTGGATCCCGCCGAGATAGGCTTCCTGCACCTTTACATTGGCCTTGATCTCATCTGGCGTCCCTTCCACGAGGACGCGGCCCTCCTGCAGCACGGTCACCCTTTCGACCAGTTCGAACAGCGCATCCATGTCGTGGTCGATTATGATCATCGTGCGGCCGCGCGCGACCGACTTCAGCAGTGCAACGGTCTCCACGCGCTCTTGTGGACTCATCCCCGCAAGTGGCTCGTCCAGCAGCAGCAGGCTGGGCGAGGTCGCCAGCGCCAAGCCAATCTCGAGCCGGCGTTTCTCACCATAGGCAAGTTCGGACACTGGGGTCTCGCGCCGGTGCGTGAGGTTGACCAGCGCCAGGGTGCGCTCCACCTGCTCTTCGAGACCTGGGATTGCGCGGATGTTGCGGAAGAGATCGAGCCTGAATCTGCCGCGAAGCTCGCCCAACGCGGCGATCGTAAGATTCTGCCTGACCGTCAACCGATCAAAGAGCTGGTTGATCTGGTAGCTCTTCGTCAGCCCGAGCTGGCATACATCCGCGACGCCCAACTTGGTGATGTCACGGCCCTGGAACAGGATCCTGCCGGATGTCGGCGTCACCTCTCGGGTGAGCATCTTGAAGAAGGTGCTCTTGCCGGCACCATTTGGACCGATGATGCCCCGCACCTCACTGTGCTCTACGCTGAAGTCGATGTCGCTGTTGGCCAACAGGCCGCCGAAGCGCTTGCTCAATCCGATGGCGCGAAGGATCGGTCCGGCCGCGGAGTCTGTCGGGCGGTGTCTTGTCGGCATCAGCTCCGCGCTGGAGGGGAACCTAGAGTGGTTGCTCGAGGGTAGTGCGTCTGACAACTGTGCCGGCCGCGCGGCTTTCTTTCCGCCCGTGCCCCATTCATAGAGGTCGATGATAGCGCCAACGATGCCTCGCCTGAGAAAACAGACGAGCAGCACGAAGACGATGCCAAGCACCAGCTTCCAGATCGCCCCAAGATGCAGCGTATTCTGGAAGAAGTCGCTCAGAAAGAGCCACACCGTGGCACCGACCAAGGGCCCGAACAGTGTTCCAGCGCCGCCGATTGCGGTCTGCATGACGAGCTGGCCGGAGGTGTCGAACATGAAGGACTCGGGCGGCATGAAGCCCTGCATGACACCGAGCAGACCGCCGGCGAAGCCGGCATAAACGGCGGCAATCACGAAAGCGGCGTGTTTGTAGCGGTGGATGTCGTGACCCAGCGCCGCGGCACGTAGGGGGTTGTCCCGGATGGCCGAGAGGATCGCTCCGACGGGCGAGCGCACGATCCGGATCGCGATCATCAGGCCAACGAAATACCAGAAGGCCAGGAAGACATACATCGTTCGATCGGTATCGAATTCGAGTGTGGTGAAGCCAAGGTCGAAACTCGGCGTCGGCACCCCGGGCAGGCCGTTTTCGCCACCAGTGTAAGCCGATAGCGGATTGAACTCGACGAAGAAGAACACCTCCGAAATCGCCACCGTGATCATCGCGAAGTAGATGCCTGTCCGCTTCAGCGCGATCAATCCGACCAGATAACCAACCAGGCCGGCCACAATAGCGCCGATGCAGACGGACGCCAGCACGTGGGGGAAGTTTAACTCGGTCATCAGATAGGCCGCGAACATGCCGCCCGTGCCGAAAAAAGCGGACTGGCCGAACGAAAGCAGCCCGGTGTAGCCGAAGAGGATGTCGAATCCCAATCCGAACAGGCCCCAGATCAGAATGCGATTTATGGTCGCCGGCGCAAAGCCGAAATGTGGCAGCACGAATGGCGCTCCGACCAACGCGATCGCCGTCAGCACCTCGACCAGAAATGGTTTTTTGCTGTTCATGGCGCACCGGTCATTCACGGCCCGCCGTGCCGAACAGCCCGTACGGGCGAAGCACGAGTACGAGAGTCATCGCCACAAAAAGCATGACATAGGCGTAGCCCGGGTTGAACATCGAGGTGATGGAGATGATCTCGCCAGCGATCAGGCCACCGACAACGGCGCCCGGGAAAGATCCTACGCCGCCGATGACCACGACAACGAAGGTCTGCACCAGGATCGACTCGCCGACGTCCGGCGCGATCGACACCACTGGCGCGTTTACGATACCTGCAAAACCGGCCGCCATCGCCCCGATGCCGAACACCAGCGTGAAGATCTTGTAGACGTCTATGCCAAGCGAGCTGACCATCACAGAGTCCTCAATGCCGGCGCGCACGATCATGCCGATACGGGTGCGGTAGAGCACGAAGTAGAGCGCGAGCAGCGCAACGGCGACGATGGCCAGCAGAGCCAGGCGATACGTGGGATACATCATGAAACCGAGCGGGGTGATGCCGACCAGCGGCCCGGGCGGGGGCACGGTCTTCGACAGGCCGCCGAAAAAGAAGCGCACCGCCTCGACAAAGACAATGCCCAGTCCGAACGTGACGAGTAGCTGATCCTCATAGGGTCGCGAATAGAAATGCCTGATGATGAGCTTCTCCATGAGGAGGCCGACCAGCATGACGAAGAGCGAACCGGCGACCACCGCAGCGACGAAAGAGCCGGTATAATCATAGGCGACGTAGCCGGCATACCCGCCGAGCATGAACATCGCGCCATGCGCCAGGTTGAGCACACCGAGTGTCCCGTAAATGATGGTCAAGCCGGAGGAAATGAGGGCCAGCAGCGCCCCCAGCACCAAGCCGTTGAAGCATTGCGATATAAAATTGGCCCAGTTGATCACGCTGCCGCCCGCCGTCCGAGGTTAAGGAATAGTCCGTGCCGTCGCTGCCAGGACGAGCCATCCGGTAACGTAGGTCGTTCGGGCCGCGGGTCGAAAGCGGGAGCGCCGGCCTTCTCCGCGCTCCATGCGCGGAAAAGGCGTCAGGGCGTACCTCAGGTATAGTCGCCGAGCTGACAGCCGAAAGCGTCGGGCTTCTGCATCAGACCTTCGCCGGGCACGATCTCGACGACGTCCCAGAAATCCTCCTCATTCTTCATGTCCTTGGCGGCCTTGCCACGAACGATCACGACGGGACGAATGAGCTGGTGATCCTCTGCACGGAATTTCACATCGCCGACCATCGATAGGAAGGTCTCGCCCTTCTCATACTGCTTGATTACGTCGGGTGGATAGAAACTTCCTGCTTCCGAGACCATGCGTGCCCAGATGGCGAATTGCATGTAGCCATTCTCGGCGCCCCATTCAGGCCGGTAGTTGTACTTCTTCTGGAAAGCATCGACGAAAGCCTTGGCCAGGGGGTACTGGTCTTCCATCGTCCACCAGAAATCGGTGGCCGCAAACACGCCTTCAGTCAGCTCCGCCCCGACTTCCTTGGCCAGGAATGGGATCTGGTATGGGATCACCATCTTCATGTTCGGCGTCAGGCCGAACTGCTTGGCCTGTTGTACCGACAGCACGGCGTCGCGGCCCCAGTTGACGTTGACGATGAACTCGGCGCCGGAATTGGCAATGTTGGTAAGATACTGGCTGAAGTCCTGGGTTCCGAGCGGCGACACCTGGTTCGTCACCATCTGCCAGCCACCCTGCGAAGTCAGATAGTCGTTGACCGATTTGGTGACGGTGTGGCCGTAGGTATAGTCTGGCGTCATGAACGCGGCCTTCTTGCCCTTCCCAAAGTTCTTCAGCAGCACCGGACCGATGGCGTTGGCGCAGGTTTCGCCATAGACGCACTGACGGAAAGAGTAACGCGCGCAGTCCTTGCCCGTGGTGTCATTCGAGCCGGAGATGGCCACAAGGTAGAGGATCTTTTCGCGCTGGGCGAATTTGTTGAGTGCGACGGCCACCGCTGAGGACGTGGAGCCCGTCATGGCGATGATCTTCTTGTCGTTGATGAAAGTCTGCTGTTCCTGCACGGCGTTGTTCGGTTTGGCGGCTGAGTCGGCGACGACCAGTTCCACCTTCTTGCCCAGTACACCTTTCTCGATCTTAGGCGCGATCTGTTTGAGCAGATCGTTGCCTTCGTTGATGTGCTCGATCGCCAGCTGCATGCCCTTGAGTTCATCCTCGCCCTGTACCGCATAGGCGCCCGTGCGCGGGACAGAAGCGCCGATATAGACGGTGTCTCCCTGCGAGCCTACAGGCCAGGTGCCGAGCGCGGGCTTGTCGTCGGCGGCAAAGGCCGGACGTAGGAATGAAGCTGGCAGTATCATGCTGGCGGCAACGCCGGCGCCGGCCCGCAGCATGGTGCGCCGGGACAGGCCGGCCGATTGATGGTCGTTGAATTGCATTGCATGTTCCTCCCTTGGCCAAGCGCTTCTGGAGCACTCGTTGCTGCCCGCGCTCGGGCAGAAATCGGATCGCGTTGGCATTCGCAACCGCACGAGAGGTTCGGTCAATGCAACTTTGGTTGGATGATTTGGATTAATGATCTAGATTAACAAGCCACCGCAAATTGCTTCGGCAGATGGAACTCTCACCGCGCGGACGTGGAATGCCCCTAAACGGTCACGCAGTGATGGCCAGACTGACGCAGGTCATGAAACTTGGGGCAGCTGACCTCGCCAGTCTTGAAGCCCTCTTCGAGCGAGACGTTACCGTCGGGAAGCGAGAGGAACTCGTCATCCACGGCTCGCCCTTCCGCAGCTTGTGCTTTGTCACAGACGGATATGCAATTCGCTACAGGGTGCTGCGAAGCGGAAGGCGTCAAATCCTCAAGCTCATCCTGCCGGGTGACGTCATCGGATTTCCGGTGAGCTTTTTCGATCGATCCACCTATACCGTCGTGGCGCTCACTGAAATGACCTGCACGGTCTGTTCGCTCGAATCCTATATCCTCCTGTGCTACGAGCAACCGCAATTCGGACTTGTTCTGAGTTGGCTTGCCGCGCAGGAAGCGGCAGGCTATGCCGAGCATATCGTCAACATTGGCCGGCGCAGGCCGATAGAGCGCTTGGCCCACCTCCTGCTCGAACTTCATGAGCGCCTTTCGCAGGTCGGACGTGCCACCGAAACACGCTTTGATCTCCCGTTCTCGCAGGAGATCATGGCCGACGCCCTAGGGCTAAGTGTGCCGCATCTCAACCGCGTCATGCAGCAGTTGCGCGTGCAACGACTGATTACGACCGACGCGCGTCGCATCGAATTGACGGACGCCACCGCTCTGCAAACCCTGGCCCAGTATGAACCGCTAGGCCTCGCCCCGATCGCCCTGCCGGATCGTCTGCGCTGAGTGCTGGCTGCCGCTTCAGGGCAAGTCGCCAGGCATGTAGACACGCGAGGGCCGCAGCCGCGCGAGACTGATATTGCGTCGCGCAAGCAGCTTGATTGGAAGCCTCTGGTTGAGCTGTTTGTCGTTGGCCAGGCGCTTGGCACGGTCGCACTACTAAGATCTGCGCTGCCCATATGGCCTTGTATGTTAGATATGTCAGAGCGTATGATCGTGTTCGAGAAACTGGGCAGGACGGTTTGACGGACGAAACGACAGCGCTGCTTTCCGCCGCAACCCCGCCGCCACGTGACGGTGCGGGTCGCAATGCTTTCGGCATTTCCGGCAGTGCGCAGAAGATTGCGACTCTCGTTCATCGACGCCTGCGCGACGACATCCTGTCGCTTGCGCTCAAGCCCGGGACGGTCGTTTCGGAAAATGAGCTTTCGACTGTCTACGGCATCGGGCGAACGCCGGTCCGGGAAGCACTGTTGCGCCTATCCGACGAAGGCCTGGTCGAAGTTGTGCCGAAGTCGGGGACGCGGGTTACGCGGATTCCGGCGTCACGGCTGCCTGAAGCTATCCTGGTGCGCAAATCGCTGGAAGACATCACCACCCGGGCCGCCGCCGAATGCGCCAGCATCAGCGATCTTATGGGCTTGCGCATGCTGATCCAGCGCCAGCGGGAGGCCGCCGAACAGGCAAATGAAGCCGCCTTCCATGCCGCGGACGAGGCTTTCCATGCACAGATTGCACGGGCGGCAGGTTATCCCGGTATCTGGGTGCTGGTCCAGCAGGTGAAGGCGCAGGTTGACCGCTATCGCCGCCTTACCTTGCCGCAGAAGGGGCGCATGGCGCGCGTCCAGAAGGATCATGAGGCCGTCCTGGCCGGACTTGAAGCGCGTGATTCCGCCGCCGCCGCCGCTGCCATGGCCGCGCACATCGACCAGCTGAGGCTCGATATCGGGGCGATCCGAAGTCTCTATCCGGACTATTTCACCGACGAGACCGATGCCGACCGCAGGTCGGACATGAGGGAGAGCAGCGGCGGATAGGGAGGGTGTCCGCACCGAATTGGTTGAACACAGGGAGGAACTGTCATGATCACCAGACTTTTCAGGCTGGCCGTCGCCGCTTTCGCGGTGCTTTCGGCATTTGCCACCGGGCCAGCATCGGCCCAAACAGTGCTGAAATGGGCGCATGTCTACGAGACCGGCGAGCCCTATCACATCCAGGCGCTATGGGCCGCTGACGAAATCGCCAAACGCACGGACGGCCGATACAAGATCGAGGTATTCCCGGCCTCGCAGCTGGGCAACGAAAACCAGATAAACGAGGCGCTGACGCTTGGCACGGTCGACATGATCTACACTGGCGTCGCCTTCGCCGGCTCGATCTACGGTCCGCTGTCGATGACCAATGCCCCGTTCATCCTGCGTGATTTCAACCACTGGAAAGCCTATCGCGATTCACAGCTCTTCCAGGATCTGGCCAAAGGCTATGACGACAAGACCGGACACCACATCGTTTCGCTGACCTACTATGGCCAGCGCGACGTCACCGCCAACAAGGAGATCAAGGAACCGGAGGACATGAAGGGCATGAAGCTGCGCGTACCGCCGGCGCCACTGTTCAAGATGTTCACCAAGTCGGTCGGCGCCAACGCCACGCCGATCGCGTTTTCCGAGGTCTATCTCGCTCTGCAACAAGGCACGGTCGATGGCCAGGAAAATCCGCTGCCGACCATCATGGCCAAGAAGTTCTATGAAGTGCAGAGCCACATCATGCTGACCGGCCACATCACCGAATCGCTGGTCACCATCGTCGGCGGTCATGTCTGGAGCGCGATGAGTGAGGAGGACAAGAAAATCTTCACCGACGTGCTGAAGGAAGCTGCCTCGCGCTGCACCGACCAGATCCGCACCCAGGAAAGCGAGCTCGCCGACAAGTTCCGCGCTATGGGCAAGACGGTCGTCGACGTCGATCGCGAGGCCTTCATCAAGGCGGCGCAGCCGCTGCACAACGATCCCGACTCCGGCGCTGTGTGGACGAAGGAGCAGTACGACGCTTTGCAGGCTCTCAAGTAGTCGCCTCCCGCCCCGGGGGGCCTCGCCTCCCGGTCTGCTATCCGCAACTGCGGGCTAGGAATAGGGAAACCGCTATGACGCAAGACAGCCAGGGCGACGCGGCGCGCATTCGCGTCTCCGAAGAGGAGCCCGATGCTCCAATCGAGCATCATGTCGAGGACTGGCTTGCCTTCGCCATCTTCTGGGGCATGGCGATCATCGTCTTCCTACAGTTCTTCACGCGCTATGTGCTCAACAATTCGCTGGCCTGGACCGAGGAGATCGCCCGCTATCTCCTGATGATCATCACCTTTGTCGGCGCCGCGATCGCCATGCGGCGCGGCACCCACATCAGCGTCGAGGTGGCGCATATGTTTCTCCCCGCACCGGCCGTACGCGTTTTGAACTTCATCATCGACGTGCTGGTGATCGGCTTCGTGGGACTGTTGTGCTGGTTCTCCATCGCGATCACACGGCTCATGCAAATCCAGACCATGACCGTGTTTCCATGGCCGATGAGCATCGTCTATGGCGGCATCGCCATCGGTTGTTTCCTGATGCTGTGGCGCGCGGCGGGGCGCTTCCTCGCCGGCGCCAGGCGCGGCTGGCGTCCTGATCCGAGCCGCACAGAACTGATCATCGATTGAGGCCGGACAAAATGTGGCTCCTGTTCCTAGCGTTTTTCGCCCTGCTGCTGATCGGTGCGCCGATCTTCCTTGCCCTGGGCGGCGCCTCTCTTGTCTACACCGTGTTCTTGTCCAACATCCCCGACTTCGTGGTGCTGCATCGCATGGCCGGCGGCGTCGATTCCTTTCCGCTGCTGGCGGTGCCATTCTTCATCCTGGCCGGCAATCTCATGAACACGGCTGGTATCACGAACCGCATCTTCGATTTCGCCGCCTCCGCCGTGGGCTGGCTGCGCGGCGGGCTCGGGCATGTCAACGTCGTCGCCTCGATCATCTTTGCCGGCATGTCGGGAACTGCCGTGGCCGACGCCGGAGGGCTCGGCAACATCGAAATCAAGGCGATGCGCGACCACGGCTACGACCATGAATTCTCGGTCGGCATCACGGCCGCATCCTCCACCATCGGACCGATTATCCCGCCTTCGCTGCCAATGGTGGTGTTCGGCGTCATGGCCAACGTTTCGATCGGTCAGCTTTTCACCGCAGGGATCATACCCGGCCTCGTGGTAGCAGCCGCACTGATGCTCTACGTAAGTTGGTATGCGCGACGCAACGGCCTGGGTCGCGACCAGTCGTTCCGCTGGCGCGCGCTTGGGCGTGATTTCATCCGCGCTATTCCCGCATTGCTGACCCCCGTCATCATCATCGGTGGCATGACCACGGGCGCCTTCACACCGACCGAAGCGGCCGTCGCTGCTTGTGCCTGGGCGCTGTTCCTCGGAATTTTCCTTTACCGCTCGCTCACCTTCCGACAGTTCTACCGCATCACGCTGGAGACCATTGAGACCACCGCCAGCGTGCTCATCATCGTCGGCGGCGCCTCCCTGTTCGGCTGGGTGCTGACCACCACACGGGTGACGGAACATGTAGCCGCCGGGTTGCTCTCGATCACCGACAACCCGCTGCTGCTGCTGCTGATCATCAACGTCATCCTGCTGGTCGTCGGCTGCTTCATGGAGACCATCGCCGCGATCTCGATCCTGGTGCCGATCCTGATGCCGGTGGTCAATCAGGTCGGTATCGACCCGGTCCAGTTCGGGGTGGTCATGGTACTCAACCTCATGATCGGTCTGCTGACTCCGCCTGTCGGCATGGTGCTGTTCGTTCTGTCGCGCGTCGGCAAGCTGTCATTCGACCGCACGGTCATGGCGGTGCTGCCGCTTCTCATCCCGCTGCTGATCGTTCTGGTGCTGGTTTCGGTGATCCCGCAACTGACGCTTTGGTTGCCGACGATGTGGTACCGGTGAGCTGTCCGCCAGGGCGCTGCCTTGCACGAATGTCGCAGCACCCCTCTTGCCCTGGAGCCTCCAAACTCCAGCTTTCAAGGATTAGCCAGTGACCGAACAGATTTGGTTGAGGAGACCCGTTCCATTGGACAGCCTGCCGCTGATAGCCGGTGGCGCGGCAAAGACGCTTAGGGAGGAAACATCATGTCAAACAAAATGCTTCATCTGGCCGGCGCCTTGCTGGCCGGCGCGGCCTTCGGATTTTCATCGGGCGCGGCATGCGCGGACGATATCGTGCTTGGCGCATCGGTGCAGCTGACCGGCGCCTCAGCCAATACAGGCCGCTATTACAAGGACGCCTACGAGTTCGCGATCGACAAGATCAACGCCGCCGGCGGCGTCGCGGTGGGCGGCGAGAAGCACAAGCTGGCGCTGAAAATCTACGACAATCAATCCGATGTGAATTTGAGCGTGCGGCAGTACACGCAGTTGGTCTCGCAGGATAAGGTCGCGCTGCTGCTCGGGCCGTTCGCGTCGAATTTCGCGCTGGCCGATTCCGCCGTATCGGAGAAATATCAGGTTCCCATGGTGCAAGGCGGCGGCGCGTCGGACCAGATCTTCTCGCGCAAGTTCAAATACATATTCGGCACCCTGGCGCCGGCCAGCAACTATTTCGGATCGACGGTCAAGATGCTTAAGGAGCTCGATCCCGCACCCAAGTCCGTCGCTTTGCTCTATGCAGACGATGCCTTCGACGTCTCGGTCGCGGATGGCACGCGGCCCTTGCTGAAGGAGGCTGGGCTGACGATCGTTATGGACGAGAAATACAGTTCCAATGCAAGTGACTTCAACTCGCTGCTGTCGCAGATCAAGAGCAATGGCGCGGAGGTGGTTCTGGTCGCCGGCCACGAAACCGAAATCCTCAATTTCGTGCGCCAGGCAAAAAGCCTGGCCGTCGCGCCGAAGCTCTATTCCTTCACCGTCGGCGTGCCAAGCGAGGATTTCCGCAAGGCGCTCGGTGCGGACGCCGACTATGCCTTCGGCATGACTGCCTGGCTGCCTTCGGCGGAGCTGAAGGACAAATGGTTCGGCGATGCTGCCGCCTTCGCCAAGGCCTACAAGGCGAAATATCACTATGATCCCGATTACCATGCCGCCTCGGGTGCGGCCGACGTCGAGGCATTGGCGCAGGCGATCGAGGATGCCGGCGGCATCGATCCCGCCAAGGTCCGTGATGCGCTGGCCAAACTCAACCTCGACAGTCTCTACGGCAAGATCGCCTTCGCCGATAACGGCCAGATCGACTTGCCCCAGACCGTTATCCAGGTGCAGGGCACGGACCTCAAGGCGATCTATGGCGCCAA
This sequence comes from Mesorhizobium sp. B2-3-13, assembly GCF_006442195.1. Taxonomy (NCBI): domain Bacteria; kingdom Pseudomonadati; phylum Pseudomonadota; class Alphaproteobacteria; order Hyphomicrobiales; family Phyllobacteriaceae; genus Mesorhizobium; species Mesorhizobium sp. B2-3-13. The sequence continues at coordinate 29,722 of NZ_VFVQ01000029.1, forward strand.
GGGTTTCGTAGAGAAGCCGAAATACCCGATGCCGGCTTGGGACAAACGCTGAGGCTATAGAGGCAAGCTAGGGAGACCGGCGTGGATCTGCTTGCGCAAATCCTGATCAACGGCATCCTGCTTGGCGGACTCTACGCCATCATGGCGCTCGGGCTCGCCCTTGTCTGGGGCGTGCTCAATATCGTTAATCTGGCGCACGGCGCCTTCATCATGCTTGGGGCCTATTTGTCCTGGCATCTCTACACCTATCTCGGCATAGACCCATTCCTGGGCCTGCCGATCACGGCCATAATCATGTTCGCGCTCGGCTACGCGGTGCAGCGGGGGCTGCTCAACCTGGTGACGCGCGGGCCGATGTTCAACACGCTGCTCATCACCTTCGGGCTGGAGGTGGTGCTGACCTATCTGGCGCAGCTTGCCTTCTCTGCCGATTTCCGCACCATCAACCCGGCCTATGCCGGCAACAGCATCGCGCTCGGTCCGGTCGTGCTGCCGCAGGCCCGGCTGATGGCGTTCGGCGTCGCGATCGTGCTGACGTTTGCCATGTGGGCCTTCCTACTGCGTTCCAAGCTTGGCCGCGCTATACGCGCTACCGCGCAGAACCTCGTCGCAGCAAGGCTTTACGGCGTCGAACCGCGTCATCTCTATGCTGTGACCTTCGGCATTGGCATCGGACTTGCCGGTGCTGCCGGCGGGCTTTATGGCACGGTTTCGCAGATCAATCCGTATATCGGCGCGGCATTGACGGCCAAATCCTTCGCCATCGCAATCATCGGCGGACTGGACAACCCATTGGGCGTCCTGGTCGGAGGGCTGTTCCTTGGCACCATCGAGTCACTGGCGGTGCTCTACATCGGCGCGACTTTCGCCGACGTGGCAAGTTTCGGCGTACTGGTTGCCGTGCTGATAGCGCGGCCGAGCGGCCTGCTGGGCAAAACCGCATGAGCGCTCTCCGCATAACCATCGCGTTAGTCGTGGTCGCGGCGCTCGCCGCCGCGCCGTGGTTCGGCTCCGACGTTCTGGTCCAGTTCGGTATCAACGCGCTGCTGCTGGGCGTTCTGGCGCAAGGCTGGAACATCATCGGCGGCTATGCCGGTTATGCCTCGTTCGGCAATTCGGTCTTTTACGGACTCGGCAGCTACGGCGTCGCCATCGCCATGGTGCAGTGGCAGTTGCCTTTCGCGGCCGGGCTGGTATTCGGCGTCGCCTTGGCGGTCGCCTTTGCCTTTCTGCTCGGCCTTCCGGTGCTGAGGTTGAAGGGGCATTATTTCGCGATTGCGACCCTGGCGCTGGCGCAAGTCATGATCGCCATTGTATCCAATATCGAACTGGCCGGCCAGAACATCGGCCTCGTGCTGCCGCCGCTCAACAACGACCTGCTATTCTATGAGCTGGCTCTCGGGCTGCTGGTGCTGGCGACCCTGACGGTTTTCTGGCTGACGCGAAGCCGCTTCGGCTTCGGGCTGATCGCCATCCGTGAGAACGAGGAGGGTGCCGCCGTGATGGGCGTCAACACGACGCTCTACAAGGTGCTGGCCTTCGCCCTCTCCGGCATCTTCAGCGCTCTCGCCGGGGGCATTCACGCCTATTGGATCACCTTCCTCGATCCTGAAAGCGCCTTCGATATCAGTCTCAACGTGAAGATGATCATCATGGCGGTCTTCGGCGGGCCAGGCACCGTCCTCGGGCCCATCGTCGGCGCATTCACCCTTTCTGCGGTCTCGGAGTTCCTTTCGAGCGAGGTCACCAGCGTCGCCGGCCTGTTCTTCGGTATCGTCGTTGTGGTCGCCGTGGTGCTGATGCCGCGTGGGCTGGCAGATGTGGTGCGTCGTTTCCGCAAATCGGGATGGGGCTATTTCGTTGAAAACATCCGGGTCCACCGCATATGAGCCCGATTCTGGAAATCAGCCACATTACACGGCGTTTCGCGGGGCTGATCGCCGTCAACGATGTCTCCTTCACGCTCGATGAGGGCGAAATCCTCGGCGTTATCGGCCCCAACGGCGCCGGCAAGACAACACTGGTCAGCTTGATCAGCGGCACGCTGGCGCCAAGCTCCGGCGACGTTGTTTTCGCCGGGCAATCGATCACAGGACTGCCTGCCTATCGACGCGCGCGCCTTGGCATTGGCCGAACCTTCCAGATCATGCGCCCCTTCCCCGGCCTGTCGGTGCTGGACAATGTAGCTGTTGGCGCGCTGTTCGGCCATGGCGGCGGCGAAGCCGATCTCGACCGTGCACGCGAAAAGGCCCGTGGCTACCTCGATTTCGTCGGACTTGGCAAATCGGCCGATCAACGCGCTGACGAGCTTGGCGGTCCAGGACGCAAAAGGCTGGAACTCGCCAAGGCGCTCGCCATGGAGCCGAAGCTTCTGTTATGCGACGAAGTGATGGCGGGATTGAACCATGTCGAGATCGAGGAGGTGATCGACGTCATCCGCAAGGTGCGAGATCAAGGCATCTCCATTCTGGTGATCGAACACGTCATCAAGGCGATCAAGAGCCTCTCTGACCGGCTGTTGGTGCTGCACCATGGCGAAAAGATCGCCGACGGCGCGCCGGATGCGGTGCTCTCCGACAAAACGGTGGTAGAGGCCTATCTTGGCAAGAGGCGCGCATGAATGCCGTGACGCACAACGGGCATGGGCCGCTCTTGAAAGTTACCGACCTTGGGGCCGGTTATGGCGGCATGCCGGTGCTGCGCAACGTTTCGCTTGAAGTGCACAAGGCCGAGATCGTCGCCCTGGTCGGCGGCAATGGTGCCGGCAAGACGACATTACTCCGCGCCTTGTCGCGAGTGATCGCCGCCACCGGAACGATCGAATTCTCCGGCCGGGATCTGGTGCCGATGACTTCGGACGAAGCGTTTGCGTCAGGGCTGGTGCAGGTGCCGGAAGGCCGCCAGCTGTTCGACCGCATGACCGTCGAGGACAATCTGTTGATGGGCGCCTATCGGCGTATCGACAGGGCGGTCGTGGAACGCGATCTCGCGCGTATGTACGGCCTCTTTCCTCGCCTTGGCGAACGCAAGAAGCAGCTTGCCGGATCGATGTCGGGCGGCGAGCAGCAGATGTGCGCCATGGCGCGCGGACTGATGGCGGCACCCGTCCTACTGATGATCGACGAGATGAGCCTTGGCCTGGCGCCAGTCGTGGTCGAACAGTTGATGTCGGTGCTGGCAACCATTCGCAACGAGGGTGTGACGATCCTTCTGGTCGAGCAGGATGTGCATCTGGCGCTGTCGGGCGCCGATCGCGGCTATGTCATGGAGACCGGCGAGATCGTGCACCGGGGCGCGGCCAAGGACCTGATCGACGATCCCGAAGTTCGCCGCGCCTATCTGGGACTTTGATCAGGCATGTTGGGTCCAGCGTTCAAGCGGTCCGCTTTATTCGCCGCGTCGACCAACTCGGCCTTCAATCGGTACTTCGGGCATCCGCCAACGGCGATGATTTGCTTCGATCGTGAACCCAGCGATGCCCGGCAGAAGTCACGAGCGCGCGCCGGCAGCGCGATTGCCGAGGAACATCGATGACGAAGACACGGCAGAGACCAGCCGAAAAAAAGAAGCCAGGCAGGGCCACCCTCCCGCAGGTCCCGCAATCGTCACGCGAACAGGAAAAGGCGCAACAGGCCCCTAAGGCGAAACGGGAGCGGGAACGGCGTGTGCTCACGCAAGGCCATCCGGCCATCGTACGCAGCATCGCCGACGCCATCACCACTAAGGACATCAACCTCTATTACGTCGTCGCCCCGGATGCGCAGATACCACTGAGTGATGAGCACGGGTTCGGGCTCTATTTCCATGATTGTCGGTTCCTCGGCGGCTATGAAATGTTGCTTGCTGGAGTGGCCCCCATCGTGTTGGCCTCGACTGCAGAGGAGGGCCACATCGCGCTTCTTCAACTCACCAATCCGGACTTGCACGTGGGGCAGGGGACTTTGATCCCCAAGGAAGAGTTGGGCCTCCGCTGGGAACGGGTTCTGGATGCCGATCAAACGCGCGTGCGCGAGACCATCTCATTCCGGAACTTTGGCCATAAGGCGCACCACTTCTCTTTTACCCTGGGCTTCCGCGCGGGTTTCGAAGACATATTCAACGTGCGCGGGTTGGTGCGCGAGACGCGCGGCAAACCCGAGCCGCCGCGCTGGAGCGGCGGCAAACTCCAGTTCGTATATCATGGCGCCGACGGCTTTCGGAGAACGACGGCAATCGCCTTCTCCCCGCCACCTCACGCCAGCCATGACACCACCGCCGAGTTCAGGATCAGGATCTCCCCAGGGGACACCCGGACCATTTCGGTTGGAATCGAGCTGACCGAAACCTGCGAGAAGCCCGGACACAATGATCCCGAGGAGCAGCCGAATGGAGCAAGGCAGATGGGCCTTGCAAACCCGCGAAATGGGTCCAAGCAGCGCCTGGAGCAACATACAAACTTCATCAGCGACAGCTTGCTTTTGAACAACATCGTTGATCGCTCGCTGCGCGACCTGGGAATTTTGCGGTCGCGGCTGGGGCGTGACGAGTATTTTGCCGCCGGAGTGCCTTGGTTCGTGGCTTTGTTTGGCCGCGACAGCCTGATCGTGGCTCTCGAAATGCTCGCCTTTCAGCCGCACATCGCCGCCCAGACTCTGCGCCTCCTTGCTAGCTACCAAGGGCAGCGCGTGGACCGTTGGCGTGACGAACAACCAGGCAAAATTCTTCATGAGCTGCGCGTCGGGGAATTGGCCAGAGCGGGTGACATTCCCCATGCCCGCTTCTACGGCAGCGTGGATGCGACCCCGCTGTTCCTTCTGCTGTTGGGCCGATATGTGGCATGGACAGCAGACCTTGAACTGTTCCGGGAGCTACGAGATCCCGTGGATCGCGCATTGGCGTGGATTGCCGATGCGTCGGACAGCAACGGCTACGTGGCGTATCGGAGCGCTTCGCGAAAGGGTCTGGTCAACCAGGGCTGGAAAGATTCCGGGGATGCTATCGTGCGCGCGAACGGCAGTATCGCGCAGCCGCCGATAGCCTTGGTGGAGGTGCAGGGCTACGTTTTTGCCGCTAAACGCGCGATGGCCGACCTCTGCGAGCGCGAGGGAGAGATCGATCGCGCCAGGCAGCTTCGAAGCGAAGCCGACTTGTTGCGGACCAGCTTCAATCACGACTTCTGGAACGAGGATCTTGGTTTGTTCGTGCTCGCGCTCGAAAAAGGAGGGCATCAAGTTGCGGTGGTGTCCTCGAATCCCGGACATGCGCTGTGGACCGGCATCGCAGACCCGGACAAGGCCCAAAGATCGGTCGCACGACTGATGGAGGACGATATGTTCGGGGGCTGGGGCGTGCGTACCCTGTCGACCAGAGAGCGGCGCTACAATCCAGTTGGTTATCACCTCGGAACCGTCTGGCCGCACGACAATGCCTTACTGGCGGCCGGATGCCGGCAGTATGGCGAGGACACGGCGTCGTTGCGGGTCTTCACCGCCATTGCAGAGGCGGCGATGCATTTTCGGCATCAAAGGCTTCCCGAAGCAATTGCAGGGTTTGGACGGGAGGATTTTCAGGTACCGGTTCACTATCCCGTCGCCTGCCATCCGCAGGCCTGGGCGGCGGGAGCCGTACCATTTCTCCTGACCACCTGCCTTGGGCTGCAGCCGGAGGCATTGTCCCGTACTTTGCGGATCATACGACCGCGCCTTCCCACTTTTGTGAGCCGCATCGAGCTGCATGGCTTGCGCGTCGGTGGAGAGAGCGTCGATCTGCAATTCACGAGGACCGCCGATGCAGTTACGGCGAAGGTCCTGCGGGTCAGCGGCGATCTCGCCGTCCACATCGAGGGATAAGCTACAATCCGGTCGGCTCAAGCAAGGACACAGCTCTCACTGTGCTTTGTTCTGGCTCGAAACTGGTCCGGACTCGGTAGTGCTCCTGCCTGGTCGGTCACCGAGCGAAACCGCTGAGGTGGATTGATCCTCTTGTCCAGGATGCAACAGCCTCTAGCTTCCGATCATGACCACCCGTACCGTACTGATCTCCGGTGGCGGAATTGCTGGGCCAGCGCTGGCCTTTTGGCTCAATGCAGCCGGATTCCAGCCAACCTTGATTGAACGAGCGCCAACTCTGCGCACCGGCGGATATGTTATCGATTTCTGGGGCCTCGGATACAGCATCGCCGAACGCATGGGGCTTGGCGCGGATATAGAGCGCGTTGGCTACCATGTGCGCGAGGTGCGCATCGTCAATGATCACGGCAGCCGGATTACGGGTTTTGGCACCAGAGTCTTCAGCGAGGTGACTGATGGCCGTTATGTGACCCTCGGGCGCAGTGACCTGTCGCGATTGCTGTTCGAAAAGATCAGCCGCACGACCGAAGTTATTTTTGACGAGGAGATCCTCGCGCTTCAGGAACTGGCAAATGGTGTGGGCGCTCGGCTCGAACGGGGCGGCGAGCGCCAGTTCGATCTGGTGATCGGCGCCGACGGATTGCATTCGGCCGTTCGTCGGCTTGCCTTCGGCTCCGAACACGAGTTCGAGAAGAAACTCGGCTATGCGGTCGCCGCCTTCGAGACGCACGATTATCGTCCCCGCGAGGAGGACGCGTATGTGATGTACGGCCGACCCGGGCAATTGGTCGGACGCTTTACGCTTCGCGACAACCGCAGCCTGTTTCTGTTCGTCTTTACCTCGCAGGATGACCCCACTCCCGTTGGGCTTCACGCACAAAAGGCCATGCTTCGACAACGTTATCGCGATGCAAAGTGGGAATGCCCTCGCATTCTGGAGGAGCTGGATAAAACCACCGAACTCTACTTCGACAGCGTCAGCCAGATCAGGATGAACAGGTGGACGAACGGCCGCATTGCCCTGACCGGCGACGCCGCGTTTTGCGTGTCTCTTTTGGCGGGACAAGGGTCTGCCCTGGCCATGATTTCCGCCTACGTGCTGGCGGGCGAGCTGTTGAGGGCTGAGGGACGTCATGAGGAAGCCTTCCCCAAATACGAAGCATACCTGCGCGACTATATCGGGAGAAAACAGCAGGGCGCCGAGCGGTTTGCTACAGCCCTTGCTCCCAAGACGCAGGTGGGCCTGTGGTTCAGGAATCTGGTGATAAGAATATTTGCAATCCCCGGCCTGGCGCGTCTGGCGGTCAGCAGGGAAATTGCCGATTCGCTCGAACTGCCCGACTATCCGTGGCCGGCCGCTGTGGATTGACGGGAGCCTGACTTGCGCATCGGCATGTTCAAGCTGCCCGATCAAGCCGCTTCAGCTCACTTTCAAACGCGAGCAAGGTAAGTGCCCGCCGCGGCACATTCCCGAACAGGCTTTCAGGATGGAATAGTTTCCCGACATGCTCAGTAGATGGGGTGCGAGTAAGTTTCGATGTGCCTCGAGGGCCATCGGCGGCCGCAAGGAGTGGCAGCGCGGGCTAAGTCTTCGGTAGCTCAGCGCTTCGCGTTTTGGGAGGAGCGCGCTCCTATCAGGCCCAGCGGCTGTTCCCTGGCCGCTGGGCCGGTCCGCATGTAGTGAACAGATGGGCAGCTTGACCATGGATACGGTGCTCGGAAGCAGAAGATATTACTCGTCTATTTGCCCGGTCTGCGCGGGAACGGCACTCGAAGCCGATCTCCTTCCGCAATTGTGCGAATTCCAGTGCGGCCTTTGCGGGGCTTACGAAATCACCGGCGCCGCGCGCTCTGTAATGAAAGGTATCTCCCAGGAGTACAGACAGCTGTGGCTTTCTCAGGCCCGAGACCGGGCTGTGGGTTCGCGGAACATCCCTCTGGTGGCTTGCATCAACGAAGAACCGGAGACGGCAAGCCGTTGTTGACACAGCGGGAATGCTGCCGAGAAGTCCAACGCGGTGGCTTGGCATTGCTGAAGCGTCTCGGGCAATGAGCTGAATGACCCCACTTCTGCTGTAGTCGCCGCATGCGCTAACACCCTCGGGGAAAGCGGCCGGCGCGGTCTGCCTCCGCTTGCTTATGCAGATCGCTCGAGACTCGTCGCGCCGGGCCTGGATCATCACTGCGTGGCTTCCACCTCGCCTGGCTTGGGCAATGCCCATGCGATCACGTAGTCGCCCACAGGCGTTTTCATGAAACGATGTCCTCCTGCGGCCCAAATGCCGAAGGGCAAGCTCGCGACGATGATGATGATACCTGCGAGTAGCGGGCCCAAGGTTGGCATCATCACTGGTACACGGCATGTCAGCGCCTCGCGTTTGGTCCCAGGTTTGGGCATTCCATTTTGCATCTGCATTGCATCGGGAACTTCGGCGTCCCGGATGTGTTCCCCAACAAAGTTCGGGCAAACCCCACAAGCCTCTCGATGTAGGTGCGGATGCAACGTCTCAGATTGGTCTGGGACGAGGGCGCCAAAGTGTCCCCGCGCTCTCGCTCGGATGTCCACGAGTTCACCGGGTGCGAGCGCGTCGAAGCTGCCCTATGGATTGGATCGTTAGCAAGCAGGCGTCAGCCACCCCGGAAGAAATACTACGGCACGGCGACTGAGGGGGCTAGTCGCCGGCCTGACTGGCGGCGTCTTCCGAAGGAGCGACGAACGGTACCTTTGTTTCAAATCGCGAGAACTCCAGGCGGGCAAGGAACGTGCTTGTTTTGGCCAGTTCGAGTCGGCTTTATCGGGCAACGGGCTTTTGGGGCCTGCGTCATGAAAAGTTCCAAACTTGGCCCATTTCCGTTCCCAATTTTGAGCGCGGCGTAATTCCGTTTTCGACGCGCATAGCGGAGAGCCGGACGCGGCTTCATCGGCGTGGGCAGCAAAGCGGCCCGGCATCTTTGGTGGGGACCAGGAACGTGCCGGGCCTAACCGGCGGGGGCGGGGGACGGGCCGCCGGCTGGCTGATAATATATGCCTCGTTGCTAACGGACGAAACGTTCGGATAAAAAAATTCAGCCATACCGCAGTCCCAGGCCAGGCGCCTACTGCGAACCTGCAATCCTTTTGCTCCAAATGCTCACGTCGGCTCGTTGGCCCAGCGGCGTCTTACGCTTCGGCCGCACATACTTCGCTCCAGCCGCACCGCATCAGGCGAGAGGTCACCGTGTCGTCATCGACGCGGCGGAACTAGACCTAGATCGGCTTTCCTCGGCAACTTCGATATTCGATCCACGATGGAATGTGTCTGGTTGCTTGATCGGATTAAGGCGTTCACCCGATCCTCAGTCACTCGCCTGCGCATCGTCGCGGTGATGGCGACCTCCTCGCCAACCTTGATGCTGCCCTTGGCCATACGATGATTCCGCGCAGCGGGTGGCTACGTCAAGCTGTTGCTAATAGACGGGCGGCCCGGTTGCCGGGGGTGTGCTTGGCTTGGGGGCCGGCAACCGGCCCATGCCGGAGTTCCTCCCGGCAGAACGGATCATGGCTCAATATTAGCCACCGTGCAAATACGAGCGGCGCCGGGATTGAAATAAACCCGCTATAGCGTGACTATGCGCATTCCCACACCGACCGAGAAGCCCAAGAGCAAAGTTCGTGCTGCCACCCTCCGGATCCGTTCCCGTCAGAAACGGCCCGGTAGGATTGCGCACCATGTCGGCCGGTCAGGGTGTCTCGGCGACGTCCCTAAAGCGGACTTCATCTGCCGCCGAGCGCAGCCCCACAGGAAGCCGATGGCGAGCTCAGACAACGCAGGACCAGAGCACCCAGCGGCAACAACATATATTGACATCCGAAGGCGGCGAGGGATGTCACGGCAGCGGGAGTTGTGATCAGACGCTTGCGAGCATTTGGATATACCATATGTATAGTGTAATAGTTTGACGCCTGTAAAAGCCGCATGGCCCCGCATCGTGCTGAAGGTCGTGATTTTGAAATGAGCGGGATCGCAAACGGCTCCTGCGCCCGTCACGGCGTGACCTGACGTGCGGAGGGTCATGAATCAGGAAAGGCCGCAATGCCCGCGTTATTGAGCCCACGATCGACGGTGCTGGTCGTAGGAGCGGGCCCTACGGGGCTCGCCTTGGCGCTCGGCCTTGCAACGGCAGGAGTTCCGGTCCGCTTGGTCGACAGCAAGGCCGCCCCTTCGACCACCTCACGAGCCATAGGTATTCAGGCCCGCACCTTAGAACTCCTCGACCTGTTCGGCTTGGCTGAAACCTTCGTCTCACTCGGTCTTCGCGCACGTGCCGGCAATATCTACGCACAGTCGCGCCAACTCGTTCATCTCGATCTTAGCTGTCTGGAAAGCCGCTATCCCTTCGTTCTCCTGCTCGAGCAGACGGAAACAGAGCGCCTCCTGACGGAGGCGATTGTTCGAAAGGGAGTGCAGATCGAACGAGACGTCGCGTTGCTGTCGTTCAAGCAGGACGACGAGGGCGTCGATGTGCAGCTCTCTCAGAGCGGGGCCGGACCAGTGGCCAGCCGCTACGCCTATATGGTGGGGTGCGATGGTGCGCATAGTGTTACGCGGCATGGTCTAGATCTCGGCTTTTCCGGGAAAACGCTGCGCCAGAAATTCATGCTGGCAGACCTCGACGTGCGATGGCAGCTGCCAAACGATCAATTCCATATCTTTACGTCGCCAGAAGGTTTGATGGCAATTTTTCCTATGCGCAGCGGGCATCGGCTGATCGCAGAAACGCCCAAAGAGCCCACTGCCTCTGCCACCGGCCCTACGCTGTCGCAGCTCCAGGAGATTGCGGCACAGCGCACGGCGGTCGAGGTGACCTTGTCCAATCTGCGATGGTCGTCTTTCTTCCAAGTGAACAGTCGCCTGGCGACGAGACTGCGACCAGGGCGCATATTCCTTGCCGGTGATGCGGCGCACATCCACAGCCCGGCCGGCGCGCAGGGCATGAACACAGGCATACAGGACGCCTTGAACCTTGCCTGGAAGCTGGCGTTCGTTCTGCGGGGCGACGCCGCGCCTGAATTGCTCGATACCTACCAGTCGGAGCGGTATCCTGTGGAGCAAGGCGTTCTGCGCAAAACGGAAATCCTCACCAAAATGGTGTCGCTTCGAGCGCCGCCGTTGCCGTATGCCCGCAATTTAATCGTACCGCCGCTCGCTCGCACCCGCTTGGTACAAAGCGTCGCACGCAAAACAATAAGTCAGATCGGCATCAATTATCGGCGCGGGCGCCTCCTGGAAGGATTGGCGGCCGGGGACCGGATGCCGGATGCCGAGGTCGAATTGGAAGGTGAGGGAACCAGGCCGCTCTATTCGCTGCTGGATGGAGCGCATTTCAAGCTCCTTCTGGTTTCGTACAGCGACGTGAGCAGCTTGGGTGCGAGCATCGCAGCGCTTGTTCCCAAGCAGATTGCCCAACTGATCTGCGCACGGTCTGTGCACTGCGACGAGCACCAGGACTTGGAGAAATCTTTCGTCCTGATTCGGCCTGACGCTTATGTCGCGAAGGTCGGGCCGATCTCCCGCGTCGCCGAAGCAATCGATTGGCTGGGTGCTCATCTCCAGGTGAAGAACCATTGATGTCGATGTGAGGCGTCGCGCCGCCGCGCGCTCAGCCTGCCGCGGTCGTGGCAGAGTGGCGCGCTCGACATCGGCCGCTAGCAGGACGATGAAAATCCGCAATTCAAGCGAGATCCGACCAGCCGCGAATTCAGGTATACACTATGTTAAATTGAGTCTAAAGATGCTCGGGCGGTGGATGGACGTCAGGCGCTGCCTAGTTCAGCGATAGTGTCTCGAGATGGCTCTGAGAAAACGCTCGGGCAGCGGGAAACGTTCGACGGCCCGTGCGTACGGCAGCAGTGCGCCGGCTATCAGCCACCGTGCGAGTTCGTACAGCACCAAGCGTCGCAATAGCTGTTCGGAAGTAACTCGCTCTGCCGTGCCCGAGTCCTGCCTACCATCGGGCTCACGCGCCTCCGAACATCGGCAGATCCCGAGCCTGTTTCCAGGGCGCCGCTATTTCTGATCTCGAACCCACTCCCCGCTATACACGCCGATCTCTTGATGCCGCGCCGCTCCGAGGACAGCGTCTTCAACAATCACGCACCGGCGGCCCCGCTGCATAGCGGCCCTAATAGGGCTGACATATTCGAGCAAGGCTGCCGCAGGCCCTTAGCCCGACCGAGCAATGTGCTGCGGCCCGGTACCTGCGGGTTGAGAACCGGGCCGGTTGGGCTCGGATCAAGCCGCGCCTAATAGCCGGTCGATGGCGTTGTTGCAGGCCCTCTTGATAATCGTCGCCACTGCCCTGCTCGACCTTCCCTTGATGAGATGCTCGTACATCGCGCAACTCGTTAGGCCGAACATCAGGTCGATCGCTTCGGCGCGCGCCGTTTTGGCGGTACCCCCGTCCAAGATGCGGTCTACCAAGGTGGACAAATTACCTCGGCGACGCTCGTTTCTCTCGAGCAACGCCTGCGCGAACTCGTCGTCAATGGCCATTGCGGCGTGGAGGGACGCCAAAGCGGGATCACTGCCCCAGAAAGCGCAAAAGATGTCGACGAGCTGCTCGACGCCCTTACGGCCATCCGGATTACCGGTGGCGACGCTCAGACGCGACAAACCACCCCGCTGTGCGATCTCGTCGAACGCGGCCTCGAGTAAGCCTCTCCGGGAACCGAAGTGATTGTAGACGGTGAGCCGCGTAACACCTGCCGCTTTCGCCACCGAGTCCAGCGAAAAACCGGCAATGCCTGCCTCCCTCAGCTGGCGCTGAGCCGCTTCGACCACGTGATCGCGCTTCTGCGCCGCCGCAGCTGCGCGCAACTCGCTCACATAGGGCCTTTTCGTCATTCAATTCCCAGGATGAAATTTTTCCTGCTGTAATAGCAAAATTTTCAAACGGAAAGACGTCCATGCATATTCTTCATGGCGGCCAATCGGTCCATGTTCTCGCCGCTTTCCGGGCCGGTTACTAGTTGCCGCCCAGTTTTATGCATGCTTCGTGCAGTCCGCGAATTTTCTGACATGCGTCGGGCTGCCCAAGGCGACTGTCGCCTTCCTCCTGATGACGCACGCTTTGCGGTCCTCTGAGTGATTCAATCGTGAATGTCCCCACGATGCGTCCCCGAGACTTCAGTCCACATCGGCGCCCGCCAGATGAAGAATTGCTTCTTGGGCCAGCGGACCGTCGGTCCAACGCTGGACTTTCGTTGCGCCGGGCTGCCGTCCGTTGCTTCGATCCGGACCCACCAAGAGCGACATGAGAAGCGTCGCTATAGCAGGCCGACCTTCGGCTATGACGGCGCGGATGAATGGTGCGAGACCTTCGAAGAGGCCTGTCTCGAGGCCTTTCGGCGCTTCGCAAGCAAACGGCTGCGCACCGGAAGCAATTTTCTGGGTCGCGCCTCCGCCCGAATTGGGGTGCTTGTGGACAAAGTCGGGCACTAGCTCATTGAGCAGCGGCTGAGTCACGGTCTCATTAACTCTCCGATGGTCGACCTGCTGGCAGACAGCCTTAGAGCCATCCGCCACGAAAGTCGGCTGCGCGCAGGCCCCGAACCACATGTTTGCAGCCGCGCATCAGCTGCCAAAGAAAAGCGGATCGGTGGTTCTCCACCATCAGCACGATGGGCCCTTGGTTCAGCCCAAGATGGTCTGGGGCCACCCAACCGGTCGGATCTCCGTTATCTGCCGCAAGCGTCGGGTTGAAACTCGCCTTGAAGCCGTAGGGATTGTTAAGGTGGAGCTTTATATCGTGAAAATTGCGCAGCGCGGGCAGGACGATTTCCGGAGCGAAAGGAAGTGATGCCGCGACTGCCCAAGGCGACAGAGTGCCATCGTCGGGTCCGAACGGCACGCCACGAGCACGATAGCCGTAGAACCGCCGCTCGATACCCCCGATCCGTCGCGTCTGCCATCCTGGCCCGTCGCTGGCAGTCACGCCCCAGCTGTTCTCGTGATAGCCGGCAAATTCCATCGCATTGCGGGACGCGTATTCGCGTTGAACATAAGTCGCCTTCCGGCTGTTCTCGAAGTAATCGCTGTTGTGATCGCGCATGAAGCTGTCGCGAATGCCGCGGAAGTCGAGCCAGACATGGGACAACTGATGGATGAAAAGCGGACCTGCATAGGCCAACTCGTGGCCGTAGATGTTCTTCCAGCGGTAAGTCGACAGCCACGCCTGGTAGCTTTCTGGCGGCAGGGAATGCGTCGGCGAGCCGATACCGAGTACATAGAGGATCAAGGCTTCGTCGTACCCTTCCCACCGGTAGCCGATGAAGCCCTTTTCCGGTGTCCAGCCATGCGTCACGGTGGCGCCGCCATTGCGAGCCCAATTCCAGTCGACGCGCTTGTAAAGCGCCTCAGACAGGGTGCGGATTTCATTTTCATCCTTGGAGTTCTCCCGGAAATACGCGCCTACCGTTAGGATGCCGGCGATCAGAAGCGCCGTGTCTATTGTGGACAGTTCGCAGCGCCAGACGCGCCGCCCCGTCTCCATGTCCAGGAAATGATAATAGAACCCCTTGTGTCCGGTGGCATCCGCTCCGGTTCCTTGCTTGCTCGTCCAGAAGAAGCGCAGTGTGGTCAGCGTCCTGGCGCACGCCTGCGCGCGTGTCATGAAGCCCCGCGCCACGCCGACCGCATATGCCGTGAGCGCAAGGCCGACCGCCGCGATGCTGGCGGGGGAGCCTGCTCTCGATCTGTCGGCAACCAGCCCGTTCGCCTCATTTGCTTCGTAGAGGAAATAGGCGAATGACTTGCGCTGGAGCGCCGCCAGCAGGTCGTCGCCGAGCGTCGTCTGGTCCGGGGCGGCCTTCATTCAACCAGCCTGGGTGGAAGACCAATCGTCACTGCGGCGACCGCTTGCGGCGGCATCGAAATCTCGAAGCGCGCCGTGTTGGCGTCGCTCTTGATCTCAACCGGCTCGGCGTGGAGCTCTGACAGTCTCTTGAGTTCATCGACGGTCGCCGCATCCAAATATTTCGGCTTGCCCAATTGTTCCCAGCGGCGCTTTGCGTTGGCGTGTTCGATGTCGATGCGCTGAACCGAGGCGACCATCGCGGACGGCGCAGATTCAAGCGCGAAGAGAACCTGCTCCGTTTCAATCGGGTGGCGCGGCAGTCCAAAGTTCGTCAGCACCACGGTGGAGCCACGGTCGCCGCGCACGTGCCAAGCATCGACGGTTTCATGGCTTCCCTCGACCGGCAGCAACTGCGTGCCCAGTTCGTGCAGCAGTTGGAATGCGCGATAGGCGGGCTTGGCGATCCCGTGAATGTTGAGCAGTCCGAACCCTCCCTGGAAGGGGACCGAAGGTAAGTAGTTCTCCTCGAAAACGTCTGAGAACGTCCAGTAACTATACCCCTGCACCAGCCCTCTCGCTTCCATAACCGTCTTGACGATGAATGCCGCGGCATAGGCATCATCGTGCATGGGATCGCGCGGGTTGGACGATGTGCACCATTCCGTATAGTAAAGGGGCAGGTCGCCCGCTTGCTTGCGTGCGATACGCGCTTCATCGCGCAAGGCGCTGCGCCTGCTCGCGGCGAGCTGTGCCTCGGTGTCGTCGCCCGGTTTGCCGAAGTCATCGGTCGGGTAGTGATGGGTGCTGACGAAATCGGCTGGAAGATTGCTGGTCCGGCAATAAGTCAGAAAATCCTCGATCCAGGCATTATCGGCCGTCGCAGGCCCGCCGACCTTGAGCATCTTGTCGACGCCTTTGATCGCTTGGACGGTGTAGCGATACAGCTCGAAGTAGTCGCTCTGCTTTCCGCTGCCGAACGCAGTGAGGTTCGGTTCATTCCAGACCTCGAAGAACCACTGCCGCACCTCGTCCAGGCCGTAGCGGTCCACCCAGTGGCTCACTAACTTTCGGATCAGCACCGCCCATTGCGCGTGATCCTTTGGTGGCGTGACATTGGCACGATAATGGAAAACGGTTTGATCGCCCGATGCCAGAGCGGATGGCATAAAGCTCAGTTCGACAAAGGGTCTCATGCCATTGGAAAGAAGAAAGTCGAAAATCTGGTCGGCGTTGAAAAACGAATAGAAGAAGGTGTCGCCTTCGGCGACGAGCGTCCCCATGCCGTCGCACAAAATACCGTGGAAGCGGACATGCCGCATGCCCAGCTCGTCATGCGTTTGCTTCAACTGAGTTCGCCAGTCGGCGCGCAGCGCAAGCGTAGCATGGCCGCTGCCTACGGTGTGCTCCCAGAAGTGCGGAAAATTGGTCGCTGGCCCGTTCAGGTCGCTCGAGAACATAGCGGTCATGGGAGCCGCTCCTTGATAAGGTCTGCGACGCGAAGGGCGTTGGCGATGATGGTCAGTGTGGGGTTCACTGCGGCGATCGACGGAAAGAAGCTCGCATCAGCAATGTAGAGATTGTCGAGCTCATGCGCCTTGCAGTCGACATCGAGGACCGACGCCGCAGGATCAGTGCCGAAGCGCGCGGTGCCGGCCTGGTGCGCGGTTCCCGCGATCGGGATGTCCTGGCTGAGATAGAGCTTGCGTTCCAACAGCAGCGGATGCGCCCCGGTCCTGCCCAAGATTTGCTTGAGCTTGTGCCGGAGCCGGCGATGGGCTTCCAGGTCGCCGTCGGCAACGTCCAGCACCACTCGCCCGCCATCGTAGTGAATGTGGTTCTCCGGGCGCGGAAGATCCTCGCTCGACAGCCAGAAATCCATCGAATGCCGCGCCATTTCGTCGAACGGCATCTTCGGCATCCACTCCAGCCACTGCGGCAGTACTTCGCCCCTGATTTGGGCACCATGCGATGTCGCGCACATCTGGATCAGGCCGAGCGGGTAGCCCCAGTCATCCTCTGACTCGAAGTAGAAATCGGAGACGGCGAGAGTCTTTTGGAAAATGGTTTCGTTCGGCTCAAGCATCAGAGCCATCAGCACGGACTGGTTGTGCCGCATGTAGTTGCGACCGACCTGGCCGGAGCCGTTGGCCAGGCCGTTGGGGTGCTTGTCGTTCGCGGAGCGCAGCAGAAGCAGCGCCGAAGATAGCGCGCCGCAAGCGACCACCACAATGTCGGCCGTATAATGCTCTAGCTCGCCGTAGCGAGCCACCGCCACGTCATTGATCTTCCTGCCAGTCGCGTCCGTTCCGAGCCTGGAGACGTAGGCATTGGTGAGCAGCATCAGATTGGGGTGCCACTTGAGCGCCGGATCGACGCATGCGACCTGCGCGTCCGCTTTGCCGTTCAAGAGACAGGGAAATCCGTCAAACGCATCGCAGCGAATGCACGTGCTGGTCGGCGTGACCTTGCCATCCTCCTCATCGAGAAGGATGCCAAACGGCAAATGAAACGGTCGCAATCCGCCGGCGGCTAAAGCGTCGTGCAGCGCTTGGATGCGCGGCTCGTGTGAAACGGGCCGATAGGGAAACGGGCCGCTCGACGGCGGTTCGGTCGGGTCTTCACCGCGTTGGCCGTGAACGTGAAAGAGCCGTTCGGCTTCGGCGTAATAGGGTTCGAACGCCTCATATCCCAGTGGCCAGGCGGGAGATATGCCGTCCTTGTGGCGGAGCTCGCCGAAATCGCGTTCGCGCATTCGAAAGAGCGCTGCGCCATAAACCTTCGAATTGCCGCCAACATAGTAGTGCAGGCCGGGGCGAAAACTCCTGCCGTCCTTGTCATACCAGATGTCGTCCGCTTGATAGGCGGCATCCACGAAAACCGTCCGCGCATCCCAGTTGGCCCGCGAGCGCGGCAGATAGCCGCCGCGCTCGATGAGCAAGATGCGCTTCCCGGTCGGCGCCAGACGATGCGCGACCGATGCCCCGCCGGGACCGCTACCGATGACGATGACGTCAAAATGTTCTGTCATCGCCGTTTAACCGTTGGTCGAAAAGCCCGGAAAGAGGGTCATGCCGCCATCGACGAAGAGCGTGGTGCCGACGACGTAGTCGGACTCGTCGGATGACAGCCAGACCGCCGCCCGTGCGATGTCTTCCGGCAGCCCGATCCGCCCGTAGGGGATCAGCGTCAGCAGGCTCTTCAGGGCTTCGGGCGTGTCCCATGCAGACGTGTTGATGGGTGTCCGTATCGCGCCCGGCGCAATGGCGTTGACGCGTACGCGTTTGGGTGCAAGCTCCTGGGCCATACTTTCCATCAGCAGTTTGATGCCGCCTTTCGAGCTGGCGTAATTGGCATGGCCGGCCCACGGTATCTCCTGATGCACAGAACTCATGCAGATGATCTTGCCGGCCGCGCGCGAAACGGACGAAACGACCCCGCGGCGCAGGAATTCGCGCGTCGCCGCCCGGGCGCAGAGAAATTGTCCGGTCAGATTGACACCGAGGACCTTGTTCCACTTTTCCAGCGTCATCTCGGCAAAGGCGCAATCGCGTTGCAGGCCCGCATTGGCGACGAGAATGTCGATGGTGCCGAATTCGCGCTTGGCGCGCTCGAACATTTCCTCGACCTGGTTCTCCGCCGACACATCAGCCTTGTGCGCGATAGCCTTGCTGCCGCTCCGACGAATTCGATCCGCGACGGCGTTCGCGGCATCGTCGCCTTCGACATAGTTCACCACCACATCGGCGCCCGCATTTCCGAGGGCGATGGCGACGCTCTCGCCGATACCGGAGTTGGCCCCCGTTACGATGGCTTTTTGCCTGGCTAATGGCTTGAATTCGGGCATGGCGGACTTTCGGACCGGACGGCAATCGCAGACCCTGAAAACTGCGCGGACGCTAATGAACGCCTCGAAAGTGCAAAAGGTCCGCTCGTTTCCGTGACATCGGGGTACTCGTTCAGGAACAATTTTGTGATGCGCGGTTCCGAACCAATTGGGTGCTTGAACGTATATTCATCGTGGTGCGGCCCGTTGCCCTAGGGATCGGGTTCTCTGTCCGACGTGACGGTGCGGGCGTCCGCAGTTGGTCGGCCGGTGACCGAAAAAGGTTGTTCGATGCTCGTCCTGATCGCTCTCGCGGTGCGCTGTTTATTAGTAGCTCTGTTTCTACCATTCAGCGCGTTGGACAAAGCTCTGAACTTCAGGCTGGCGATAGATCAGGCGTCGCAGGCGGTTCCAAACCGCCTGCTGGCGGCGGCTTTAGTCGCTGTCGGATTTTGCCTCGAAGTCTGCATGTCGCTCGCGATCTTGGGGGGGGTCGCCGATCGGCTTGCAGCCTTGATACTGGCTGGCTACTGCCTTATCACGGCGCTGTTGTGGAAACAGTTCTGGCGCGAGCCCGGCTTTCGGCTGAAGGGCAACAACAGCGGCAGGGACGTATTCTGGGAATTTCTCAAGAACTTCGCACTTGCCGGCGGCTTTCTTCTCCTCGCCTTCGGTTCCAACACCACTGACGTCGAGCATTTCCTGCGCCATCCGCTTGCTTCGTCACATCCCTATCGGATGACCCATGGAGACGTGGGATGACAGCAAGCCCAACAGTTTCTTATTGGCATCTTTGGACGGACAGCGACGGGGTCAGCCGGCAGACACGTTGCGCGCTCACTGAATTCGCCCTGGCGTCGATAAAGCCGCCTGCCGATCCGCAATGGCAGGGCAGACGGCTGACCGGGCAGATGACGACGCTTGTCACAGTGCTGCCTGTCGGCTGGATCGGCACGTGGCACGAGAACCCCAAGCCGCAATGGATCGTTCCGCTCTCGGGCCGCTGGTTCGTCGAGTCGATGGACGGCGAGCGCGTCGAAATGGGACCAGGCGAATTGTCTTTCGGCGGTGATCAGAACTGCCGGCAGATCGAAGACAAGCGCGGACATCGGTCCGGTACGGTCGGCGATACGCCCGCCGTGTTGATGGTCCTTCAATTGGAAGATGCGCCGGCACCATTCCTGCGTTGCCAATTCAGATAGTGTGATGAAGAGCTTCGACATCATCGATCGGCGATTTGCCCATTATATCCTCGAAAATGCGCCGCTCGAGGAACTCGCCGGCGGCTTTCGCTGGGTGGAGGGGCTGGTGTGGATGGGCGACGCAAACTGCCTGCTGTTCCAGGATCTGCCGCGCGACCGTACCATGCGCTGGATCGAAGACGCCGGCGTATCCGTTTATCGCGCTCCGTCGGGCTACGCCAACGGGCAGGCGCGCGACACACAGGGCCGCCTGATCTCCTGCTCGCACCGCAAGCGGTGCCTGCTTCGGACCGAATGGGACGGCACGGTCACGCGGCTGGTCGATCGGCACGACGGTAAGCGCCTCAACGCGCCGAACGACGTGGTCGTCAAGTCGGATGGCTCGATCTGGTTCACCGACCCGCTTTACGGCATTCAGACCGACTATGAAGGCGGCCGCCAGCCTTCCGAGCAGCCGCCGGCGCTGTATCGGTTCGACCCGCAAACCAAGCGGATCGCCGTCATGTCCGCCGATTTCGACGGTCCGAACGGCCTCGCATTTTCCCCTGACGAAAGTCGTCTCTACGTTACCGAAACCGGCGATCAGACCACCGACGATCCTAAACAATACATCATGGCCTTCAACGTCGCGCCGGACGGCGAGCTCGGTAGCGGCGAAATCTTCCATAAGATCGAACCCGGCTATGCGGACGGCCTGTGCGTCGACGGAGACGGCAACCTTTGGTCCAGCGCGGCGGACGGTGTTCACTGCATCGCGCCGGACGGCAAACTGCTCGGAAAGATCCTCGTCCCTTACCGCGTTTCCAATCTGACGTTCGGTGGCCCGTTCCGGAACAGGCTCTTTATCGCCGGCTCTCACACGCTTTATGCCATCTTCCTCAATCGCCGCGGGGTGTCGTGGCCATGACCGCCGAGGTGCCGTCCGTCGAGAGGATCGCCTGTTTCAGCCTTACGACGGCCGATGCCGAAGGCGCCGCCCGGTTCTACGAAAAAGCCTTCGGCTGTCGCCGGATAGCAAAGGATCGCCTCGGCGGCCCTCACTTCGAGCGGCTGATGGGCGTTAGCGGTGCCGCGGATCGCATCACACTTGGCCTTGGACATCAGACCGTCGAATTGCTGCAGTTCGAGCTACCGGGCGAACCGTATCCGTTCGCATCGTCTGCCTCAGACCTTGTCTTCCAGCATTTTGCGATCGTCGTCACCGACATCCGCCAAGCCTTTCAACGCCTTTCAACAGTGGCGGGGTGGACGCCCATCTCCAGGGGCGGGCCACAGCGTCTGCCCGCGTCGTCCGGTGGTGTTACTGCGTACAAATTCCGAGATCCGGACGGCCATCCGCTCGAATTGCTCAAATTCCCCGGAGCCGCCGACTCGCGTTGGTCTACAATCTCGCCTGACGAATGTTGTCTGGGAATCGATCATTCGGCGATAACGGTCTCCGACACCCACGTCAGCGTTGCTTACTACGAGAACCTCGGCCTTAGCGTGTCCGCGTGCACCTTCAACCACGGGCCGGCGCAGGAAAGCCTCGATGATGTACAAGGTGCCGAGGTCGACGTCATCGCGCTCACACCGGTTAGCCCCGCCCCGCATCTGGAGTTGCTATGCTATCGCAAGCCCCACCAGGGCCCGCTTGCCGATCCTGCATTTCGCCGAAAAGCCAATGATATTGCCAGCACACGTCTTGTATACGAAATTGGCAGGCCTTGGAGCGCTGCGGATAACGATGTAAGAATGCGTGCCATGCGCGACCCGGATGACCATGCTTACGTCATAGAGCCGTCACGCCCGGACGTTTCGGTGGCCTCAAGTAGCGGCAGGCGGTAAGCTGGCGAAGGATCGAGTCTCCACGCAAGAATATGGTATCAGCGTGAATAGAGAGGAGGTCGCGTGGTCTCCAAAGTTCAACTCAAAGGGCCGATCGTCGTTGCGCAGACCTGCCGTGACAACGCTGCCAATTGGTACGGACTGTGAGGGACATGGATCGAGAAGAATGACAGCGCTGCCATCCAAAGGTGTAGGTTGCCGATCTATTTTAGATAGAGCTTAATGAAGGTTCGAACCGGGTGGACTGGTCCCCTCCAAGTCCCCCGCGAAGATGGAGGTCGATTGGGCTCTTGGCCTAGTCGGCCTTCTTCGCTGGTCAGTCGCGGCGGGGTCCTTGCCACAATTTTGATTAATTTCGGAACGATTCGCCGGCTCAGGTGTTGGGCCGCGGATATTGTGGGACAAATCCGACATGAACTATCGTGAGAATGCCAACGGGCCGACGACTCTAACTGCGTCTGTCAGGCGTCAGATTAGCTCAAAGGCATTGAAGCACTACACGGCGACCTTGCCCATCTTCCGCGTTGACGAAACGATCCCGGATAGACTCAAAGAACTCCTTGAACGGCTGGACCATGCAGAAGAAACCAGCCTCTACGAGGAACCTCCCCGATGGCACTCAGATGGTTTAGCCCTGCAGTCCCTGTGACAACGGGTGAGATGGGCTCCACGTATCACTGCTCCAACGTTGAGGGCGCCGCTGCCGAATTACTGAAATGGAACAAACGCGGCCCCCACTGGGAGAAAGCAGTCCGCGCCTGCATGGCCTGTCTTGCCGATCAAGCGACCCCGCAAGAGGCCCGGCGGCTGTTCCGTCTCGCAGCCAAGGAGGCGGGTGTGCTGTGGGAGAATGTCCACTGAGACGGCTAGGGAAATTGCGGCAGGCCGTGGTAGCAATGCCGCAAGTTCTTTATCTTACCAGCACATTTCGCAATGCGGATTGAGAGTGCTGTGATCTCGCCAACGGCGATTAGTGGTGGGTGGACCAGCGCCGAGTTGGGTCTGCCCATGGGCCGAGCTCTGGCAGCCACGATTGGCGAGAAGTTGGTGCCACCAGAGCCCGACCAACGAGCGAGTTTTAGCGACGCTAGTCTCACGCGTGCTATCAACCTTTTGGCCAACATATCGGTTCGCTCCCAGCCGATGGCTTTTTACGAATTCACCGAACCGACAGAGAAGGGGAAGAAGCGCAAGGACAAGTGGCTCTTCACCAAGCGTGACGAGCCGATCTTCTGCATCGGCGGGATCTGGCGCGAAACCGACGATGTCGGGGCGGCGTTTACCATGCTCACGATGGAACCCGGTCCGGACATCGCCCCATATCACGATCGGCAGATCGTGATCCTGGAGCGCAAGGATTGGGCGAGCTGGCTTGATCCCTTGGTATCCGCCAAATCCTTGATCAAGCCGCTTCAGGCGGGGACGCTGGTCGTTGAGCAGGTCGGGTGATGTGAGGCGGTGCGCTGCTGAATGCTGCCGCGATTTGGGTGTAGGCATTTTAGGCGCACCACGCCTGTCGGCGCCGCGGCTATTCGGCGGTGGATCTGGACTGCGCCGGCGGGAAGGGAAATAATCCGGTGGTCCCGGCGAATGCGCCCATCTCCGGCCCCGATACGAACAGGCTGGACGCCAATCACGACGGCATCGCCTGCAACAGTCCAAAGTAAATGGGCTCGCGACCACACAAAGCCCAGAATGGTCGTCCCGCAGGGAAGCGGTACCACGATGTTGCAGACAACGAGTACAACCGCCGACAATAATGTGGCCATAGGCGGCCGCCGGCCCGCGCACCTTGGTGGGCGGGGGTTCTAGCGCTGCTGACAATGCTCGGTATTGGCCTGGCGATCCAGATCGGTCCCGAGTTCACGAGCTGCAACATTAAGGGCAACATCAGCTACAATGGCGGCGGGCGCATCTATCATGTCCCCGGCCAGGAATATTACTCGGAGACGCGGATCAGCCTTTTAAAAGGCGAGCGCTGGTTCTGCAGCGAGGCCGAAGTACTGTCGGCCGGGTGGCGCAAGGCAAGGCGATGACCGACACCAGTCAATGGCCGGCCGCTCCGGTCTACAGTCCTGGCGATTACGCACTTATCCTCGAGCTTTCGGAAATTGGTGATCTGCGGCCGACCTGGGAGGACTGGCGGGAAGTTTCAAAGCGTCTGAAGCTGAGCAACGCCGCCAGGCGTTCCCGCTATCAGAGTGCGCGTCGATGCCGACAAATTCAAAGCCTGGCTCCAGAAAACGGGCTCTCGTCGTCCGAACAAAACCGACAGCAATTCGCTCAACAACGGCTAGATACAAAACGAGCCCGGAAAGCAGCGTGGGCGGAGGGCCCGGCCCTTCCGAGATGAACGATCGTGAGTATGCCAACGGGCTGACGACTCTAGCTGCGTCTGTCAGGCGTCAGATTACATCAAAGGCATTGAAGCACTACACGGCGACCTCACGCGTTCGCACTTCCTCGATCGATATGGCTTAGAGCAGCAACGCCGCGGCAACCGTATTCGTTGGCGCGCCCCGACCGATGCGCTGAATCTGCAAGGCCTCTTGTCGGCGCAAGCTCATGTCGCCGAAAACTAAGCCGATTTTGCTCGCAAATTCGAATTTCCCAGTCACCTACTGTCGAGCGTCCAAAGCCGTCAACGCCGTGCTCCTGAGACATCCGTTCGTCGCTGCTACGGCCGGCCAGCAGCTTAACCTCTGACGTTGGGGGCGACATTTCTGCGGCTAGCCACTTCCATGTCCTTTGCTTCCTTCTCCAGGCGATCTGGCGTGGCAGAACCCATCAGCGCATATGCCGTGCCACCCGACTGCCAGTACACGGTGGGCACTCGACCGTCAGTGGCCGGAGTTGGGGGGACGGCGTCTTCGCCGTTCATGGGAACTGCCACCAGCGTAATACGGCCAACGCTTGGGGTGTCCGCCGTCACCACCAGGCTCTGCTTCCCATTCCAGGGTTGAACCTGAACGTCCTTCACCCGCCAGACTGTCGGAAGAGCGGGCATGCTTATGTTTACCGCCCCGATCAGCCGTTCGATCTTATCCTGCTTCGGCTCGCTGCCCTTCTCAGGGCCGGCATTGAGCTGGGCGACCCGTAAGGCGTCCCGCGCGGCGAGAATGAACGTCTCATCCGCCTTTTGACCGCCTTGGCGAAGCGGCTCGGTCAACGAATTGGCTGACCAGCCTAAGAACACCAGCGCCGCCGCAGCCAGCTGCAACTTGAACACGGCAAATACTTTCCTTCGTCGGAACGCGTTCTCCAAGTCCCGGGCCCCGTCCAGGCTTGCTCGAGGTGGAAACAGCCGCTGGGGCTGTAGATTGCGCAACGCTTCCATGCGCTGTGCTTGCGCGAATACCTCCGCCGCTGCTTCCGGCTCGCGGGCAAGCCGCGCCTGGAGTTCAGACCTCCGGGACGGCAACAGCTCGCCGTCAAGAAACCGGTTTATCTCCTCTTCGGAAATTCGGTCACTTGGCCACATCACGGCCTCCCACTATTTTCAATTGAGCTCGTGCGGCATCGTTCGTCTTTTCCATATCGTGTTTCAGGGCAGTCCGGGCGCGGCTCAGACGAGACATCACTGTTCCCACGGGAATCCCAAGCACCGCGGCAGCATCCGAATAGGTGAAGCCTAGGACGGCGACCAAATGAAGCACTTCGGCTTGGTCAGGCGGTAGTCCCTCTAGCGCCCGTTGAACGTTGGAAAGCTCCGCGCAGTGTTCTTGCGATGGCATCAGCAACGGGTCGCATTGTTGGGCATAAGCAGCCAAGCGACGGCGCTCAGCATCAACTCGGACAGCGCTGGTGAAAAATGTGTTCCGCACGATCGTGATCAACCACGGCATCAGCGGGCGCGAGGCGTCGTAGGTGCGCGACAACCCGAGTGCCCGAACAAGCGCCTCCTGCACCAGATCATCCGCGTCGGTGTCATTTTTTGTGAGCACCCTGCTATAGCGCCACAGGTCCTCCAAGTGTGGAGTGATGTCGAAGTTCACCTTCATGGCCCATATACTGACCGGGAGCCGAAACTATTCCAACCCCACTGACTTCAATTTGCTTGACCGCTGGTCCGATCCTGTCGATGGGATCAAATCGTCGCCTGGGACTGAATCCATCAACCGTGTTTCCAGCCACTCGCTCAGAGCTCTCTCAATGAGATCATCGCGACTGACATTCATCCGGCTCGCCAGAGTTGCCAGCCCGTCTGCAGTTTTTGGCGTCAGTGGCACACTTAGCGCGTTTCGCCACATGAAGGCTGCGCGCAGGTCCGAGCGCTGCAAATCCGCTCCTTCGTGGCCGGCCGTGTCATTCCTGGCGCCAGACAATGGATGATCCTTTCGGCGAGGGAGGCCCAGCAGTTAAGGGACAACCAAGGAGGGGCCTGCTGGGCCTGACAGGCGAGGGGCGACTAGCTTGCCTGTCCTGGACTATACCGGACAGCACCGGAAACTATTCCAAGGCCGCCGGATTTTTTGCCCGCCCAAAGGCCGCGACGGATCACAGCTGTATCTCCTTCTCGGGGACGGGAGGCCGGCGCGGGTGCTAAAGAGATTAGCGCCCCGAGAGCTTCAAGGGGTCGCGCTTGGCATTGGGTGTGAATGGGTGGCGCCAAGCTGAAGATCAGACCAGCTCAGGCCGCTCTATCCGAGGCTGCCGGCAAACCGAGGCTGATGTCTGCAAGCCGCAAGCGAGAATGACCGGAACTAACAATCGGATCGGACGGACCGGCGCGAAAACCTCTTGGTGCCAGCAAAAGCAGGACAACTGCGACCGCGATCAATGCGATTACGATAGCAGTCCTCAAAATCTCTCTCATGGGTTCCCATTCAAGATGGTGAGAGTGAGCCTGATGACTGAGCAGTCGCTCCTATTCGATGTCGAGCCAGCAAGGCCTCTGGCAGTACCAAGCAGGGCCATTGGAATTTCTATTTGCAAGCGCTACTCGCCTGCAATGCGGCGCTCAATCCCATCAGGGAATATACGTACTGGGTTTGGGTGCCCCTCCAGGACGTGGCGAACAGCTTCATGTTGCTTCCGGCTCGCATCGCACTGATCATTGACCGATCCTCACCGGCGTTCTGAAGCCAGGCCTTGTTATCTTGCGTGAACATTGAGAAGCGCTGGTCTGCGATCACCACATTGATATTCGACCCTGGCTTGAGCCGATACCCCATGATTGCCTCGGGCTGTTCCTCGACCGGTGTGCGCGAGACCGTTACAAAATTTTCGCCATGATCGACACCGGCCGGCAGTTTGGAAACGGGGACACTCAAGACATAGCACCTTGTCGTGTCGGCACGATAAGAATAGACGCCCCAAGCGCCGTGCCGCGAGAGGAGTCTTGGGGCAGCCTGCACCCAAGTGGTAGAAACCAGCAAACATGCGATGCCCGCTCCAACTGATTTGATGCCCATTATTTCCTTCCAGCTTAGCAGCGCCATAGTGTCCCCGAGGCCTTCGCCCGGAAAAAATCTCGCTCTCGGCTCTTCGAGAGTTCGTGACTGCCGTCACCACGATTCACGAAATGGTGAGTGGAAGGATCGGGCCCGCAACAGGCAGCACGTTGTTCACAAGAGGGGTCGCTCAACAATCCGTCCTCTGGAATGCTTGCCTGTGATCGTCCGCAAGCCACTCGACCCGTGCGGGTCGCTTCAAAGCACCTCGCCGGGATAGACGCCCCACATACTGGTCTGCCTGATGAAGCCGGATTTGGGGCCCAGTCCAACAGCACACCATTGTCCGTCGCATCGGGTCAGTTCTACCCGCACGCAAGGCTGCAGCCAGGCCACAACCGAACTGCCAGTGGACGGTTTGTCCCGCAGCGCAACGTTGTCCTTGGCCCAGGGCGCGACAACGGCCGCCCTGCGGCCTGACAGGAGCGCTCCATGAATCCATCCGCTAGTTCCATCCCAATCTCTGACCCGTCGCCAATTGTCATACTGTTGGTAGATTTCCAGCGGCATTCCCGGGCGCATAAGGACCCATTCAACTTGATACCCCATGCCAGGCCCGACACGAAGGTTGGCTGATGAGGCTCTAAGCGTGGCAAAGCGAGGCAGAACGAGAAGATTAGCCTTGGAGCGGAGTCCAGTCGCCGTCGCGGATCCTGCGAGCGATGCAGCTATCAGGATGAACCGAGCAAGAGAGATAGACCAGTGATGCCCGGCCTTGCTGAGGACGTTCGGGCCGAGATTCGCCGTCGACTTCATGCAATCTGCCACGGAATGTGGAACGGCAATCTCGCATAGCAACAAACGAGAGCGTTGATTGCCGGACGCCGTCCTATGCTCTTGTAGAAGCCCGCCGCGCTTTGAGGCGAGCTGATTTCAATGCCGAGAGAAGATGCACGATTCGTCGTCCAGGTAGCGTCTGGCTCGGGCCACCGCACTTCAAGTCACCACGGGCCTCAGATCAGGTTTTACGGGTGACATGCGCCCGTTGAGGTTCTCGCCAGCAGACGTATGGCATCAACCCTTGGTCTGATCCTCAGACACGGTGCTCGTCGGAATCGCGTCCAGCGCGACCAGTTTTTCCGCGCACAGATCAGCGGCGCCCGGTGCATCCTTTTTTATTCCGGCGAATTTGACCCAGCCACCGTCGGTAATGAAACCGTCCCTCTGGTAGGAAGACGTTTCCTTCAGCTTGGCCAGATTTTGGCTCGCGTCGGATGCCGTGATAAACTTTTGGACACACAGATTGGCGGCCAGTTCTGCCCTGGCTTTTATGGCTGAGGTCTTGGCCATTTCCGCTGCCGTCCCTGCCAAGGTCCAGCCGCCGGCAGTGAATCCGACGATCATGGTGAGGACCACCGCGCCTACCACTGACCAGAACCAGAGCGTCTTGGAAGGCCGATATTCTTCGAATTGTTGCGACATTTTCTGGTTCTCCGTCTCGTTTGTTCTCTGTGGACTGGGATCGCAGCCAACCCGCCCAGTCCTCAAAAGCTTACTGCTGGCTGTCCAGCAGGTGGAGGGGTGGGGCATCTCACCGGCAGAGCTTCCGATTTGTCTGATGCACAATATACTTAGCATGGGCGGAATCTATTCCACGCCGGTCGCAAGTTTCTGAAGGCAAGATGCTGGCGGCCCGTCTTCTCCCTGATCGTTGAGACCGCGAAGACCGGCGTCGCGGCAGGCGTCGAAGTCCTTACCCATCTCGCGCGGGATGAAGAGGTCGTAGTTGACGTCCAGGCCGCTGAGGCGGCCGGCGAGACGATGCAGGTCCGGCGAACGCGAGCGCTTTATGTTGTCGCCGATC
>NZ_VFVQ01000003.1:0-338099 GCF_006442195.1 Mesorhizobium sp. B2-3-13
AACATGAGACGATGGGCGGCGATCACGCCATAGCTGCGCCCGAAATCCGCAAAACGCCGCAAAAGCGCGGCTCCCAACCCCCGAAAAGCCTCCAAAGCAACGAAAATGGCCGCCCTCAATCCTCACAACAAGCCTCCCGCAATATTGCGCAACGGGCCCCACTTGGGAGCGCCGGCCGCCCCCACATCCGGCAAGACAGGTCTGCGCGCTGCTTGTCCAGCAACGACGCCGGTGGCCACGTTCAGAACTTGTAGCTGAGATTGATGCCGACCGTGTTCAGTTTCACGCTCTGATCGCGGTCGTTGAAGGGGGCCGGCGCCTCATGGTTCTCTGAGCCGAAATCGTAATAGCGATATTGCGCGCCGACGACGAACTTGTCGGTCAGCGCGTAGTCGACGCCCGCGCCCACGGTCCAACCGACATTTGTGCGCGTGTTGTCAAACCCTGGCCCCGAGGTCTGCGACGTCTCGATGTCGGCAAAGGCTATGCCGCCGATGCCGTAGACCAGCAGGCGGTCCATGGCGAAGCCGGCCTTGGCGTTGACCGAGCCGAACCACTTGATTTCGGCGCCGAATGTGTCTCCCAGGACCGATTGCGCCGTGCCGTCGACCGAGGAATAGTTGAGGTCCGCCTCGGCGCCCAGCACGGCCTGATCGAACTGCCAGAGGCCGGCGACATGCCCGCCGACGAATCCGCCGTCGACGTCGGGCGTGATGGAAAACGGCGCGCCTTCCGTTGTGGTGATCTCGGAGCGGCCCCAGCCATATCCCGCCTGCAGGCCGGCATAGTAGCCGGTCCAGTCGAAGCCAGGCGCGGTCATCGGCACGTCGACTGTCGCGTCGGCAGCGAAAGCCGGCACGGACAGGACTGCAAGAAGACCGGCACTTGCGACCAGGCGATGCATCGAACCCGCCGAGAAGAGTCAAATATCCTTGATCGGAACATAACCTGATCTGCGGCAAAACGGAATCGGATTTCTGCAAAGGTGATTAGGGCGAGGTCGAGCGCATCGCCGAGCGGATTTCAGCCGGCAACGCCAAGGTCGAAGTCGACCTGAAACCCGAGTAATCCGGCAATCTCCAGGCAAATCCTTTCTTCCTCGCTGGCCAAAACGCCGTCGGCTTGGCACAGTCGGGCAAACAGGAGTCTTTGATGGCCACGAAGCCGCCCGCCCGCGCGACGAAACCCAAACCGTGGACCGAAATGGCGAC
The DNA here is from genome assembly GCF_006442195.1 of Mesorhizobium sp. B2-3-13. Classification (NCBI taxonomy): domain Bacteria; kingdom Pseudomonadati; phylum Pseudomonadota; class Alphaproteobacteria; order Hyphomicrobiales; family Phyllobacteriaceae; genus Mesorhizobium; species Mesorhizobium sp. B2-3-13. Next base: position 1,212 of record NZ_VFVQ01000003.1, read on the forward strand.
CGATCTGGTCGATGTCGCGATGGGCCGCAAACCCGCCGATCTCGTCATCCGCAACGGGCGCTGGGTGAACGTCCATTCGGGCGAGATCATCGCCGGCACCGACATCGCCATCTCAGGCGGTCGCTTCGCCTATTGCGGGCCGAATGCCGGCCACACGATCGGGCAGGGCACCAAGGTGGTCGACGCGGGCGGACGCTATCTCGTGCCCGGCCTTTGCGACGCGCACATGCATGTCGAGAGCGGCATGGTGACGGTCACCGAATTCTGCCGCGCCGTCATCCCGCACGGAACCACCTCGATGTTCATCGATCCGCACGAGATCGCCAATGTGCTGGGCCTGCCGGGCGTGCGGCTGATGCATGACGAGGCCGTGGCCATGCCCATAAACGTGCATGTGCAGATGCCGTCCTGCGTGCCCTCGGCGCCTGGGCTCGAACATGCCGGCGCCGAACTGACGGTCGCCGATGTCGCGGAAGCGATGGGCTGGGAAAACATCATCGGACTTGGCGAGGTGATGAATTTCCCGGGCGTCGCCGCCAACGATCCGGTGATGTCGGGCGAGATCGCCGCGACGGTCAAAGCCGGCAAGACGGTTGGCGGGCATTATGCCTCGCGCGATCTTGGTCTGCCGTTCCACGGCTATGTCGCCGGCGGACCCGAGGATGACCACGAGGGCACGCGCGCCGAGGACGCAATCGCCCGCGTACGCCAGGGCATGAAGGCAATGCTGCGGCTGGGCTCTGCCTGGTACGACGTTGCCTCGCAGATCAAGGCGGTGACGGAAAGCGGCATCGATCCGCGCAACTTCATCCTGTGCACCGACGACAGCCATTCCGGCACGCTGGTGCATGAGGGACACATGGACCGGGTGGTGCGCCACGCCATCAGCCAAGGTCTGAAGCCGGTGACCGCGATCCAGATGGCAACGCTCAACACCGCCCTTCATTTCAAGCTGGAACGTGAGATCGGTTCGATCGCGCCCGGGCGGCTGGCCGACCTGCTGATCGTCTCCGATCTCACCCAGATGAGCATCGACGAGGTCTATGCGCGTGGCGTCAGGCTGGCCAAGGGCGGCAAGCTCGACATCGATATCCCGGCCTATGATTATCCGAAGACGGCGAAGAACACCGTCAAATTGGGCAAGAAGCTGAAGGCCGGCGATTTCGATATCGCGGCACCCAAGGGGGCCAACGAAGTGCGGGTGCGGGTGATCGGTGTCATCGAGAACCAGGCACCCACGCGCGCGCTGGAGGCCGATCTGCCAGTCGAGGATGGGCTGGTCGCCATGGATCGCCGCAACGACATTTGCCAGATCGCGCTGGTCGAGCGGCACAGGGGCACGGGTGCCGTCACCAATGCCTTCGTCTCCGGTTTCGGCTACATGGCCGACTGCGCCATGGCCTCCAGCGTGGCCCATGACGCCCATCACATCATCTGCGTTGGCACCAACAAGCAGGATATGGCGCTGGCCGTGAACCGACTGGGCGAAGTTGGCGGCGGGGTCGTGCTGTTCTCCAGAGGCAAGGAACTGGCGCTGGTCGAAATGCCGATCGCCGGGCTGATGTCGGACGAGCGCGCCGAGATCGTCGCTGCCAAGGCTGAGAAACTGACCGAGGCAATGCGCAAGATGGGCTGTTCCCTGAACAACGCCTACATGCAGCACTCGCTGCTGGCGCTGGTGGTAATTCCGGAGTTGAGAATTTCCGACGTCGGGCTGATCGACGTAACGACGTTCCAGAAAGTCGATCTATTCGTCTGAAACCAGCCGTCCGCTCTTGGTTGCTCACCCGCCGGTGGCGATGGTCAGCACCTTGAACGGCGTCGTGATGATGACTTCGGCAGCCGAGCCGACGACCTTTCCCAGGCCCTGACCGATATCGGTGAGCTGTGCCGGGTCCTCATCCGCGGCGAGGCCCGCCGGCGTGCGCAGCCTATTGCCGAGCAATTGCACCAGGAACGGGTTGTCGGCGAATTTCGCGTGGTTGAGGCCGCCGTCGCCGCCCTTGGTCTTGGTCAGGTCGACCACCGACACGCCATAGGAGGCGAGGTCGGCGGCATTGCCATAGTCGCCGACGCGCGGTTTGTCGCCAGAGATGAACGAGGACAATTTGAGAGCCCGGTCGTCGCCTGAAAGCAGCACGGCGAACGGCTTGTCGGGCTTGCCATAACGGATCATCTGCTTCTTGAACACGTCGACGTCGATATCCGGTGAGGCAAGGATGACATAACCCAGCTTGCCGCCGAGATCGCGGTCGCCGGTGATGGCGAGTTGGCGCAGCGCCTCCATCGTCAACCATGTCCCCATCGAATGGGCGATGATGTCGATGCTCTTGACCCGCGTCTTGGCGAGCATCCTCAGCGTTGCCTCGAGATCGTCACGGGCGGCGGTGGAACTGTCCTTGTCGTAGATATAGCCCGTCGTCTTGGCGCCCGACGCCCACGAGAATAGCACAGGCGTACCCGGATATTTCGTGTCGTGGGCGATCTGCGTCAGCCGGTAGATGCCGTCGTCGAAACCATTGTTGAAGCCATGCACGAAAACCAGCGCACGGTCGCCGCGCATGGCGATGTCAGCGCCGACCGCCTTGGCGAATTGCGGCGCGCCTTCGTAGAAGGTGACATCCCTGGCTGTGAAATCCTTGGCCGGGTTGCTGTTGGCCGAACCCTTGGCGCGCTCGATGTTGCCGACCTGATGGCTCTTCGGAACCGTGACATCGACCCGCGCAAAGCTGGTGGTCAGGGAACGGTCGCCGTCGAAGACCTGCCGTGGGTCCTTCGCCGCTTTCTGGCGGGTGGTGGCGACAAATATTTCATGGGCGGCCGCAATATCGGATGCCGGCACGGTGACCGTCGTCTTGTTGAGCAGATCATGCGTATTTCCAGCGCAGCCAGCGACCAGCACCGCGAACGCGACGACACCATGACTCTTCAAGCGCAAGGCCACGCGTCGGCTCCCGCATAAGGGGACGTCAAACGCATGACGTCGCTCGATACTCCGATAAGGCCAGAGACGGGCGCGGTCCAGTTCAAAGTAGGCCAATGGTTCGGCGATGGTGAACAGGCACGGCGAAAACCGCGGCGCCGCATCTACTGTCCAAGCAGGCTGATGCGGTCGGTCACGTCCCGGTCGCTGGCGAAACCATCGTCCTCGCGCAGCCGCTGGCCGATCATCTTCACCAGTGCCGGATTGTCGGCGAATTTCGTATGATTGAAGCTGTCGCTGCCTTTGACCTTGGAGAGATCCACGACCGTCACGCCGTAGGAGGCAAGGTCGGCGGCATCCTTGTAATCGCCGACGCGCGGCCGCGAGCCGGCGATCAGGCCGGACAACCTCAGCGCGCGGTCGTCGTCCGACAACAGCAGGATGAACGGCTTGTCGGGCTTGCCGTAGCGGCGCATCTGGCTCTTGAACACATCGACATCGATGTCGGGAGAGGCCAGCACCACATCGCCAAGCTTGCCGCCAAGATCGCGATCGCCGCTGATGGCCATCTGGCGCAGCGTTTCCATTGTCACCCAGGTTCCCATCGAATGGGCGACAATGTCGATGCGCCGCGCGCCGGACTGCTGCAGCATTCGCAAGGTCACTTCGAGCTGGTCGCGGGCGGCACTGGCGCTTTCCTTGTCATAGACATAGTCGGTGGTCTTGGCGCCCGAGGCCCAGGAAAACAGCACCGGCGTCCCGGGATAGCCGGAATCATGGACAATCTGGGTCAAGCGGTAGACAGCGTCGTCGAAGCCGGTGTTGTAGCCGTGGACGAAGACCATCACGCGGCCGCCGCGCGCCGCTATGTCGGCGTTGAGCGCGCTGGAGAATTTCGGCTGGGTATCGTAGCCGACGACCTCGGAAGCCATGAAGTACTTTGCCGGATCGTCCGACTTGCCGCGTGAACGCCGCTCGATCTGGCCGGTCGTGTGGAGCCCGGGAACGGTGACATTGACGCGGGCGTAGTTGAGCGTCGCCGAGCGTTCGCCGTCGAAAACCTTGTTGGGGTCGTCGGAGGGCTTGCGGGTCGTGGCAATGAAGATCGAGTGGTTGCCCGCGATTTCCGTCACCGGCGCCGACATGACCGCGCTGCCGAGCAGTTCCTCGGTTTTGCGGCCGCCGCAGCCCGCCACCAGCAGCGCAAGCGCAAGAATGCAAATCGTCTTCAAATGCACGATAAAAATTCCACTCGATCCCAAACAAGGGCCGTCCACCCTCCGCGATACCTCCCCAGCAGGCCAAGTGCGGCGGAAGTAAGTCGCGTCCAGCCGAAATGCGGTCGGCGCCTCGCGACGGCCTTCGCACTGTTGCGCGAAGGCCAAAGCGGCAGCAAGGCCGTAACGCCGCAGAGGGCAGGCGCCTGCATCTCGGCCGGATGTCGAATTCAGGCGCCCATCAATGCGCGGCTCGGCTCGATGCGAGAAAACATGAACAAACGTCCCCAAGTGCCTGCTAGCATTTCGGGACGGCGCCGTTGCGGGCGCGGGCTCGACCGGGCAATGGCCTTGCCGGGCCGGATGTGTAATAGGGTTATTGTCTAACTCGCCCGCGGGCGATCCCGGGATGACCTTGTCATGACCAGCTTTTCCTCGCGCGTCGCCACCGCCGCCTCTGCGATCCGCCAGATATTCCCGGAGACACCGCTGCAGGAAAATGACTATCTGTCGAAAAAGACCGGCGCCCGGGTGCTTTTGAAGCGCGAGGATTTGAGTCCGGTCCGCTCCTACAAGATCCGCGGCGCCTTCAACTTCTTCCGCAAGGCGCTTGGCGAAGGCAACCAGGCCGAGCTGTTTGTCTGCGCGTCCGCCGGCAACCATGCGCAGGGCTTTGCCTTTGTCTGTCGCCATTTCGGCAAGAAGGGCGTGGTCTTCATGCCGGTGACGACCCCGCAGCAGAAGATCGACAAGACCAGGCTGTTTGGCGGCGACTTCGTCGAGATCAGGCTGGTCGGCGATTTCTTCGACGACTGCTATCGCGCCGCCTTCGAATTCACCGAGAGCTCCGGTGGCCATATGGTGCCGCCCTTCGACCATAAGGACATCATTGAGGGTCAGGCGACGGTCGCCCATGAGATCGCGGACCAGATGCCGGGCGCGCGCATGCCCGACATGGTCATGCTGCCGGTGGGTGGCGGCGGTCTGGCTGCCGGGGTGACACACTATTTCGCCGATCAGGGCCGTGAGGCCCAGTTCGTGTTTTGCGAGCCTGCCGGCGCGCCGAGCCTGCGCGAGAGCCTTGCGGCGGGAAAACGGCTGAAGCTCGCCAAGGTCGACAACTTCGTCGACGGCGCGGCGGTCGCCGAGATCGGCCGCGAACCTTTGCGCTATCTCAAGGAGTTTGCCCCAGAGAGCGTGCGGCTGGTCCCGGAAAACCGGCTCTGCGCGACCATGATCGAGATGCTCAACGTCGAAGGCGTGGTCCTGGAACCCGCCGGCGCGCTTGCGATCGATGCGCTGAAGGATTTTTCCAGGAAGGAAATCCGGGGCAAGACCATTGTAGCGGTAGTATCAGGTGGCAATTTCGATTTCGAGCGACTGCCGGACGTCAAGGAACGGGCGCTGCGCTTCGAAGGCCTGAAGAAATATTTCATCATCCGCTTTCCGCAGCGGCCGGGCGCGTTGCGCGACTTCCTCGACATGCTGGGTCCGGACGACGACATCGCCCGCTTCGAATATCTGAAGAAGTCGGCGCGCAATTTCGGCTCGGTCCTGATCGGCATCGAAACCAAGGATCGGCGCAATTTCGACCTGCTGAAGGCGAATTTCGAGGCCGAGGGCGTCCAGTATCAGGACATCACCGACAATGAGACACTGGCGGGTTTCATAATATGAGCGGCAAGATCTTCATCGCGCTGTTTTCCGGCATCAATGTCGGCGGCAACCGCATCGTCAGGATGGCGGAGTTACGGTCGTTCTTCGAGGGCCTCGGTTGTTCCGATGTCTCCACCTACGTGCAGAGCGGCAATGCCGTATTCCGCGCTGACAAGGGCGACGCCGCCGCGCTGACCAAACAGATCGAGGCGGCTTTCGAGAAAAAATGGGGTTTCCATTCGCGCATCATGGTGCGCGATTTCGAATGGTTCGAACGGCTGGTGCGCGAAAATCCCTATCCGGAAGCGGCCGCTGATCACACGAAGCTCCACGCCTATGCGCTGGAGCGTGAGCCGACCGCCGATGAGGTGGCCCGGTTGGCGGAAAAGTGCACGGGTCCCGAGCGGTTCGAGGTCAAGGGCGATGTGCTCTATCTCAGCGCGCCGGACGGGCTCGGCAAATCGGTGTTCGCCAGCCTCATTCCGCGCACGTTGAAAGTGCCGGGCACGGCCCGCAATTGGCGCTCAGTGCTGGCGCTGCTGGAAATGGCGCGCAAGTCCGGAAGCGATTGATCCACGCGTCTCGCCGGAAATGCGCGGCGACACGCATGAACGAACTACGCCGCCTCGGCGCGTTTCCAGTCGAAGGCCAGTTCTTCGCGGAACGCAAAGCGTTTGATGTGGTCGGCAACGACATTTTCGAGGCGCTCGATCGAAGCGGACTCGTCGGTCGAAACCGTGATGTGCAGCGCTGCCCCGTCGGCGTCCATGACCGCGCGGCCCAGTGAAAGGTCGATGACGCCGTGATTGGGGTCGAACTCGACGGGAAACTTGTGCGCCCAATGTTTGCACAGCTGCTGCAGATAGCGGCTTGCGTGCGCCGTGGAGACATTGGCGTGGCTGATCGGCATGAAGGGTTCTCCGAAGCTATCTCAAGACGTGGCGCTGCTCTTCAGGGCAGGCGCCATAGGCGCATAGATAGGCACAACCTGGCAAAACACCATGGAGTGGCCGCCGGCCACTTGAAAAGGCTATCGATTACCAGCTTCCGGTATTCGCCATCGACGCCCACGGTTCCGCCTTGGCCTTGGCCGGACCTTTCTGCAGAAGCTCGATCGAGATGCCGTCCGGCGACCTGATAAAGGCCATGTTGCCGTCGCGCGGCGGCCGGTTGATGGTGACGCCATTGTCCATCAGTCGCTGGCAGGTGGCGTAGATGTCGTCGACCTCGTAGGCGAGGTGGCCGAAATTGCGCCCGCCCTTGTAGTCTTCCGGATCCCAATTGTAGGTCAGCTCGACCAGCGGCGCCTTGTCGGCGATGCCGCTCTGCTCGTCTTCCGGAGCGGCCAGGAAGATCAGCGTGAAGCGGCCCTGCTCGTTTTCATAGCGGCGAACTTCCTTCAGCCCGAGCTTGTTGCAATAGAAATCGAGCGAGGCATCGACATCGGCGATGCGGACCATGGTGTGCAGATAGCGCATGTGTTTTCCTCGATCTGTTGGGTTGCGGCGCAACATAGGGTCGGCCCGGTCAAAGGGCAATCGCCGGGGTCAGGCGGCGCCGGCAAAGAACAAATCCGGTATTCCCGCAATGAACCGTGAAAAAAGGCACGTCAGGTCTTGCACATACCGGAAGCCGCGGTGTTAATCTGGTGCCAAGAATCAGTTGCGGTGTTCTTGAATAAAGGGGGCATTCTTATGGGGGAAAAGGCCTCTTTGACGGGGCGGGCGAATACCCTTGGCGACGCCTTGACACGCGACGAGGGCGGCGACGCCGCCGACCTTGCCGAAATTGCCGGCGCCATCAAGTGGTTCGATGTGGCCAAGGGCTATGGTTTCATCCTTCCGGATGACGGTGTTTCGGGCGATATCCTCCTCCATGTGACTTGTCTTCGACGGGACGGCTTCCAGACAGCCTTGGAAGGCGCGCGCGTGGTCTGTCTTGTGAAGCAGGGCGAGCGCGGGCTGCAGGCCTTCCGTGTGCTTTCCATGGATGTCACCACCGCCGTCCATCCCGCGGAAATGCAGGAACAGCGCACCCATGTCTCGGTGACGCCGGAGAGCGGGCTCGAACGCGCTCTGGTCAAATGGTTCAACCGCACCAAAGGGTTTGGATTCCTGACGCGCGGCGAGGGCACCGAGGACATTTTCGTTCATATGGAGACCTTGCGCCGCTACGGCATCACCGAGCTTCGGCCCGGCCAGGTCGTACTTGTCCGTTTCGGCCGCGGTGACAAAGGCCTTATGGCTGCCGAAATTCACCCCGATATGGGCACCTTGCCGGTCTCGCACTAGGGCGATCCGGCCGAGGATTTCATATGAGACACAGGAACGGGCTGACGACGGGCGTGGTATGCGCTGTGGCCGCCGTCATAGTCGCTGCAGCCGCATTCTTCTATTTCCAGGTACCCAGCGCGGCCGATGGCCGGGCGATGATCCTTCCGGTCGATCCCGCGCCGCTGGTGGTTGTGACCAAGAATGGCAAGCGCTCCTTCTCGATCGAAGTCGCCGATACAGAGGCCGAGCGGGAAGCCGGCCTGATGTTTCGCGAGGACATGGCCGCCAATCATGGCATGCTGTTCGTCTTCGACGAGACACGCGACGTCAGTTTCTGGATGAAGAATACGCCGATGCCGCTCGATCTGATCTTTGTCGGTCAGGACGGCAGGATCCGCGCGATCAAGCAAGGCGAGCCGCAGTCGGAGGCAATTGTTTCGCCGGGCGAGCCGGTTCGCTTCGTGCTCGAACTCAAGGCTGGCACTGCCGCCAGGGACGGCATCGCGGATGGCGACCTGCTGCGCCATCCGGCGATCGGCACGGCACCGGGTCCTGGCATGCCGCCCGCGGACAAGGGCGATTCTCCGAACGTCGATTCTGATTGAGCGCCGGGACCGCCTTCCGATGCAGTTTTTTTCCCATGGCGGGTTCGATCTAGCCTTCCTCGACCGCCAACCGGCATCGGGCGAGGGCGATCCGGTGCTGATGATCCATGGCTTCGCCTCGAGCCACTATGTCAACTGGGTGTCGCCCGGCTGGTTCAAGACGCTCAATGATGCCGGCTATCGCGCCATCGCCTTCGACAATCGCGGCCACGGCTCGTCATCCAAGAGTTACGACGAGGCCGATTATACACCCGCGAAAATGGCTTCGGATGCCGCTGCCTTGCTCGATCATCTCGGCATCGAACGGGCCCATGTCATGGGCTATTCGATGGGCGCGCGAATTGCTGCCTTCCTGGCACTGTCCGACCCGGACAAGGTGGCGACGCTGGTCTTTGGCGGCCTCGGCATCGGCATGATTGACGGCGTCGGCGATTGGGATCCGATCGCCGCCGCTCTCCTTGCCGAGGATCCGGCCGCGACAACCCATCCGCGCGGCCGCTCTTTTCGCGCCTTCGCCGACCAGACCCGAAGCGACCGCCGGGCGCTTGCCGCCTGCATCGTCACCTCACGGGAATTGCTTGGTGAAGAGGATATCGCCCGCATAGCCCAGCCGACGCTGGTCGCGGTCGGTACCACCGACGACATTGGCGGATCGCCGGACGAGCTTGCGGCGCTGATGCCCAACGCCAGGGCCTTCCACATCGAGGGCCGCGACCATATGCTGGCTGTCGGGGACAAGACCTTCAAGCAACGGGTGCTGGAGTTCTACGCCGAAAATCCGCTCTGAGGCTTCGATTTCTTTTGGACCAAGGGTCTCGGGGCGCGAAATTGACCTAGGTCAAGGCCTGCAGGGACCGTGCGATATTTTGTCTGGCTTGTGGTTCGAAGCGCTGCCGGAACTCCTGCGTGTGAAAAATATGCGGTCGGGCAAGGAAGGTCTTCAGCACCGCACCGCGGCCGGCACGCCATATCGACTCCTCCACCCAGCCATATTCGCGGCGGACCGCGCGTTCATAGGCGTCGAACGCCTCAGGCGCGGCACCCAGGATCGAAAGATCCATGTCGAGAAACAGGCTGGCGTCGCGTATCGCCGCCGCGTCGTCGAATAGCGGCAGCTGGTGTGTGGCGGTGGCGAGGATCATAGCGCTGATGCGGCCCATGCGGCCGGCATCGATGCGGCCGGCGAGCTTTTTCTCGGCAAGGGCGGCACTTTGCGCCTCATTGTCCCTGGCCCTGCTGTCGTAGATGGCGTCGTGGAACCAGATCGCCGCTTCGACGGCTTCGGGGTCGCCGAGCTCTCCCCGATAGTCGCGAGCAAGCGCCAGCATTGCCTCGATATGCGCGAGGTTGTGATAGTGGCGTTCCTCGGCGGCGTAGAGCGCCGAAATTTCGGTTTTCAGGGCGTCGTTGATCAAGGGTTCGTTTTCCATGGCTGCTTGAATTCCCGCGAACCAAATCCATTTGACACAGCACTAAGGAAAATTGAGTTCAATCGTGCTATGATCTGGCTTATATGTGCGGCCCCGATGACAGCAGACTAGCAGGACGCAGGACGAGACGTCGATGAACAGCATCAGCATTTCCCGCCACAGCGCGTTGCAGCCGGTCGATCCGATCTGGCGTTCGATCCGCGACGAAGCGATGGAAGCGGTCAACCGCGACCCGCTTTTGGCCGCGTTCCTCTATTCGACGATCCTCAACCAGGAGAGCCTGGAAGAGGCTGTCGTCCACAGGATCGCGGAGCGGCTTGCCCATCAGGATATCGGCTCCGATCTCATCCGCCAGACCTTCAAGTCTATGCTCGCCGACGATAAGGACTGGCCGACCACGGTGCGCGTCGACATCCAGGCCTATTATGACCGCGACCCGGCTTGCGACCGGTTCATCATGCCGGTGCTCTACTTCAAGGGCTTCCACGCCATCCAGACCCATCGGCTGGCGCATTGGCTGTGGAACCACGGCCGCAAGGATTTCGCTCTCTACCTGCAGAGCCGTTCGTCCGCGGTCTTCCAGACCGATATCAATCCGGCCGCGCGCATCGGCAAGGGTATCTTCATCGATCACGCCACCGGCCTCGTCGTCGGCGAGACCGCGGTGATCGAGGACGATGTGTCCATCCTGCACGGCGTGACGCTGGGCGGTACCGGCAAGGCCGGTGGCGACCGCCATCCCAAGATCCGCCATGGCGTGCTGATTGGCGCCGGCGCCAAGATTCTCGGCAACATCGAGGTCGGCCATTGCTCCAAGATTGCCGCCGGATCGGTGGTGCTGTCGCCTGTGCCGCACAACAAGACGGTTGCCGGCGTGCCGGCCCGCGTGGTCGGCGAGACCGGTTGCGACCAGCCTTCGCGCCAGATGGACCAGCTTCTGCCGTCGCAGAAGATGGACCACGTGATCAGTTTCGATATCTGATTTGCTGGCAGTTGCCCCGCATGATTGCGATTTGCTCGGTGGTGCTGCCGCTTCCGGTGCAATAAGGCCGGCTTGCCTTTACATCGCCATTGTCGACGTGCCAGAAGCGCCGTTCAAACGAGCAAGCCGATGATCGGAGAAGACTGTTGAAGCCGGACGAAATCAGAAAGCTGGACGCCTATTTCAAGCGCGTCTTCCAGAACCCCAAGCTTGAGGTCAAGGCACGGCCGCGCAAGGAAGATTCGGCCGAAGTCTATGTCGGTGACGAATTCCTCGGCATCGTCTTCAAGGACGAGGACGATGGCGACTATAATTTCTCGATGGCGATCCTGGACATCGACCTGGCCTGAGCCAGCAATGCCACGGCAGGCCGCGTCGAGCGCGGCCGGGCCGCTTTCAGCCGGTCAATGTCCGGTCTTGAGGATTCGCCCCGCCTCGGCCGCGATCGCCGCATCGAGCGTCTGCCAGTCGCCAAGGAATTCCTTCGGGAAGCGATAGGTAAGGCTGAGATCATCCCCGACATGGATGTCCCGCTCGCAAGGAGCCAGCGATTCGCCGGCGCTCGGCCCGCTGAGGCAGCGGGCCACGAAGAGGTCCTTGCCCCCACGCTTGCCGACGACCAGCATCTCGTTCAGATAGCCTGATTTCTCATTGAAGCCGTAGACCGTCGTGCCGCCAGGTCCTGGAATGCCGGGCTGGACGATCAGCGCGCTGTAGATCGGCCCGAACCGGCCGCTCATGTCGCGCGACATCATCTGCTGCTCGAAGGACAGGAAGATGATGTTCCTGTTGGCCCCGGCGTGATTGAAATCATCGCGCGACGCCTCGCTGTAGCCGTCCATCTGGGGATAGCGCAAATAGAGGTCGAGGCGCGAGGCGATGCCGTCGCGCCGGGCCTGCTCGAACCGGATGAAATTGGCTGGCACGGTGATGATGTTGTTGCCGATCACCACCTCGCGCACGGTCGCGTCGTCGGTGTAGCCGGCCATGGCAATGGAACGGCCGAACCATTTGCCGCCAAGGCTGATGACTATCGACAGCAACGCAAGTGCGGCGAACGCGTAGAACACCCGCTTCATCAGCATGGAATCGACCACGGTGAGTTCTGGGCCGTCGGCGATCGCTGCCTGCTTCATCTCGGTCCTAGTCCCTCCGCCATCCGGGTGTCCCTCGACGGCACACATCGTACGGCACGGCTCTTGCTGCCGTCCTGAAACGACTGTGCGATTTCATGGTAAATGGAGGGTTAATATGGTCCAGATCGAGCTCTTGCTGTTCGCTTTTGTCGTCGGGCTGACGGTTTGCGGGCTGACCGGTTCGACAATGGAACTGGTATCGGGTCGCAAGGTCGCCTTCACCGAGCCATATGTGTCGCCCTCGCATGTGCTGCGCTCGCTGGCTGCCACTGCCGGCGCCGGGCCGTTCATGCTGATCAACGATGCCCTTGATGCGCGGCGCCAGAACCGCATTTCGACAGTGGCGCTCTTGTCATGCGGTTGCACCGCTATTGCCTGGTCCCTGGCGCTGGGCATCGTCGTGCTCGCCATTGCTTCATGGGCGGTCCGTCTCCTAGGGTTTCCAGCCTGAGACGATTCGGAGACCGACAATGCCGCTTTATGCGATCGATGGAACGGAGCCGAGCTTCGCCGACGCTGACTCGAACTGGATCGCGCCCGATGCCACGCTGATTGGCGACATCAGGATCGGCCGCAATGCAGGCTTCTGGTTCGGCGCCGTTATCAGGGGCGACAACGAGCCCATCGTCATCGGCGCCGACACCAATGTGCAGGAGCATACCGTCATGCACACCGATCCCGGCTTTCCGTTGACCATCGGACAGGGCTGTACGATTGGCCATCGCGCCATGCTTCATGGCTGCACGATTGGTGACAACAGCCTGATCGGCATGGGCGCCATCGTGCTGAATGGCGCCAGGATCGGCAAGAATTCACTCGTCGGCGCCGGCGCCCTGGTCACCGAAGGCAAGGAGTTTCCGGACAATTCGCTGATTGTCGGTTCGCCGGCCAAGGCGATCAGGGTGCTGGACGACGCGGCGGTCGAGCGGCTGCGGGCATCGGCCGCGCACTACGTCGCCAACGCCAGGCGCTTCAAGGCGGGGTTGAAGAAGGTCTGAACTCTCGGCCGACGCACGCCTTCGGCCGCCGGTTGCGCTTATGGTTCCCGGTTACCCGTTCCGCGCTCGGCCATGGCTGCTCGTAGCAGCGACGCGCCCAACCCGAATCCTGCAATCTCTGCTTCTTCAAGGGCTGTCGTACAGTCGTCGATACGGGTCCTTAACGAAGGGTCCGCGCCGCCGGCAAGAAGCAGGCGGATCGCCTCCGCGTCGCGCGTGGCGACGGCGTAGTGGAGCGGCGTCCAGTCGTTGACGCCTCGCATATCCGGATCGGCGCCGTGATCGATCAGGATGCCGATGATGTCGAGCTTGTCCGCGCGCTTGGTGGACAGCGCCGCGATAATGGAGGGAAATCCGGCATGATCCTCGTAATTCGGGCTGGATCCGGCCTCGATCAGCATTGCGACGAATGCGAGAGGGCTCCAGTAGATGGCGTATTCCAGCGGATGGCCAAGACCGAGCTCGAACGGCATGTGCTCGTCGAACCACCCCCTCGAGCCGCCCAAGGCGGTGCCGAGGGCCCCGAAGTCGCCAGCCTTGAAGGCATCGTCGATTGCCTTGAACAGCCGGTGGCGCTCGCATCGATCTTCCGGGATTTCCAGCATCGGCAGTGATCCAGGAAACGAAACGGCCGATTGTGCATCGATCTGTTGCGCGTGGAAAGGCAGGGGCAGCGTGATGCACCACGTGTCATCGGGTCAGTTTTAGCAGCTTCCTCCAGAAATGGTGGAGCCGGCCCGGGGACGGGGCCGGCTCCTTTGACCCGGTCGTTGGGGACGGGGAGGGTGGGGACTCGACCGGGTTTCTCGTTGAGCGCGTCGTGCAACGCGCCTGACCTTGTTGGCGTCCTCAGCGGACGCTGGCGACCGCGTCGGAACGGCCGTCGTTGATCGTCACCCAAACGCCGGAATTTTCCGTCGATTGACGCTTGAGATAGGTGTAGTCGGTGTCCGTCCAGGACAGCACCTTGGTTTCCAGATTGTCGAGGATGAACTCGCCGAGGCTGGTGCGCACGGTCAGCACCGCGTGGCCGTCGCCGTTCGGCTGGCGCGCAACCGTCATCAAAAGGTCGCCGGCCGGCACGCCCACATCCATCAGCTCGCGGCGCTTTTCCAGCGCATAGTCCTCGCAATCGCCATAGCCATTGTCCGGGTAGGCCCAGTATTCCTCGACACCGTAGTTTTCCATGTCGGTGCGCGGCTTGACGCGGGTGTTGACCGAATTGTTGATGCTGACGATCGTCGCCCATAGCTTCCGGGTCAGGTCGACCGGCTCTCCCTTGGGGGTCTTCTCGTTGCATTCGCCAGGAATGCGTTGGCAGAATTCATAATGGCCAACAGGCTGCGTGGTGCGTCCGCCGGTATGCATATAGGCCGGTCCCGCGGCATATGCTGATCCCCAGGCGGAAAGCTGCATCGCCATTGCCATCAGCAACAGCTTGCCCCTCGCTTTTTTCATTATTCAGTCTCCCCGTTCGAAGGGAGACATTGCCACATGTGGATTTATTCGACGCAAAAAAGCGAAGTAGGTTTTAAGTAAAACGCCAGTAGAATAAGCATAAAATTTGAATCATTTGAGTATTGAATTGTTTGGATTGCTGGGCTGGTTTTCTGCGAATTCAGCCTCGCGCGGACCATTTCTGAAACTATGGAACCTGCCGTCCGAGGATATATCGATCGCCGCACCCCGGAATCAAAAAGCCGGCCGCGAGGGCCGGCTTGATGGGCGTGCTTTGCGGCCTGATCAGGCGCGCGGCGTGTTGAATTCGGAATCGAGCGTTTCGGGGCGCTGGATGACGGCGAATTCGATGGCGACGCCGTCTTCGAAATGCCGGACGATCTGGCCGCGCATCGTGCCGAGCATGACCTGGACTCCGATCGCCGGTTTGACGTCGATCTCGATCGCGGCGCCGGACAGTGACAGATCGATGATCCGGCACTGATACTGACGGCCGTCGGTGAGCTGCAGCACGCTGGTCGGATTGCGTGGCGAGACGCGCTCGTGACGGCGGTCTTCCGGCAGGTCGAGCTCGTGTTTGTTGGCAAGCCAAGTCAACTGCGCCGCGAGCTTGTCCTTCTTGCGGTCGGACGCAATCACCGTCATCGCGAAGCCGTCCGGCAGCGTGCGTGTCAAAATACCTTCGATGCGGCCGATATGGTCGATATAGGCGATGACTTTCTCGCCGGGCATGCCGATGCGGTCGGTACGAAGCGCGACGTTGCCGGGCGACATGTCGACGACCTGGCACGGGTGCTCGGTGCGGTCCTCCAGCATGAATCGTCCGTATATCTTGACCCGGACGCGCTGAAAGTTACGCCTTTCAGCTTGGGACGGCGCGTAGTCGACCGCCGCTGACCTCATGACTGCCTACACCCCGTTTGGCATCCCGCGCGTCGATGCAAGGGACTTCGTCAGAGAAGTACAACAAAGCGGGTTAACAAAGGGGAAAAACGAGCCCGCGGGACTGTGTGATCATCAACTATCTTCGCGCCCGCCGTCGAAGACGACGAGATGGCGAATGCGGCGCGCCCGCCCAAGCGCCGAGATCGTGTCAGGCGCCCCGATTTCGTCGGGAACGAGCGAGGGAACGTCGATCGCCGGGCGATTGTTCAGCAGCTCTTTCTCCGGGTCGATGACGCGTATGGAATCAATCAAGGCGTCCGTGATCGGATCGGCGCCCAGCCAGAACGGCTTCTCAACGGCGCTGATCACGCCGAGGCAGCGCGGATTTTCAATGCCACCATCGAGCGGCAAGGCGAGCAATTCGAACTTGTTGGAGCGGCCGTTGCGGCTGAAGCCCTCGAAATTGATCAGCACGACGGATTTCTGGTCGAAGACCCCGTGGATCAGCCGCGAAACCAGCCGCT
Source organism: Mesorhizobium sp. B2-3-13 (assembly GCF_006442195.1). Classification (NCBI taxonomy): domain Bacteria; kingdom Pseudomonadati; phylum Pseudomonadota; class Alphaproteobacteria; order Hyphomicrobiales; family Phyllobacteriaceae; genus Mesorhizobium; species Mesorhizobium sp. B2-3-13. The sequence goes on from NZ_VFVQ01000003.1 coordinate 17,299, forward strand.
GATCCTTCTCGCGCCATAGCGAGGGGAAAGAGAACCCCTTGAGTTCGCGGCCGTAGCAGGCGCAGAGCCTGGTGCCGGCCAGACGAAATACCGGCTGCCCGCGCGTGTCCCTTTCCAGGATGAACGTATCGGCCAGCAGCGACTTGATATCGGCCGGCTCGACTTCCGATCGCTTCGGAGCGGGGCGTCCGTCACGCAGGCGGTTCCAATAGTGGAACAGCGTGATCGATCCGTTTTGGTTCATACTAAAAAGCTCCGCGCATTCTGTCGTCTGATGTCCCATCGGTGAACAGAAGGGCGCCCTCCGATGACCTACATGCGTTGGGGAGCAGGAAGCGTGCCAGCGTCGTTAACACTTGTTCACGGGTCGGGGCCGTTAAGGTTAACAATTGGTTTACGTTGCGTCCTGGCAAGCCGTGTGGCACACAAAAGCCACTCCAGAAGCGGTCGTTTCGCGACGATCGGCAGCACTTCAGTCAAGAGTTTTAGGGGAGCAGGGGGCTCGACCGGCCGTCCAGGGGAAACCCTGGACGGCTTCTTTTTTGATTCGCGTCCCTGATTCGGAGCGGGACGATTCGCTGTTTGCGGTTCCATCGGCGGTGATCTAGATGCTGGCCAGACCGAACCACGCCAGACCGAACCAGCCCAGGCCGAACCAGCATCGAGTGCGATTGCAGATGAGCGAACCGCAATATCCGTCCGAGCCCGAAACGGCCGAGACCATGCCGCCACCGGCGCGTGAGCCGGTGTTCAACCTGCCGCCGATCGTGATGGCGGTGATCGGCATCTGCGCGATCGTCTATCTGCTGCAGCAATATGTGCTGAACGACGCCCAGCAGATGACGCTGCTGTATGACGGGGCTTTCATTCCGGTCCTCTATACCGGTCAATACGGCTTCGACTGGTTCCTTTTCACCCGACCTTTCACTTACGCCTTCATGCATGGCGGCTTTGCCCATATCGCCATCAACATGGTCTGGCTCGCCGCATTTGGCTCACCGCTGGCCAATCGTCTCGGCGCGCTCCGGTTCGCGTTGTTCTTTGCCGTCACCGGACTGGCTTCGGTGGCGCTCTTCTGGGCGATGCATCCGTATGGAGAAGCGCCGCTGGTCGGCGCATCGGGCGCCATATCGGGCATGATGGGGGCTGCGGCGCGTTTTGGTTTCCGCACCGACCGCTCGGCCGGCAAGGCTGGTTTCGCCGGCCCGGTTCTGCCGGTCGCGATCGTGCTGCGTTCGCGCGGCGTCGTCATTTTCCTGGCCATGTGGATGATCATCAATCTCGCCACCGGCCTTCTCGGATTCGCGCCGGGCATCGACGGCCAGATCGCCTGGGAGGCGCATATTGGCGGCTTTCTCGCGGGCTTTTTCGGCCTGCGCCGGTTCGACAGGGGATGGCAAGCACCTGACTGGGAGACCTCCGACCGGACTTGAAATGCAACCGATCACGGCGCACGATGTTCACTCTTATGTGAAAGCCGGTCAGGGCAGGAACCGGTTGGCAAAATAGAGGAGGACGCCATGACGGTTAAGGCCATTCTCGAGCAAAAAGGCCATGACGTATTGACGCTCGGGCCGAACGAAAAACTGAGCGAAGCCATCCGAATCCTCTCCGAGCACAGGATCGGGGCGCTGGTCATCACCAATGGCGATCGCAAGATCGTCGGCATCCTGTCGGAACGCGACATCGTGCGCGTGGTTGCCAGGGAAGGCGGCGCCGCGCTCGATATCCCCGTGCGTTCGGCCATGACGCCGAAGGTGAAGATCTGCAATGAAAACCACACCGTCAACGAGGTGATGGAGATCATGACCAGGGGTCGTTTCCGCCATCTGCCGGTGGAAAAGGACGGCTTGCTGGACGGCATCGTGTCCATCGGCGACGTGGTCAAGCGCCGCATCGAGGACGTCGAGCGCGAGGCCGCGGAAATCCGGGCCTACATCGCCACCGCCTGAGCGGTGATGGGTGCCGCCGGCCGAATGCCGGCCGGCAGCACCAAGACTACCTGTTGTCGAGCTCGGAGCGGACGTGCCCGCGCCTTGTGACGCGGTAGTGTCCGACGACGAAAACCGTTTTCTTGCGTTTCAATTTTCGGTTTTCTGCCCTGCCTCGCTACGAGGTCAGGGCCTCGCCGGGACCGAGCGTAAGTGGACATCCGCTCTCCGAGACGTCCAGAAAACTCCCGGCCGTGGCTTTGCGCTTGTCTCTTTTGGCGGTTTGCACTAGCGAATGGCTTTCACGCCAGACGTGAAAGTCACGTCCCAAACATGAAACTTCCGTCAGAGTCACCGTAATTCGCAGGCTACCATGAGCATCATCGATACCCGCATGCCCGACGCCAAACGCCTGATACCAGGCGCCACCGGCGACTGGGAAATCATCATCGGGCTTGAAGTGCATGCGCAAGTGATATCGGAGGCAAAGCTCTTCTCCGGTGCCTCGACCGCCTTCGGTGCTGCTCCCAATGCCAATGTCAGCCTGGTCGATGCGGCCATGCCCGGCATGCTGCCTGTCATCAACGAGGAATGCGTCAAGCAGGCGATCCGTACCGGCCTGGGGCTGAAGGCGGCGATCAACCACAAGTCGGTTTTCGACCGGAAGAACTATTTTTATCCGGACCTGCCGCAAGGCTACCAGATCTCGCAGTTCAAACAGCCGATCGTCGGCGAGGGCACGGTCATCGTCTCGGTCGGTCCCGACCGCCAGGGCGAGTTCGAGGACATCGAGGTCGGCATCGAGCGCCTGCACCTGGAGCAGGATGCCGGCAAGTCGATCCACGACCAGCATCCGACCATGTCCTATGTCGACCTCAACCGCTCCGGCGTGGCGTTGATGGAGATCGTATCGAAACCCGACCTGCGCTCCGGCGACGAGGCAAAGGCCTATGTGACCAAGCTGCGGACCATCATGCGCTATCTCGGCACCTGCGACGGCAACATGGACGAAGGCTCGCTGCGTGCCGACGTCAATGTCTCGGTGCGCCGGCCAGGTGGCGAATTCGGCACCCGCTGCGAAATCAAGAACATGAATTCGATCCGCTTTATTGGCCAGGCCATCGACTACGAGGCGCGCCGGCAGATCGCTATCATCGAGGACGGCGGCAAGATCGATCAGGAAACGCGGCTGTTCGATGCCGTCAAGGGTGAGACGCGCTCGATGCGCTCCAAGGAAGAGGCGCACGACTATCGCTATTTCCCCGATCCCGATCTTCTGCCGCTGGAATTCGACCAGGCCTATGTCGATGCCCTGGCCAAGGAATTGCCGGAACTGCCCGATGACAAGAAAATGCGGCTGATCTCCTCGCTCGGCCTCTCGACCTACGACGCAGCGATCCTGGTGTCGGAAAAGCCGATCGCCGATTATTTCGAGAAGGTGGCGGCCGGGCGCGACGGCAAGCTCGCCGCCAACTGGGTCATCAACGATCTGCTGGGCGCTCTCAACAAGGCCGGCAAGGACATTGAATCCGCTCCGGTTTCGCCCGACCAGCTCGGTGCGGTGATCGACCTGATCAAGGAAGGCACCATCTCCGGCAAGATCGCCAAGGACTTGTTCGAGATCGTCTGGAACGAGGGCGGCGATCCGCGCCAACTGGTCGAGACCCGCGGCATGAAGCAGGTCACCGACACCGGGGCCATCGAGAAGGCGGTCGACGAGGTGATCGCGGCCAATCCCGACAAGGTCGAACAGGCACGGGCCAAGCCGACGATGGCCGGCTGGTTCGTCGGCCAGGTGATGAAGGCGACCGGCGGCAAGGCCAATCCGCAGGCCGTCAACGATCTCGTCAAGGCCAAGCTGGGTATCGAGTAAAGGTATGTTCGTCCGCACCGCCGGAGACCGCGACCTCGCAGCCGTACGGGCGTTGCTGGTCGAGACCTGGCATGCCACCTATGACGCGATTTACGGTGCCGAGCGGGTCGCCGAGATCACCAATGAATGGCACTCCATCGCCTCATTGAAGGCGAGGCTGGCTAAGCCGAGCAGCGAGTTCCTCGTTGCCGATGACGGCAAGCGCATTGGCGGCATGGCGTTTGCCGAAGCCGTCGGCGACGGCGGTGTGGTCATGCTCAGGCAGCTCTATGTGCTTCCCTCGCTGCAGGGCCGAGGCATTGGGGGCATGCTCCTCGACGAAATCATCGAGAGCTTTCCGGAGGCCCACCGGATTCGGCTCGAAGTGGAAGAGAAGAACACCCGCGCCGTTGCCTTCTATCAGGCCAATGGCTTCGTCCAGGCCGGCCGCACCGAGAATTGCGGCTCCGCCGGCTCGGCCATCCCGGCGCTGATCTATGAACGGGTACTTGCCGCCTGAGCACCTGATCACCTTCGCGCGAGCGCACGACCCGGGGGCTGTTTTCGTTTGACGGCCCTGACGTCCGGCACCAAAGCTGCTTAGGCCGACCCGCGCGAGCCGGAATAAACCGGCGCGCAGGACGGCTTTAGGGGGAGCCATGCCAAGTCTGCCGGAACTGATGCCGACTGAGGTGTCGGACGAAACCTTTGGTGGCGTCACCTATCACATAGCGGGCGAACTGGTGCCTGTGCTTTCCGTCGACGTGACGCGGATGCCCGTCTATTTCGAGCACCACATCCTGCTGTGGAAAAATTCCACGATCACCATCGGCCTGAAATCGCTGAAGGGTGCGCTGAAGCGCATGATGGCCGGCATGCAGATCTTCGTGACCGAGGCCTCGGGAGCGGGCATCATCGCGTTCAGCCGTGACGGGCCGGGTCACATCGTGCCGATTCACTTGCGGCGAGGCGAGGAGATCCAGGTGCGCGAGCACCAGTTTCTGGCCGCCACCGGCAACGTCGACTACACGTTCGAGCGCGTACGCGGCCTTGCGACGATGCTGTTCGGCCAAAGCGGCTTCTTTATCGACCGGTTTCGCGGCGACACCGGTGACGGCATCGTCTGGCTGCACGGCTATGGCAACGTGTTTGAAAAGACGCTCGCTCCAGGCGAAACCATAGACATCGAACCCGGCGGCTGGCTGTTCAAGGATGCCTCGGTCAGGATGGAAACCAAGATCGATCGGCTGTCGAGCGGCTTCTTCGGTGCCAATATGAACTTCATCGTCAACCGCTTCACCGGCCCGGGCAGGGTCGGCATCCAGTCGATGTACCTGCATATGCCGACCGAGGAGTAGGCTCGGGGAACCGCAAGCGGGATGGATGAAGGCCAGGGTCAGCGCGAGCGCAGCGGTGAGGACAACTCGCGTATCAGCAGTTCAAGCTCCCGCTGGTCGCCCGTTCCCGTCTTGTCGAAGATCGTCGCTAATTGCGACTTGATGGTGCCGTCGGAAACGACGCTGGCGGCCGCGATCTCCCTCTGGCTGGTGGGCACCTCCGGCCGACCGGCAACCATTTCGCCGTTACCACCCGTGACGGCAGGGCGAGCGGGATTGCGTTCTTCGGCGGAAGCTCACATCTATCACCTGGAAACGCGGAGATCGCAGTGGGCGACCAGCACGGGCATGCGCATACAGCCGGAGCGTCGAGGCGCGGCCGCAACTGGCCCGGCCCGTGGCGCAAGACGCCCGGCCGCTTGCTCGGCACGTCGCTCGTGCGGCTTTACCAGCTGACGCTGTCCGGCTTTGTCGGCAATTCCTGCCGGCATCTGCCGACCTGTTCGGAATACGCGCATGAGGCGATCGCTCGCCATGGCCTGTGGGCCGGCGGCTGGATGGGGTTGTTCCGCATGCTGCGCTGCGGCCCATTCGGCACTCACGGCATCGACCTCGTGCCGGAGGTGCTGGCGTCCCGCTACGTCTGGTTCTTGCCATGGCGATATTGGCGGATCGGCCGCAAGCGCGGCGAAGCCCAGGGATGAGGGCGCTGGTCGCGCCGCGCCCGTTTACGATCCGGTAGGGTTAACGCAAGCCTGCACGACAACTGCGCATTTGAGACAAAATCGAGACAAGAGACATCGCTAAGCCCGCTCGCGAACCCCTCCTGGAGCGAGCATCCCATGCGCAACGTCGACCGTCTTCCTTTCATCTTTGCCGGAGTCCTGTTCCTGCTCGCCTGGCTGCTGGGATTTCCGATGCGCGCGCAGTCAGCGCCGCTCAGGGATGTGCAGTGCACGCTGATCGCCGATGCCGCAACCGGCAAGACGCTTTACCAGGAAGGGGTGTGTGACCAGCGCTTCAGCCCGGCTTCGACGTTCAAGGTGCCGCTTTCGCTGATCGGCTACGACGCCGGCATCCTGGGCGACGAGCACACGCCAAGCTGGGACTATAAACCCGAATTCAACGCGGTGAAGCGGGGTCGGAAGACCGTCGATCCGGTGATATGGGAACGCGATTCCATCATCTGGTATTCTCGGGAGATTACGCGTCGGCTCGGAGCTGAGAAATTTGCCGGCTACGTATCGAAGTTCAACTACGGCAACACTGACGTTTCGGGCGATCCCGGCAAGAATGACGGGCTCACCCATTCCTGGGTCAACTCTTCGCTCGAGATCTCGCCGGTTGAACAGGTTGCCTTCCTGCGGCAACTGCTCGCCGGCACGATGCCGGTATCGGCCAAGGCGCATGACATGACACGGGCCATCATCCCGAGTTTTAAGGCCGGCGATTGGGTCGTTAAGGGCAAGACCGGCAGCACCCGGCTCGGCGAGGGCGGTAAGGACAAGCGCTCGCTCGGGTGGTTTGTCGGCTGGGCGCGGAAAGACGGCCGCCAGATCGTGTTCGCCCGGCTCGTCGTCGATACGAAGCGGACCGACATGCCGAAGGGGTTGGCGACACGGGCCGCGTTCCTGAAGGAACTGCCGCAGCTGATTTAGTGAGCCGGGCTTTACGGCGGCGGCATCTGCTCATAAAAGACTGCCGCCGCCGGACGCCTCCGGCACTCTGGCAGGTCGCAGCTCCCGAACCGCTGATATCTGCATTTTTACCACCCGCGCTCGTTTGCGGGACTGGATAGGAGATACATATGCTGAATTCCGTTTCCCTGACATTTCCCGACGGCTCCGTGCGCGACTACGACGCAGCGATGACCGGTGCCGGGCTTGCCGAGTCGATCTCGAAGTCGCTGGCCAAGAAGGCCGTGGCCTATGCCATCGACGGCACCGTGCGCGACCTCAGTGATCCCCTGGGCAAATCCGGCAAGGTAGAGATCATCACCCGCGAAGACCCGCGTGCGCTGGAACTCATCCGTCATGACACCGCGCACGTGCTGGCGGAAGCCGTTCAGGAGATATGGCCGGGAACGCAGGTGACCATCGGGCCGGTGATCGAGAACGGATTCTACTACGACTTTGCCCGCAACGAGCCGTTCACCCCGGACGATTTCCCGGTGATCGAGAAGAAGATGCGCGAGATCATCGCGCGCAATAAGCCGTTCACCAAAGAGGTCTGGTCGCGCGACAGGGCAAAAAAGGTCTTCGCCGACAAGGGCGAACGCTACAAGCTTGAACTGATCGACGCTATTCCCGAGGATCAGGATCTCAAGATCTATGCGCAGGGCGACTGGTTCGATCTTTGCCGGGGTCCGCATATGGCCTCGACCGGGCAGATCGGCAACGCCTTCAAGCTGATGAAGGTGGCCGGCGCCTATTGGCGCGGCGACTCGAACAATCCGATGCTGACGCGCATCTATGGCACGGCCTGGGCCGACCAGGCGCAGCTCGAAGCCTACCAGATGATGCTGGATGAGGCCGAGAAGCGCGACCACCGCAAGCTTGGCCGCGAAATGGACCTGTTCCATTTCCAGGAAGAGGGGCCGGGCGTCGTCTTCTGGCACGCCAAGGGCTGGAAGATGTTCCAGAACCTGGTCAACTACATGCGCCGCCGGCTCGACGAACAGGGCTATCAGGAGGTCAATGCACCCCAGGTGCTCGACAAGAGCCTGTGGGAGACATCGGGCCACTGGGGCTGGTACCGGGACGCCATGTTCAAGGTGACGGTCGCAGGCGATGAAACCGACGATGACCGCGTCTTCGCGCTGAAGCCGATGAACTGCCCCGGTCACGTGCAGATTTTCAAGCATGGGCTGAAATCCTATCGCGATCTGCCCGTAAAGCTTGCGGAATTCGGCAATGTGCATCGCTATGAACCGTCGGGCGCGCTGCACGGGCTGATGCGCGTGCGCGGCTTCACGCAGGACGATGCGCATATCTTCTGTACCGAGGAACAGCTGGCTTCCGAGTGCTTGCGTATCAACGACCTGATCCTGTCGACCTATGCCGATTTCGGTTTCGACGAAATCAGCGTCAAATTGTCGACGCGGCCGGAAAAGCGTGTCGGCACCGACGAGGCCTGGGATCATGCCGAGGCGATCATGGGCAGCGTGCTGGAGACGATCAGGACGCGCTCCGGCAACCGCATCAAGACCTCGATCAACCCGGGCGAGGGCGCCTTCTACGGGCCGAAGTTCGAGTATGTGCTGAAGGATGCGATCGGCCGCGAATGGCAATGCGGCACGACGCAGGTCGACTTCAACCTGCCGGAACGTTTTGGCGCATTCTACATCGGCTCGGATTCGGAGAAGAAGCAGCCTGTCATGGTGCACCGCGCCATCTGCGGTTCGATGGAGCGTTTCCTCGGCATACTGATCGAGAACTATTCCGGCCATTTCCCACTGTGGTTCGCGCCGCTGCAGGTGGTGGTGGCGACGATCACTTCGGACGCCGACAGTTACGCGACCGAGGTCGTCGCGAAGCTGAAGGCCGCAGGGCTGTTGGCGGAAGCCGACCTGCGCAACGAGAAGATCAACTACAAGGTCCGTGAGCACAGCCTGGCCAAGGTGCCGGTCATCCTCGTCTGCGGCAAACGCGAGGCGGAGGAGCAGACGGTCAATATCCGCCGGCTCGGTTCGCGAGACCAGGAATCGCTTGGCCTTGCCGAAGCAATCGAACGGCTGACCGAAGAAGCGATCACACCCGACCGCCGACGCAAGCGCGCTGCTTGATTCGAAGTGTTCTCGATCGAATGGCGGTGGATCGCTCCACCGCCGTTTTCATATCCCTGTCACGGCAACGTTGTAACGAGCCCTTATGCTCAAGCTGAAATCGCGCGAACGACCGTTCCCCGAGCTTTCTTACGCCAATCCGCACCAGCCGGCTCTGGCGCGCTGGTTCATTCATTCGGTGGAAGGCCTTTCGGGCCGCGACCGGTTCGCCGCGCTCTATGAATTCTGGCGCCATCAGGTTGTGCCGACCGGTGAGCGTGTGTTCAGCCGCATGCTGGACCTCATCGATGTGGGCGTGCGAAGCCCCGACCAATGGCCGCCAGCGCAATTGCCCGACACGCCGCTGGTGATCGTTGCCAACCATCCGTTCGGCATCGGCGACGGCATCGCGGTGCTGTCACTGGCAGAGCAACTCGGGCGACCTTTTCGAGTGATGATCCACAAGGATCTGCTCAGGATTCGCGAGATGGAGCCTTATTCGCTGCCGATCGACTTTTCCGAGACCAAGGACGCGGTGAAGAACAACATGGCGGTGCGCCATGAAGCGGTGCGGCTGCTGAAGGAGGGCGTCACCATCGTTGTGTTTCCGGCTGGCGGCGTCGCCACCGCGCCCAAGGGTTTTGGCCGCGCGCGCGATCTGCCATGGAAGATGTTTCCGGCCCGTCTCGTCCAGGAAGCCAAGGCGTCGGTCGTCCCCATGCATTTCTCCGGCCAGAACGGCAGGCTTTTCCATCTGGTCAGTGGTCCGATGAACATGGCCGAGCGCGACGGGCGTGTGGCTAAATTCGTCGGCAAGGCCTCGCTGACCTTGCGTACCTCGCTGCTCATCCGTGAATTCGCGCGGCTGTCCGGCAAGGCGATCGAGGTGCGCGTCGGCAATGTACTCAGCTGGAGCGAACTGGAGCCGTTGCGCGATCGCAAGGCGTTGCTCGACCGGCTTTATCGCGGTGTGTTCGACTTGGCTCCGGCCCTGCCGCGCCGTCGCATCCCGTTCCTTCCGGCGCGGACCAAGCTGGCTGCCTGAAAGCTAGTCCGCGCCTTCTTCCGGATCCATGGCCGCTGCTTCGGTAGCGAGAACCTCAATCTCCTGGTTCTGCCCGCCAACGACCGTGAAATCCTTCTGGTAGATCCGGTCGCGGTTTTTGGCGATGATGGTGTAGTCGCCTTCGGCCAGCACCATCGAGGCGAAGGCGCCGACGGTTTCCTTGATCGGATCACCGGATTCGTTGAGCAGCGACCAGGAGGTGTCGGCGATCGCTTCGCCACCCGCCTCGCGCACCAGCTTCATGGTGATTTCGGCGGCGTGATGCTCGACGGTGGCTTCGGTCAGCTTGCCGGCCTCGACACGGATGTCGGATCGGATGACGGCGTTGACCGCGCCATAGGTCGAGACGACGTGGTAGATGCCCGCATTGAGCCGCACGACGCTGTTGGGTTCGACATCGGGAATGACTAGCGCGCGATCGCCATTGGCGTCGGCGGTGCCCTCATAGATCGAAAAGCGCAGTCTTTTCGGCGGAATGCGCACGCCGCCGGACAGAACCGCGTCGAGCTTCAGGCCGCCGGCATCAAGCACCAGGCTTTCTCGCTTGGCTTCCTTGCCGACGGTGATGCGCTTGGTGGCGCCGGCACGGCCATAGGAGGCGTGGACCAGATAACTGCCGGGTTCGAGCTGGAAGACGGCGCTGCCGCCATGCGCCGAGGCGACCATCGGCAATTTGCCGTTGACGGTTTCAGGCTTGAAGACACGCCAGACGAGGCCGCGGGTGATGTCGGTGCCTTTGGTGGTCAACTGGGCCGACAGGGTGATGGCCCCACCGCCGCCAAGCGCCAGCGGGGTCTCGCTCTTCGGCGTCGCATAGCTCGAAATTCCGGGAAGTCTCAGGTCGCTGACGCCGTCCTTTTCCTGCGCGACAGCCATGGAGACCGGCAGCAGGAACAGCGCGGCGCAGAGCCGGATCAGGAAAAGACGCAGTCGCCCCTCAAACATGCCTTGCGTTGAAGCCCATGGCGGTGGCAATTTCAAGGCTTAAGAGTCCGATGCGTGACTCTTCAGCCCGGCGCTAGCGCGCCTTTGCCCGAGCCGCCCGAATTCCCGATGGTGCGCTTCAGCTCAAAACAGAGTGCCAGGAGACTTGCGCCCATGGCGTCGCCGATCATCGACTTCCTGCTGACCCGAAATTCAGCGCCTATTCCCGACCTCAAGGAGCCGGCGCCCAGCGACGCCGATATCGCCACGATGATTGCCGCCGCCTCACGCGTGCCCGACCATGGACGGCTCGAACCCTGGCGCTTCATCCTCTATCGCGGCGAAACCCGCATCGGGATCGGTAAAAAGCTGGCGGCCTTGGCCGAGCAGCGCGAAGGTCCGCTGCCCGAGGGCCGTCGCAACCAGGAACTGGCGCGGTTCTCGCGCGCGCCGCTGGTGATCGGTGTCGTGTCGATTCCCAGGGAGAACCCAAAAATCCCGCAATGGGAGATGTTCCTGTCCGGAGGCATGGCGGCGATGAACCTGATGATCGCGGCCAATGCGCTGGGCTATGGCACGAATATGATCAGCAACTGGTATTCCGACGTGCCGGAGGGCAGGGCGATTCTTGGACTGGCGCCGCAGGAGCGCGTTGTCGGTTTTATCCATATCGGTTCCTATGCCGGTCCGGCGCCGGAGCGGCCACGGCCCGATTCGGCAAAGCTCTATGCCGATTACGCCGGGCCTTGGGCGGGCTGAATGTTTTACGAACCGGCGAAGGGGCATGGACTGCCGCACGATCCTTCGAAGGCCATCGTGGCGCCGCGTCCGATCGGCTGGATCTCGACGCTGAACGGGGCAGGCGAGATCAACCTCGCACCCTATTCTTTCTTCAACGCGGTCTCGACCCGGCCTTTTATCGTCTGGTTTTCCTCCGAGGGCGAGAAGGACAGTGCCTCGTTTGCCCAGGAAAGCGGCGAGTTCGTCGCCAATCTCGTCGGCCGCGACCTTGCGGAGAAGATGAATTATACGTCCGTCGACGCGCCGCGTGGCGTCAACGAATTCGTCTATGCCGATCTCGCCATGGCGCCCTCGCGTCTCGTCAGGCCGCCGCGCGTAGCGGCGGCACCCGCGGCGCTCGAATGCCGGGTGACGGAAGTGTTTCGCCCAAAGGCGCTGGACGGATCTGCGACAAGCGCCGTCGTCGTTGCCGGTGAGGTGATCGGCGTGCATATCGACGATGCTTTCCTGAAAGACGGCTTGTTCGACATCACCAAGGCCGGCAATGTCGCTCGTCTCGGCTACATGGACTATGCCAGCGTCAACGAGGTCTTTTCGATGCGCCGGCCGCGCTGGGGCAAGGAGTAGCCGTCAGGCGGATGTCCCGGCCGCCCTCGCGCGCGCCAAAAGGCGTTCGGCCAGCCGCAGGTGCGGTCGGTCGAACATTTTGCCGTCGATGCCGACGACGCCAGGATTTCCGGCTGCCTCGAACGCCGCGACGATGGCCGCCGACTGTCTCACCGCCTCGGCCGAGGGCGTAAAGGCGGCGTTGATAACGGGCACCTGATCGGGATGGATCGCCATCTTGCCGGTGAAGCCGTCACGCTCGGCCTCGGCGCATTCCGCGGCGAAGGCCGCCATGTCGCGAAAATTCGGAAACACGGTGTCGATCGCGGCGACCTCCGCAGCCCCCGCCGCGAGGATGGTCATCAGGCGGGCGTGACGGAAGAGATCGGTGTAGGCGCCGTGATCGTCGCGGGCCGCACGCGCGCCGATCGCGGCCGACAGGTCTTCCGCGCCCCAGGTGAGACCAGCAAGCCGCGCGCTTGTCCCCGCATAGGTCGCCGCCGCCAGCACACCCGCCGGCGTTTCGGTGATGATCGGCAGGATTTTTATCGAACCGTCGGGCAGATCGTTCTCGGCCTCCCGGACCCTGAGCTTGGCCGCGAGCTGCTGCACATCCTGGCCGCTGTTCGACTTGGGCAGCATGATGCCGTCGGGCCTCGCTGCGACGAGCGCCGCCAGATCGTCATCCGTCAGTCCGGTCGATAGATCGTTGACCCTGACATAGATCGCCGAGTTGGTTTGCCCCCTGCGTTCAAGGATGAAGCGCGCCGCGATCTCGCGCGCCGGCGCCTTGTTCTGCGGCGCGACGGAATCCTCGAGATCGACGATGACCACGTCAGCGCCGGCGCCAAAACCCCTTTCGAGCTTCCGTTCGGAATCGCCGGGAACGAACAGCAGCGAACGCATCAGGCCGCATTCTTCAGCATCATCGCCTGTCTCGTGCATTTGGCAACAAGGTCGCCATGCTGATTATAGGCGCGATGCTCGAATTCGACGATGCCGCGATCGGGTTTCGACCTGGATTCGCGCACCGAAATCACCGTTGTTTCGACGCGGATGGTGTCGCCATGAAATACCGGGTGCGGAAACACGGTTTCCTTCATGCCGAGATTGGCGACAGTGGTGCCGACGGTGATGTCGTTGACCGAGATGCCGATCATCAAGCCGAGCGTGAACAGCGAGTTGACCAGCGGCCTGCCCCACTCGCTCTTGGCGGCGAAGTCGAAGTCGATATGCAGCGGTTGCGGGTTCAGCGTCATCACCGAGAACAGCATGTTGTCGCTTTCGGTGACGGTCTTGCGCAGCGTGTGCTGGAAGACGTGGCCGACGACGAACTCCTGGAGATAAAGCCCGGCCATGTCCTGCTCCTCTGCTGCAAAAGGTTGATAGGCGCTGCTTTCCAGGCTCGCAAGCCAGTTAATGAACATGGTGAACCGTTCGTAAACCATTTCTGCCTACCGTCACCACGGGGCCAGGAACGTTCTGGCAAGGGGCGTAAGCAGGCGCATGGTTGTTTCGCATTTTTTGAGATGGATTTGCACGGCCAGGGTGTCGGAGCGCGCCGCCGCCGCCAGTGCGCTGGCCCGGGCCTATGTCAATTCCGAATTGCCGTTCGAGGACCGCTGCGCCGCCGAGGCGGCGCTGACGCTGCTACTCGACGACGCCTCGTCAAAGGTGCGGCTGGCGATGGCCGAGGCGCTCTCGATGAGCCACCACGCGCCGCTGCAGATCATCAGCGTGCTCGCCTCCGACCAGCCGGAAGTCGCCGGGGTCGTGCTGGCGCGCTCGCCGCTGCTCACCGACGCCGATCTGATCAACCGTGTGGCGGGGAGCCAGAGGGCAACGCAGAAACTGATCGCCGACCGGCCGCTCGTCTCTATGGCGCTGGCGGCGGCCATCGCCGAGATCGGCGAGGCGGAGGCCTGCGCCGTGCTTTTGGCCAACACCGGCGCCGAGATTGCCTCCCTCAGCTTCCGCCGCATGGCTGAACGCCACGGCCATCTGCCTCTGGTGCGCGAGGCGCTGATATCCGACGCGCGCCTGCCTGCCGACTGCCGGCATATGCTGCTCGTCAAGCTCGGCGAGACATTGAAGACATCGCCGCTGGTTCTGGCATTGATGGGAGCCGCGCGAGCCGACCGCGTCATGCGGGACGCCTGCGTCAAGGCCTCGGTGACGCTGATCGAAGGCACGCGCCAGGAAGAGCACGCGGCGCTGATCGAGCATCTCAGGCTGCGCGGCGATCTCACCGCGAGCTTCCTGATCCGCACCATCGCGCATGGCAAGGTCGATTTCTTCGGCTCAGCGCTGGTCGCGCTCAGCCAGCAGTCCGAAGCACGGGTGAGGGCGCTACTGGCCGGCGGGCACGATGTGGCCCTGCAGGCGCTGTTTCGCAGCGCAGGCCTGGCTGCCGCCACGCATGCGGTCATCCTGCGTGCGCTGAAGATCTGGCGCGAGGTTGCCAACGGTAAGCGCGTCGCCGGTGTTCAGGAAGTCAGCTGGCTGATGCTCAAGGAATTGGGCGGGCAATCCGCCGAAGGCGATCTCGCCGCCCTGGTCAAGTCGATCCACCTTGATGCTCTGCGCGAGAACGCACGCGGCCATGCGCTGGCGATCGCCGCAGCCTAGGTTTTATCCCTCGCGAAAAAATCCGGGAAATCCTCCATTGCCGCGGCGATAATGCGCAGGGACGCCGCGACTTGCAGCATGTCGCCGGTGGCGTCTCGCTGGGCGATGCCTGCTGCGTACTGCCGGGCGACGGCAATGGTCGCTGTTTGCGGATCGCCGGAGGCACGGAAAAGCAGCTCGCGCGCCAATCCCCTCAGGAAGTTAGCGATTGAAAGCGTCGTTTCCGATAGGATGGCATGGTTTTGGCTCGCAGTGCGCAGCCGCAGGATTTCTAGGCCGACCGTGACGGAGGCGACGCCGCCGCCCAGCACCGCCTCACCCTTCCTGCCGGAATTCTGCACCAGCGGCATCAACTGATTGACCCGGTCATAAGCGAGGCTCTCGAAGGCCGAACGCCTCGGCAAGCGCTCATGCAGGCAAAGCCGCGCCAGATCCTCGCGCATGGCTCGCACGATGCGGTCGGCGGCCAGCCATGGGTCCGCCGGCAACACGACGATGAAGACGCCGATTGCCAGCAGGATGCCGACCAGGATCGATGCCGAGCCGGCGAAGAAGGGGCCGGGATCATAGGTCATTGCCTGGTGCGGGCTGAGGAAGGCCAGGAAGTTGATGGCGAAGGCCGTCGCCACCCCGACATAGCGCGGATTGGCCATGGCGAGTGCCGCCGGCACCATGATGGGCACGACGAACAGCATGAACCAGCCGAAGCCGGGCAGAGCGGGAAGCGCGATCTGACCGACGAGAAAGGCGAATGGCAAAGCGAGCAGCGTTCCCTTGAAGAAACCCCAGGATACCTGCACGGGGTCGGGGCGAGCGGCAAACAGGCTCGACACGACGGCAACGAGGATGACGGTGCCGGCCGCTTCCGACCACTTCGTCGTCAGCCAGAAAGCCGCGACCAGCAACGTGGCAAGGGCCGCGCGGATGGCGTTGCGCGCGGCACCGGGATAGTCGCGATGCACCACCAAGGCCGGCTGCCGGCTGCCGGGACCTCGTCGGCGACTGACGGGCGCGCGCAAAGCGTCGAGGCCACGAAGCACCTGTTTCAGCGCCTCGGCAAAATCGGCCGCGATGGTGAGGCGGGTGATGGTGCCGACCCTGTCCTCACCCTGTTCGGTCGAAGCATCGGGTATTTGCCGTGCTCTGATCGAGATCGCGTCGAGTCGTGCCAACCAGGGCGAGGTGTCGTCCAGCGCTCCCGGCTTGGCTGCCAGTTCGCTGACAAGGGCTTGCAACTCCGAGCGCACCGGGATGAGGGCTGCGTTTTTCGGAGCGGCATGCGAATAGAGCGCGCGCGCCGCCGAAAGGGCCGAGAGCAGCTGTCCGATGGTGCGTCGCACCGGATGCGCGCGCGGCGCGAAGCTCGCCGCTTCGAGCCTGGCATAGGCGCGCATTTCGCCAAGCGTCTGGGTGTCGGCGACAAGCTTCCGGTGCAGGCCGATGAGGGTTGCCCGGTCTCCGCCGGAGAACGCACCGCCGGCGTAAGTGGCGAGGTCGAGAATGCAGCGTTTCAGCCGCGAGATAATGGCGTCGCTGGCCAGTTTTGGCAGGATCAGCCGGCTGGTGAGGCCGGCGCAAACGATGCCGAGCACGATCTCGGCACAACGCGCGACCGCGAGGTCAACGACCACATGCGGCTGTCCGAAAGCGGGCAGGCCGATGATCATGGCGGTGTAGCCGGCAAGGGCGGCGCCATAGGCCTCGGGATTGCGCAGCAGCGACGAGACGAAGGTGCAAATGCCAATCCAGACGGCAAGCACCGTCACCAGAATCCAGGGGCCGGTGCCGAACGCCGTGGTGATGCCGATTGCCGCGATACCCCCGGCAAGTGTGCCGAGCAGCCGGTAAAAGCCTTTCGCCAGCACCATGCCGGCAACCGGCTGGGCGACGATGAACACCGTCATCATCGCCCATTGCGGATGGTCGAGCTTCAGCGCATAGGCGGCGAGAAGCGCGATCATGCCGGCTAAAACGGTGCGCAGGGCGAAAATCCAGTCGGAGCGCGTCGGTTGCGTCAGCCCGGCCAGGCTCGTCTCGAAATAGGTTTTCAGCCGCGCCCAGGTCACATGCTGGTCTCCATGTCAGGAACGCAAGCTAAATTCGCCAGCGGCTAGATATCCAGCACTTCCGTCTCGGCGAATTCGGCGCGTTCCTGGATGAAGCGGAAGCGAGCTTCGGGCTTGGTGCCCATCAGCTCATCGACCCTGTCCTTGGTGGCAGAATCGATTTCGTTCACATCGACCCTGAGCAACGTGCGCTTTCTCGGGTCCATAGTGGTTTCCTTGAGCTGCGCAGCCATCATCTCGCCCAGGCCCTTGAAGCGGCCGAGCTCGACCTTGCCGCGCCCGGTGAATTCGGTGCGCAGAAGCTCGTCCTTGTGCGCGTCGTCGCGGGCGTAGGCGACCTTGCCGCCTTGCCTGATCGAGTAAAGCGGCGGCACCGCCAGGTAGAGATGGCCGCCGCGTACCAGCGCCGGCATCTCCTGGTAGAAAAAGGTGATCAGCAGCGAAGCGATGTGGGCGCCGTCGACGTCGGCGTCGGTCATGATGATCACGCGGTCGTAGCGCAAATCCTCGTCACGGTACTTTGACCGCGTGCCGCAGCCGAGCGCCTGGATCAGGTCCGATATCTGCTGGTTGGCGGCCAGCTTGTCATTGCCGGCGCTGGCGACGTTGAGGATTTTTCCGCGCAGCGGCAAGACGGCCTGGCTGGCGCGGTCGCGCGCCTGCTTTGCCGAGCCGCCCGCGGAATCGCCTTCGACAATGAAGAGTTCAGCACCTGCCGCCGCGTTCTGCGTGCAATCGGCGAGCTTCCCCGGCAAGCGCAGCTTGCGCACAGCGCTCTTGCGCGACACCTCTTTTTCCTGGCGGCGGCGCACCCGCTCATCGGCGCGCGCGATCACCCAGTCGAGCAGCTTCGAGGCTTCCTGCGGATTGTCGGCCAGCCAATGGTCGAACGGGTCACGGATCGCGGTCTCGACGATGCGTATCGCTTCGATCGTCGCCAGCCTGTCCTTGGTCTGGCCGACGAATTCCGGCTCGCGGATGAACACCGACAGCATGCCGGCGGCCGAGATCATGACGTCTTCCGAGGTGACGATCGAAGCGCGTTTGTTGCCGACGAGGTCGGCATAGGCGCGCAGGCCGCGCGTCAGCACGTTGCGGAAGCCGGCCTCGTGGGTGCCGCCTTCACCGGTCGGGATGGTGTTGCAGTAGGAATTGATGAAGCCGTCGCCGCCGAACCAGGTCACCGCCCATTCGAGCGAGCCATGGCCGCCTTGCTTGTCGCTCTTGCCGGCGAAGATTTCGCGCGTCACCTGGAATTCGTCGCCGAGCGACGCTTTCAGATAATCCTTGAGGCCGCCGGGGAAATGGAATTCCGCCTTGGCCGGTGTCTGATCCTTTTCCTTGATCAGGGAGGGATCGCAGGTCCAGCGGATTTCGACGCCGCCGAACAGATAGGCCTTCGAACGCGTCATGCGGTAGAGACGCGCCGGCTCGAATGCCGCGCCTTTGCCGAAAATCTGCTCGTCGGGGTGGAAACGCGTCCTGGTGCCGCGGCGGTTGTGCACCTCGCCCAGGTGCTCCAGACCGCTTATCGGAATGCCACGTGAAAAGCGTTGGCGATAAAGCTGGCGGCCGCGCGCGACTTCGACTTCGAGATGATCCGACAGGGCGTTGACGACGGAAACGCCGACGCCGTGCAGGCCACCTGATGTCTCATAGACCTTGGAATCGAACTTGCCGCCCGAATGCAGCGTCGTCATGATCACTTCGAGCGCGGGCTTCTTGAATTTCGGATGTGGATCAACCGGGATGCCGCGGCCATTGTCGGTGACAGTGAGATAACCATCGGCTGAAAGCTCGACATCGATGAAGGTGGCGTGGCCGGCAACCGCTTCGTCCATCGAATTGTCGATGACCTCGGCGAACAGATGGTGCATCGCCTTGTCGTCTGTGCCGCCAATGTACATGCCCGGCCGCCGGCGCACCGGCTCCAGGCCTTCGAGCACCTCGATGTCGGCGGCGCTGTACCCCTCGCTGCCATCCTTGGCAGCGGCCGGGCGCCTGGCGGCCGCTTGCACCAGCGGGTCGGCCGGGCGCGCCGGCGTGCGAACCGGTTGCTGCTGCTTGCCCACATTGCCGAAGAGATCGTTGTTATCGTCCATGCCAACCATAGGGTCCGGTGCTGCGAATCACCCGTCGATACTGCCACGCTTTTCGGCGCCAGGCGACGGAGGTTCCTGTTACGTTCGGGGATTTAACCCCTCTTACCCTAAAACCATTCGATAACCAAGCAGGCGGAAATCGGTCGAATGCCACCTCACAAGATTCCCGATTCTTTACCAATGCGGACTAGCGTGAGCCCAACATAACAAGAAACGACGGGCATCAGGGGTTTCGGCGTGAGGGGCAAGGCCATAACGATGATCGGCATCGCCGCCGTTTTCGGCGCGATCTCGATCTTTGCCGCGGATTTCTGGGTCAAGAGCCAGGCCAAGGCCGATGCCCAGGAGAAAACGGCGTCGATCTCCGCTCCAGCACCCAAAATAGAGTTCAAGACCATCGTGGTGGCCAATGCGCCGTTGCGTTATGGCATGGAGCTCGACCGCGCCAAGCTCAGCGAAATTCCGTGGCCGCAGGAGTCCCTGCCGCAGGGGGCCTTTGCCACCATCGATGGATTGCTCGGCGAAGGGGGCCGGGTCGTGCTGTCGCCGATCGAGGTCAATGAGCCGTTGCTGCTCACCAAGCTGTCGGGACCGAACGGTCGCGCGACGCTGTCCAATATGCTGACGCCCGGAATGCGGGCGGTCACCATCCGCACCGACGAGATCGCTGGGGTCGGTGGCTTCGTCACGCCGGGCGACCGGGTCGATGTCGTGCTCACCCGCGATGCCGGCGAAATCCAGGAAGTCGCCAAGAACGCGCAAGGCGCGGCCGGCTCGACCATCACCTCGGAGATCGTCGTTGCCGACGCCAAGGTGCTGAGCGTCGGGCAGGGCGCCGACGAGCGCCAGACGACGCCGCAGGTGGCCAATTCCGTGACCCTCGAGGTGACGACCGAAGGCGCGCAGAAAGTGGCGCTTGCCCGCACGGTAGGCACGCTGTCGCTGTCGCTGCGCTCCGCCAGCGAAGGCGGCGACGGCAAGAACGGCGTCACCACCATCTCGTCCTTCGGCGGATCCGTGGCTTCCAATGCCCAGGCCGCCGCCGGCTCCTTGTTCGATGCCATCGCCAAGGAGCCGGAGAAGCCGAAATTCAAGACGGTGATCGTGACGCGCGGCACGCAGGCCGAGGAATACCAAGTCCCTTCGCGGGACCAGAAGTAAAGACCGGTGGGGACCGGGCGGGACGGGATCATGGTGATGCACACCTTATATCGAATGACGAATCTGTTGCGTTTCGTGCGCGCCTTGGCCATGGCGGCTTCACTGGCCGCGAGCGGCATGCTCGCCTTCGTTGGCGCGGCCAGGGCGGACAACGACATCGTCTATGTCTCGTCGACCAGGAATGCCTCGATCAAGGTCGCGAAGGGCAAGCCCAAGACGATCATGACGAGCGCGGCCTTCTATCAGATCGTCATCGGCGATCCGGAGATCGCCAACGTCAACCCGCTGACCGACAAATCCTTCTATGTGCTGGGCAACAATCTCGGCACCACCGGCATTGCGCTGTTCGACGAGAAGAAGCAGCTCGTCGGCACCGTAGATATCGAAGTGACGCTCGACACCGACCAATTGGCGAGCACCATCCGTGCCAGCGTGCCGGACGCCAAGATCAAGGTCGGCTCGGCCAATGGCCGCGTGGTGCTGTCGGGCGAGGCGGATGACGCGGTCGCCGCCGAAAAGGCCAACAAGATCGCCACCCGCTTCTCCGGCAATGAGGAGGTGATCAATTCGGTCAATATCTCCTCGTCGCAGCAGGTCCAGCTCAATGTCCGCTTCGTCGAGATCAACCGCCAGGCCGGGCAGGACCTGGGCGCGAAATACAGCGCCAATTTCGCCTACGGCTTCGGCGGTCGCGATGTCTCTCTCGATCCGGGCTCGGTGCCGGCGGCGGGGACTGGCGAGATCATTGGCCGGCTGCTGTCCAATGGCGTCTCGATCGACATCGCCATCAAGGCGTTGGAGGAGCGCGGCCTTGCCCGAAGGCTGGCCGAACCGAACCTGATTGCCCGATCCGGCGAAACGGCGAGCTTTCTTGCCGGCGGCGAATTCCCGATCCCGGTTTCCGAGGACAATGGCAAGATCTCCGTCAGCTACAAGAAATACGGCGTCAGCCTGGACTTTACGCCGACCGTGCTGAAGGACGGGTTGGTCAGCCTCGACATCGCGCCGGAAGTCTCCTCGATCGACGCTTCAGCGTCCTACAATATCGGCAACATTTCGGTGCCGGGGTTCATCGTGCGCCGCGCCAAGACCTCGGTCGACCTGAAGAACGGCCAGAGCTTCATGATCGCCGGGCTGCTGCAATCCCAGAACGACATCACCACGTCGCGCATTCCCGGTCTCGGCAAGATGCCGGTGCTGGGGTCGCTGTTCTCGTCGAAATCCTATCAGCGGCGCGAGACCGACCTGGTCATCATCGTCACACCCTATCTGGTCAAGCCGGTCGACCCGTCGAAGAAATTGGCTGTGCCGACCGATGGCACGCAGCCCGCCAGCAACGTCGACTATTTCCTCAACAACACCGAGGAGGTGAAGGCGTCGGACACCAACCGTGCGCTGGCGCTGGCTGACGGCAGCGCCGTGCGGGGCGCTTCCGCGACCAAAGTCGGTCATTTCCTCGACCTGCCGAAGGACTGAAATCATGCGTCTGGTCCTGAGATCGAGCATCGCCCTGCTTCTTGCCGGTTTGGCAAGCGGCTGCACCAGCGACGACTATCTGCGCAGCGAAGGCGTGACGTCAGTCGCCGGTGAGGCGCAGGCGGCCAACACCGTCATGCAGATGGTGGACCCGTGGAAGTATGGGGTCCAGAACACGAGGCTTCTCGTGCCCGCCAAGCGCGGAACCGCCGAACCGGTCACACCCGATCAGGCGGCCGGCGCCAAGGCAGCGCAAACCACCACCGGCAACTGATCCAGACGGCGATCGACCTCACAGGCGGCGAGAATGGCAAACAGCACCAAGAAGATCCTGCTCGTATCGACAGACCGGACCTTCGCGCAGGACACGAAGACCGCCTTTGCCGCCTCCGAGATCATCCAGCTCATGACGGTTGAGAAGAACGTCACCGAGCTGCGCGGCGAGGTCCAGGAAGCCGAGTTCGGCGTCGTTATCGTCGACATGGATGCGGCGAAACTGGAAGAAATCGAGTCCCTGCAGCGCGTCATGCGCCGGCTCGAGGGCAAGGCACCGGTGGTCGTGGTCACCCAGGAGTTCAACGCCGCCGCCGTGCGCATCCTGGTGCAGCTCAAGGTCGCCGACTTCCTGGTCAAGCCGATCACCACGGCCGACCTCGTGCGTTCGGTCGTGCGAGCGTTGCAGGGGCCCGGGCGCGAGGAAAACACCGAATCGCAGATCTATACCTTCATGCCCGCCGCCGGCGGCGTCGGCACCACGACGCTGGCGCTGCAGACCGCGTTCCAGCTGCATCATTCGGTGACGCGCGGCGCCTCGACCTGTGTGGTCGACCTCAATTTCCAGCAAGGTGCCTGCGCCGAATATCTCGATCTGGAGCCGCGTTTCGACATCACCGAGATCGAGAACCAGCCCGAGCGCCTCGACCGGCAATTGCTCGATGTGATGCTGTCCAAGCACGCCAGCGGACTTTGCGTGCTGGCGGCGCCGACGCATCCGGCTGAAATGCGCTCGTTCAAGACCGATGTCGTGGTGCGCATGCTGGACCTCGTTTCGGCCTATTTCGACAATGTCGTCATCGACATGCCGCGCACCTGGTTTCCGTGGACGGAAACGGTGCTGCTCGGTTCCAACAAGCTCTACATCGTTGCCGAAATGACGGTGCCGTGCCTGCGCCATACGCAGCGGCTGATCCAGGCCGTCTACGAGACCGCGGGCAAGGAAGTGAAGCCGAACGTGATCGTCAACCGTTTCGAGCAGAAGATGTTCGACAACGGCATCAAGCAGGCGGATGTCCAGGAAATCCTTGGCGAGCATTTTGTCGGCGGCATCGCCAACAACTACCGGCTGGTGCGCGAGGCGGTCGATCGCGGCGTGCCGCTGCACGAGATCGATCCCAATGCCAATGTCGTCAACGACCTGAAGAAGATCATCCTCCCGGAAGAGGCAGTGGCGACGGCGAGCAAGTCGAAGTCGCTGTTCGGTTTCGGCAGGGGCCTCTTGAAAAGGAAAGCTGGATGACCAGCCGTTTCTCAACTCTGCAGAACCGTGACGCGCGCCCGCAGCGTCCGGCGGAAACAACACCGGTCGCGCATCATGCCGTCGTCATCCCGACCAGCCGAAAGGCTTTGCCGGCGAAACCGGAAGCAGCACCGGCAAAGAATGCCAACAAGGTGCTCGATGCCCGCGTGCGCATCCACCGGATGCTGCTCGAGGAGATCAATCTGGTCGCGCTGGAGCGCTTGCCCAAGGATGAAATGCGCCGGCAAGTGCATGATTTCGTGTCGGAAAAGACCCGCCAGGAGCGGATGGCGATCAACACCGCCGAACTCGACGCGCTGGTCGACGATATCGTCGACGAGATGGTCGGCCTCGGCCCGCTCGAGCCGCTGCTCAAGGATCCCGACATCAACGATATCCTGATCAACGGTCATCAGAACTGTTTCGTCGAAAAGAAGGGCAAGCTGCAGCAGGTCCATATCCCGTTCAAGGACGAGGCGCATCTGCTCAGAATCGTCAACAAGATCGTGGCCGCCGTCGGCCGCCGGGTCGACGAATCGCAGCCGATGGTCGACGCTCGCATGCTGGACGGCTCGCGCTTCAACGCAGCCATCCGCCCGGTGGCCGTCGATGGCCCGCTGGTGTCGATCCGCAAGTTCTCCAAGAACAAACTTGGCCTGCACAGGCTGGTCGAATTCGGCGCCATCACACAGAACATGGCCGAAGTGCTGGCGGCAGCCGTGCATGCCCGCAAGACGACAATCATTTCGGGCGGTACCGGCACCGGCAAGACGACGATGCTCAACGCACTGTCGGCCTTCATTCCGGAAGACGAGCGGCTGATCACCATCGAGGACGCGGCGGAGCTTCAATTGCAGCAGCCGCACGTCGCGCGCATGGAAACACGCCCCGCCAACATCGAAGGCCATGGCGAGCTCAAACAGCGCGACCTGGTCAAGAACGCGCTGCGCATGCGTCCCGACCGGGTCATCCTCGGCGAGTGCCGCGGCGAGGAAGCCTTCGACATGCTGCAGGCGATGAACACCGGCCACGAAGGCTCGATGGCGACCATCCACGCCAACACGCCACGTGATTGTATTTCGCGCCTGGAGCAGATGCTTGGCATGACCGGCATGCCAATGACGGTGCAGTCGATCCGCAGCCAGATCGCAAGCGCCATCGACATCATCGTCCAACTGACCCGGCTTTCCGACGGCAAGCGCAAGGTGACGAGCGTCGCCGAGGTGACCGGCATGGAAGGCGATGTCATCCAGATGCAGGAGATCTTCCGCTTCGTGCGCACCGGCATGGAGGCTGATGGCAAGATCCTTGGCTACTACGAGGCGACCGGCATACGACCGCGTTTTCTGGAAGATCTGCGCGCGATGGGCATCGAGTTTCCCGGACGTTATTTCGAACCCGGCCGGCCGCAGGAGTAGCCGGGGTGTTCGATGGGTTCAGCGCGATCTATGTCGTCTATGCCGGGGCCGCATTGACCGGCATCATGGTCGCCGAAGCGGTCTACCTGCTCTATGCCGGTCGTAGCGACAAGCGAACCGCCATCAACCGGCGTATGAAGCTGCAGGAAAACAAGATCAGCCAGGAACAGGTGCTGATCCAGCTGCGCAAGGAGCGCGGTCTCGACGCGGGAACGTCGCTGTTCTCGCCCGGCCGGTTCCGTGCCCTGCGCACGCAGTCGGGCATGGTCATGCCGCTCTCGAAATTCCTGATGATCACCTGCGGCGTGGCGATGGCCGTGGCCCTGTTCGCCATCTCGCGCGGCTTGCCGCTGTTGATGGGGCTCATCCTGGTTGTCGTGCTGATGCCGCTGCTGCCGGTCATGGCGATGCGCTCCATGCGCAAGCGCCGGCTCAAGCGTTTCGGCATCCAACTGCCCGAGGCACTGGAACTGATCACGCGCGGCCTCAAGGCCGGTCACCCGGTGCCGGTGGCCATTGCCATGGTGTCGCGCGAGATGCCCGATCCGATCGGCACGGAATTCGGCGTCATTGCCGACGAAGTCACCTATGGCTCTGACCTTGTCTCGGCGCTGAACTCGCTTTTCGACCGGGTCGGCCACGAGGATTTGCCGCTGTTCGTCACCGCCGTCTCGATCCAGACCAGCTCGGGCGGCAATCTGCGCGAAATCCTCGATGGGCTGTCGACGACGATCCGCGAACGCGGCAAGCTGCGCCGCAAGGTGCGGGCCATTTCGAGCGAGGGCCGCCTGTCGGCCTACATTTTGACGGCCGTGCCGGCGCTGCTGTTCACCGCGATCATGGCCATGATGCCGGGATATTACAGCGACGTCTGGGGCGTTCCGAAGACATGGTACATGATCGGCGGATCGGTTAGCTGGCTGATGCTGGGTAATCTGATCATGTTCAAGATGTCGAACTTCAGGTTCTGACATGCAAGGCGTCATCGAATTCCTCGCCTCCCTCGCGCCGACGTCGCTGATGCCGGTCGCCATGCTGTTGCTGGCCGTGGGTGCCGCGGCGGTCGCCTGGCCGATGGTGGCGGCGAGGGGCGACCGCAACGAGGTCATGCGCCGGCTCAAGGTCGACCACGGTCCGGTGGTGGCCAAGTCCGAACCCGCGCAGAAGAAGAACAGCGGCGTCGTGCGCGAAAAAGCGGTGAAGAGGGCGCAGGAATTCTACGCCAAGAGCGACCCGGAAAATGTTGCCCGCCTGCGTTTGAAGCTCATCCAGGCCGGTTACATGGAGCCGCGCGCCGTCGGCATGTTCTTCCTCATCCGGTTCACGGCAATGATCGGCACGACGTTCGCCGTCTTCGTGCTCAACCGGTGGATGGCCAGCCCGGACGCGACCATGACCAGCCGGTGGACCTTCATCATCCTGTCGGGCGCTGCCGGCTATTTCCTGCCGGGCCTGGTACTGACCCAGAAGGTGCGGGAAAAGATGCGCGAATACCGCAACGGCTTCCCCGATTTCATGGATCTGATGATCGTCTGCTCCGATGCCGGCATGAGCATGGAAGCGGGCGTCGAGCGCGTTTCGAAAGAACTCGCCAGGACCTATCCTTCGCTCAGCCAGAACCTGCAGCTCGTATCGCTCGAGCTTCGGGCGGGGCGCAGCCTCGACGACGCGCTGAAGGCGCTCGCCGATCGCCTCAGCCTCGACGAGGTACGCTCCTTTGCCACGCTCCTGCAGCAGTCGAAGGAACTAGGCACCAGCCTGTCGGGCGCGCTCAGGGTGTTTTCCGATGAAATGCGCCACAAGCGCATGTCGCTGGCCGAGGAGAAGGCGCATGCCTTGCCGGCAAAGATGTCCGTGCCGGTCGTGGTCTGCATCCTGCCGGTGGTTCTGATGATCGCTGTCATTCCCATCATCGTCAAAATGACGGGTCACTAAAGGGCGCCGCGTCGACGTAATCAGGCATGCAAACATCCGTCGAAGTGATACATCGGACCCGCAAAGTCCGCGAATAAACGAGAAGTCCATGCGAATACTGTTGCCCACCCTCTTGCTGGGCCTCGCCGCGGCCAGCTTGCCGCCGGCCCAGGCCGCGGCCGGCGATTGCGGCGATGCTGCCGCCTTGGTGCAGCAGGCCTATCCCAAGGCCCGCAAGAGCGCCGACGGCGCCTCGTTCACGCTCGAACCTCACACCAGCATCGCCCTGACGCCTCCGGGCTACGACACGCCAAGGCTGGTCTGCAAGATCTGGCCCGCCCATGACCAACTGCTGTTGGTCGCGGTACCGCTGATCGACAGCGCCCAATCCGTCGGCGACATGCATATAGGCGATATCGAGCTTCTGGTCGTCGACAGGAAGAACCAGCAGGTGCGCCAGCGCCTGCTCCAGCCCGGGCTGATGAACGATGATGCCATCGCCATCCGCGGCGTCGGATTCGATGCAGGCCACTATCAGCTGGCGCCCAAAATCACCGCCTTCGGCCTGCGCATCGACATGGCGACTCATTCGCAGGCCAATCCCTTCAGGGAAACCGACCTGCGACTCTATGCCCTCGAGGGCGATGCGCTACGGATGGTGCTCGATGGCTTCGACGTGGCCGGCTTTGGCGGCGAAGGCGATACCAATTGCGCCGGGTCCTTTCATTCTAGCCAGGTCAGCCTGGCGATGAGCCGGGCGAGCCATCAGGGCTATCACGATATCACCGTGACCGCGCGAATGAATACCGACGAACCCGCTCCCGACAAGAATGGCGAGTGCCAATCCCACCCCGGCAAGTCCGTGAAGCGGACTTACCGGCTGCGCTATGACGGCAACCGCTATCAGCTTCCGGCGACGCTCAAGGCCCTGGAGCCGTGAGAACGCCGCTGGCGATGGTTAATGGCTGGTGTGCCAGAAACCAAAACTTGGGCGCATTTCGGCACCGAAGCTTAATCGCTGTGCTGTAGTGTCTTTCCCTGAAGAACGACCCGGCAAATCGGGCGACGGGGCAGGGTATGCGTCAGATAAAATTTGCGGCAGTGGTCACGATGGTGGCCGTCCTGATGATCACCGGGTGCACGACGAACAATAACGTCGACACGACCAAGACCACCGCGATCCGGCCGGCAGCGAAGGATGTCGACACATCCGACCTGGCGCAAGGCAAGGCACAGTTTCGCGATGCCAACTATGGTCTTGCCGAAGCGCATTTCCGCAAGGCCGTCGAACTAAAGGCCGACAATGCCGAGGCCTGGATGGGGCTTGCCGCTTCCTATGACGAACTCGGCCGCTTCGACTTCGCCGACCGCGCCTATGGCCAGCTTGTGAAGGTCGCCGGCCGCAAACCGCAGATCGTCAACAACATGGGCTATTCGCAACTTTTGCGCGGCAACAAGAAGAAGGCCAGGGCGCTGCTGCTGGAGGCGAAGGCCGGCATGGCCGACCCCGCCGTCGTCGACGCCAATCTCGCGTTGCTCAACAAGGGCTGATGCCGTTTGATCCTCGCGCCGGCCAGGGGTGCGGTTTCGGGACAGGTGGCATCGACGCTTTGTAAACCGTATCCGCAGGTTGGGTCGAGAGATCGCCTGAAAACCATGTCCGAGGGCTGCCGCTGACCTAGGATGCGGCGCAACCGCCGATGCTTGAGAGGCCCCCGCCCGATATGCTGGATTTCAGTTCGCTCCTGCTCGCAGCCGCGCTGTCGGGCGTCTGTCTCAGTGTCACCATGTTAGCGATCTGGGCCACCGCGCCGCAGGCCAGATTCGTGCTGACGGTGGCATGCGGCATTCTCGTGCTCGTCGCGCATGTGATCCTGTTCTGGCATTATACCAGGGAGCCAGATCCGCTGCTTTGCCAGGTCGCGCTGGCGCTGCTCAGCCTGGGTTTTCTGATTATCTGCATTTCGGCCATGCAATATCTCGGTGTGCCGGACCACAGGCGTGCGATTGCTCCGACATTTGCCGCCATGGCTATCTGTGCGGCCGTGACCTTCATGGGCCTTGACGGTATCGGTTTCGTGATCACCTACGCGACGGTTACCGCGCTGCTCTCGACGATCGGAGCCATGTTCTGGATCAACGGCAGTCATGATCGCCGCATCTTGCTGGTGGTGTCATTCCTGAGCGGCACCTGTGCGCTGTCGTTTGCCCTCTGCGGCGTGGTTCTGATGACCAAAGGGCAGTGGACGCTCGGCGTCGCGCCCGACAATTGGGCCGAACGCCTCAACTCGGTCGTGGCGGTGGCCTGTATGACCGGCCTCGGCGCATTGACGCTTTCGCTCCATCATTTGCAGGCGCAGATCGAGCTCAAGGCCGAGACCATGACCGACCCGTTGACCGGACTGATGAACCGTCGCGGTCTGACGTCGCTTTATGGCGAGCGCACCTTCGGCCCGTTCATGGCGATCGTCATGTTTGACCTTGATCACTTTAAGCGGACGAACGACATCTATGGACATCCGGTCGGGGATCAGGTCCTTTGCCGCTTCGCCGCCGTCATCAGGAAATATGCCAGGACCGGGGTTGACGCCTTTCGCTTGGGCGGCGAGGAGTTCGCGATCGTCATGTCGAGGATGACGGAAGAGCGCGCCTATGATCTTGCCAGCAAGATCGGCGTCGCTTTCGGCACGGAAATCGTGCCCACCCCGCTCGGTCCCTTGCGCAGCACGGTCAGCGGCGGGATTGGATTCGGCGAAGCCGACGGCAGCACCCTCGACGAGGTGCTGGCCAGGGCCGACTCCATGCTCTATGCCGCCAAGCGTGCGGGGCGAAATTGCGTCATCAGCCGCAAAGGCAAGGCCGACCCGGTCAAATCGGCCTTGCGCTCCGCGTAGCTATTCGGCCGCACCCAGATAGTCCGACAGCGGCGGGCAGGAGCAGACCAGGTTGCGGTCTCCCGCGACATTGTCGATGCGCGATACCGGCGGCCAGTACTTTGCCGCTGTGTCGGCGTCGCCGGCGGGATAGGCCGCCTCGAGGCGCGAGTAAGGGTGGTTCCATTGACCGGCCAGCGCCTCAGCCGATGTATGCGGGGCGTTGACCAGCGGATTATCGGCCAAAGGCCATTCGCCTTTGGCCACTTTCGCCGCCTCGCCGGCAATGGCGATCATGGCCTCGCAGAAGCGGTCCAACTCGCGCTTGGGCTCGGACTCGGTCGGTTCGACCATAAGCGTGCCGGCGACCGGAAACGACATGGTCGGCGCGTGGAAACCATAGTCGATCAGGCGCTTGGCGATGTCCTCGACGCTGATGCCGGCGCTCTCCTTGAGCACGCGGGTATCGAGAATGCATTCATGGGCGACACGATCGCTCCTGCCCTTGTAAAGCAGCGGGAAGTGCGGCGCGAGCCGCGTCGCGACGTAATTGGCGGACACGATCGCCGTCTCGGTCGCCTGCTTCAGGCCGGAAGCGCCCATCATGCGGATGTACATCCAGGTGATCGGCAGGATGGAAGCGCTGCCGAAGGGAGCGGCTGCCACGGCATGCGCCGAGCCTTCGGTGACATGGCCGGGCAGATGGGGTTTCAGATGCGCCCTGACGCCGATCGGACCAACGCCCGGTCCGCCGCCGCCATGCGGGATGCAGAAGGTCTTGTGCAGGTTCATGTGGCAAACGTCGGCGCCGATGTCGCCGGGACGGGCAAGTCCGACCAAGGCATTGAGGTTGGCGCCGTCGAAATAGACCTGGCCGCCATGCTCATGGATGAGCGCGCAGAGGTGGCGCGCGCCTTCCTCGTAGACCCCATGCGTGGATGGATAGGTGAACATCAGCGCCGCGAGATTCCTGGAATGCTCGTTGGCCTTGGCGCGCATATCGTCCATGTCGATGTTGCCGTCTTCCAGGCAGCGCACGACGACGACGCTCATGCCGGCCATCGCGGCACTCGCCGGATTGGTGCCATGTGCGGAGGAGGGGATCAGGCAGACGGTGCGATGACCCTCACCGCGCGAGCGGTGATAGGCGCGGATGGCGAGCAGCCCGGCATATTCGCCCTGGCTGCCGGCATTGGGCTGCAACGTCACGGCGTCGAAGCCGGTGATCTCCGACAGCCAGCCCTCCAGTTCGCCGATCATGGCGCGGTAGCCGGCCGAATGCGCTGATGGCGCGAAGGGATGCAAATTGGCGATTTCCGGCCAGCTCACCGGCATCATTTCCGCCGCGGCGTTGAGCTTCATGGTGCACGAGCCCAGCGGGATCATGGCGCGGTCGAGCGCCAGGTCCTTGTCGGCCAGCCGGCGCAGGAAACGCATCATCTCGGTTTCCGACTTGTTCTCATGGAAGACCGGCTGGGTCAAAAACTCCTTGCCGCGCGGCTTGCCGGGCACCGTGCTGTCGGCGGAAGAAGCAGCCTTGGCGTCGAACAGAGCCGCGATCGCATCGAGGTCGGCATCGGTCGAGGTCTCGTCGAAACTGATGCCGACCTGGTCGGCGTCGAGCACACGCAGCAGCCGGCCGGTCTTTTCGGCGGCGGCAGCGATCCGGGGGGCCTTGCCTTTGACCTCCACCGTCACCGTATCGAAACGGCTGGAGCCGAGCACCGATACACCCGCGGCCTTGAGGCCGCTCGCCAGGCGATTGGCCAGCGCATGGATGCGCCCGGCGATCGCCTGCAGGCCCGCCGGGCCATGCCAGATGGCGTATGCGGTCGCCATATTGGCAAGCAGCGCTTGCGCGGTGCAGATGTTGGACGTCGCCTTGTCGCGGCGGATGTGCTGTTCGCGTGTCTGCAAGGCGAGGCGATAACCGGGACGGCCCTTGCTGTCGGTCGACTGACCGACCAGGCGGCCGGGCATCAGCCGTGTCAGCTTGTCGGAGACGGCGCAATAGGCGGCGTGTGGGCCGCCAAAGCCCATCGGCACGCCGAAGCGCTGCATCGGGCCGACGGCAATGTCGGCGCCGAGTTTCGCCGGCGCGTCGGTCAGCGTCAGGCCAAGCGGGTCGGCGATGAAGACGATAATGGCGCCGGTGGCGCGCGCTTTTTCGATCGCCGCCTTGTGGTCGCCATAGACGCCAAAAGTGTCCGGCCAGGAGACGAGCAGGGCTGCGGTGTTGTCGTCGATCGTCTCGCCGTCGATCTCGATGCCGAGCGGCTCGGCGCGGGTGCGCACCACATCCAGCGTCTGCGGGTGCGGCGTGCCGGCGAGTGCCACCTTGGTGCGCTTGTCGCGGTGATGGCGTAGCGCGATGCCGACCGCTTCGGCGACCGCTGTCGCCTCGTCGAGCAATGAAGCCGATGCCACCGGCAGGCCGGTCAGTTCCGTGACCAGCGTCTGGAAATTGAACAGCATTTCGAGCCGGCCCTGGCTGATCTCGGCTTGGTAGGGCGTGTAGGCGGTGTACCAGGCCGGATTCTCGAACAGATTGCGCTGGATGACCGGCGGCACGTGGACGCCATGGTAACCGGCACCGATAAAACTCTTCAGCACGGTATTCCTTGCCATGATCGTCGACAATTCGGCGAGCGCTTCGGCTTCGCTGGCCGGCTCCGGCAGGGCCAGCGGCTGGTCGAGGCGGATCGATCTCGGCACGGCCTGGCTGATCAGCGTCTCGACCGAGGTAACACCGAGGACGGCGAGCATGGCTCTGACGTCGGCAAGGCCGGGCCCGATGTGGCGGGCCGAGAAGGGGTAGGGTGCTGCGGTCATGTCAGTAAATTCCTGATGTCAGGCGATATGGGCTTTGTAGGCGGTCTCATCCATGAGGCTGGCGAGCTGGCTTTCGTCGGCGAGCTTCATCTTCCACAGCCAACCGGCGCCGGTTGCCGCCGAGTTGACCAGCGATGGGTCGGACGACAGCGTGCCGTTGGCCTCGGTGATCTCGCCATCGACCGGCGCGTAGACGTCGGAGGCCGCCTTGACGGATTCGACCACGACGGCGGTATCGCCCTTGGCGAGCTTCTTTCCCGTTTCCGGCAGTTCCACGAAGACGAGATCGCCGAGCTGCTCCTGCGCGTAATCGGTGATGCCGACCGTGGCGATGCCGCCCTCGACGCTGAGCCATTCGTGATCGGCGGTGAAATAGATCTTTGCCATGGGTCTATCCTTTGCGGTAGCGATGAGGAGTGAAGGGCAGGGAACTGACGTCGATCGGGATCTTCGTGCCGCGCACGTCGGCGAAGACCCGCGTTCCGGGCTTGGCCAGCGGGGTGGCGACATAGCCCATGGCGACCGGATGGCCGGCCGAGGGGCCGAAGCCGCCCGATGTGACATGGCCGACGGGGTTGCCGTCGGTGTCAAACAGAGAAGCGCCGGCACGCACCGGCTGGCGACCCTGCGGTTTCAGCCCGACGCGCTTTTGCGCCGGGCCTCGTTCCACGACGGCGCGCAAGGCATCGGCGCCGATGAAGGTGCCTGAGGCTCGGATCTCTTTCGGGATTGCCCACATAAGCGCCGCCGCGGCCGGGTCGGTTTCCGGCGTGATGTCTTGACCGTGCAGGCAGAGGCCTGCCTCCAGCCGCAGGCTGTCGCGCGCGGCAAGGCCGATCCAGAGCACACGCTCGTCCTCGAGCAGCTTGGCGACGAGTTCTCTTGCATCGGCCTCCGGCAGGCCGATCTCGAAACCGTCTTCGCCGGTGTAACCGGACCGGCTCATGAACCAGTTCTTTCGCGGCTCGATGCCGTGCATGAACAGCAGCGAGCCCGTCTCAAGGCCGGCGCGGGAAAGTGCCGCCCACGCTTCCGGACCCTGGATGGCCAGGAAGACGCGGTCGAGTGGTTCGAACTTGACGTCGAAATCGGTGGCCAGCGCGCGCAAATGCTTTTCGTCGGCGACGGCGTTGCCGGCGTTGGCGACCACCAGGAACCTCGTATCGCCGAGCCGGGTGACGATCAGATCATCCAGAATGCCGCCCACCTCATTGAGGAAGAAGGTCAGCTTGGATTGCGAAATTTCGAGCGCGCCGGCGTCTAGCGGGCAGGCGCGGTCGAGCAGCGCGACGGCGTCTGGCCCGTTGAGCTCGAACAGCTTCATGTGCGAGATGTCGAACAGGCCCGCATGTTCGCGGGTGTGAAGATGCTCCTTCATGACGCCGGCCGGATAGGTCAGCGGCATCGACCAGCCGGCAAAGGCGCCGAAGCGCGCACCGGCCGCTGCATGGATATCTTCGAGGGGAAGGTGTCTATCGTCGCCCGTCATGTTCTCTCCAGAGTCGCACGCAATCGGCCGCGAATGGCGACCAGTCCGTGCCCCTCTGTCTGAAGCCTGAGAGACTCGCGCAGCCGGAACTCTGTCAGCGGCGCTTACACCTTCGGCGCGGGGGCAAGCCCCGACTTTCCAGAGTGTCTTTCCCGTCTACGGTTCTTTTGCCTGAGAGATTTCGGGCGATTTCCCCTTCGGCGGCAGCTCTCGCTGCTCTCTCCCGCAAACAGGTAGGACTCAAACCCTGAGCCCTCGACGCGCCATCCATAGCCCGTCGGCGACACCTTGTCACCTCCCAGCGACATCGTTCTGACAAGTCTTCGCTAACCACGCCGTTTGCCGGTTTTTCAAGATACTCCTGATATAGCAGGCCAATGTGACGCGTTGGGGCGGACGGGGACGACAGATGGGCGAATTGATCATGAGCGCTGCGGTGGCGGGGCTGATTTCGAAGAACCGCATCGCTTCAGAGGATGTCGTAATGCTGCGCCGCGACGTGTTCGCCGACGGGGTGGTGACCCGGGGCGAAGCCGACGCGTTGTTCGCGCTCGACCAGACGGCGCGGGACAAATGCGCTGAATGGGCACCGTTCTTCGTCGAGGCGGTCACCGACTACATCGTCCACCAGGAAAAGCCCTCGGGCTACATTTCGCAGGAGAATGCCGACTGGCTGGTCCGCACGATTTCGCGCGACGGCTTGGTCGACAGCCGGACCGAACTCGAATTGCTGGTCCATGTGCTGGAAGAGGCGAAATCCTCGCCGAGCCGGCTTTGCGTCTACGCGCTGGAGCAGGTCGCCCACGCCGTCGTCGACGGCAAGGGACCGCTGATGCTCGGCGGTGCACTGGTGCCCGGGTTGATCGCCAGGGCCGAAGTCGAGCTTCTGCGCCGTATCCTCCATGCCCATGGCGGCGACGGCAACATCGCCATCACCCGGGCCGAGGCCGAGGTGCTGTTCAGGATCAACGAGCGGACGGCCCAGGCCAACAACGATCCGTCCTGGAACGACCTGTTCGTCAAGGCGATCGCCAATTTCGTCATGTGCTCGGCCGGTTACGAGGCGCCTACCCGCGAGGTGGCGCTGCGCCAGGAAACCTTCCTCGATCATGCCGATCCGGAAATCGGCGGTTTTTTCAGCCGCATGGTCTCCGGCGGCCTTGCCGGCATCATAGAGGCCTATCGCTCTCCTGATGACGTAGAGACCGAATGGGAAGCCAAGAACAGGGCAGCCGAGGCGCTGGCCCGTCGGGCCGAGACGATCGATGCCGGTGAAGCCGGATGGCTAATCGAGCATATCGGGGCGGACCGGCCTTTGTACGAGAATGAGCGCGCGTTGCTGACCCTGATCAAGCATGCCTCGCCGGAAATCCATCCGGCGCTGAAGCCGTTGCTCGACAAGGTAGCCTAAGCCGCACCGTCCGCTGCTATCGTTCTGCAAAGAATGATATTGAAATGGCCTTCGGGCCATCCCGCCAGTTCGGCCATCCGCTTGAAGCCAGCCTTTTCATAGAGGCCTGGTGCCTGGAAGTCGTGGCTGGAGACCCAGATCTTCTTGACACCGCGATCCGCGGCCTCGGCGACAAAAGCGTTGAGCAGTCGTCTTGCGTAGCCGCGACCGCGGTGAGCCTCGTCAATCCACATCAACGTGAGCTCGGACGCGCCCGCCCAGGAATAGCCGGCGGCAACTCCGATCGCGTGTCCCGCATCATCGCGGATGACAAAGGTCAGCCTTCGGTCATCGTCGCGGTCCGTTACACGCCGATTGTCGCGATGGAGACGTTCCTCGAGCGAACTCAATTCGACGGGCGACAGGTCCTGCTCGGCCTGTATGCGGGGACCATCAGATGCCGCCATACCAGTCGTAGCCATTGTCCTCCCAATAGCCGCCGCGGCCACCGCCGACATTGGCGAAGCCGTCGACCAGTTCGATCTTGTAGAGATATTTCGGCATCTTGTAGCCGAGCTGGCGCTCGACGCGGACACGCAGCGGCGCGCCGTTCTCGACCGGCAGCGGCTTGCCGTTCACGCCATAGGCGAGGATCGTTTGGGGATGGCGAGCGTCGATCAGGTCGATGGTGCCGTAGTATTTGATGTCGCCCGACAGGCTGCGGTCGATCGTGTCGAGGCAATGGAACATGACATAGCGCGCCTGCGGCTTGACCACCGCCTGGTCGAGCACCAGCGCCAGCGGCGTGCCGGTCCACTTGGCGATGCAACTCCAGCCTTCGACGCAGTCGTGACGGGTGATCTGGGTGCGGCTCGGCATGTTCATCAGTTGCTCGCGGGTAAGCGACAGCGGCTTTTCCACGAGGCCTGAAACCTCCAGACGCCAGTCGGAGAAGTTGTTGGCGAGCAGGTTCTTGTAGGTGTCGTCATCGGGCGCGGTCACGCCGTTCGGCCGTTGCGGCTGGCGGATATCTGCCTCGGTGAATTCCGGCGCCAGCGAATTGCCGCCGCCGAGCAACCGCTGTGCCCTGTGGGTCAGGCCGTTGGCATTTTCGAGGAAACTGCGCAGGCCGCTGCCGATGCTGAGCTGACTGTCGAAGGCGTCACAGCCCGACAGCATGACGCCGGAAGCGCCTAGGCTGGCTGCGGTCAGGAATTTCCGGCGGCTGATCTGAAATTTCGTCATTTCAGGCACTCCTCTCGGGCGTTTTGTCGTCATGCACGGGAGGATCGGTGCGGTACCAGCCGGTGATGATCGAACGCAGTTCGTTGATTGGCCCGGCGGCCACAATCATCAGGATGTGAATGATGAAGAAGGCGACCAGCAGAACCATGACGGTGAAATGGATGGTGCGGGCGGTCTGCCGTCCGCCGAGCAATTCATTGAGGAACGGCAGCACCGAATTCATGCTCGGCGACATGGCGAGGCCGGTGATGATCATCAGCGGCAAGAGCACGAACAGAACGCCGCCATAGGCCATTTTCTGCAGCGTGTTGTATTCGCGCGTGTGGTGGAATTTCAGCCTGGCGTGATTGGCGATGTCCCGCGGCAAGCGTTTGAGGTCATCCAGGCGCGGCGCCAGATCGCGGCGGATGTGGCCGTTGATCAGGCTGGCGACCAGCCAGACGATCAATGTCGTCGTCAGTATCCAGGCAAAGAAGAAATGGATGACGCGGGCGGTGCCGAGATCATAGTAGGAGGGGATCGTCGCCCAGGATGGGAAACCGCGCGCCGTCTCGTTAGCTGCCGGACCCGACCAGCCGAGTACGCCTGTCGTGTCGAAACGGTGCCCGAAGATTTCGGTGTAACCGCGCGGCCCGGCATTGGTGTTTTCGGCGCCTATAGCGAAAACGGTGTTGTTGTAGGCGAAGCCGGATTGCTTGCCGATGTAGAGCTGAGGCCGGGCATTGAAAATCTGCAGGCCGGAAAGAAGCATGAAAAACAAGGAGATGGCCCAGAGCCAGTGTGTCAGCCGCGTCCAGCTCGACTGCCGGTAGATCAATGGTTTCTCTTTTGAAGCGGGGAGACCCGGTCCAATTTCGGATTGGCTTCTGGCAACCGATTCCATCTTGTCTGGTCTCCCTGCCTCGCGGCTTGTCCTACGTGTTCATTGTCCTCCTGATACGTCGCGATCCAAACCGATGTTTCATCCGATCACGGATTTATTATGGACGGACCGCCCAGGCTGACGGCGAGATTGACGGCCGCGGCGACGATGACCGTGTTGAAGAAGAACGACAGGATCGAGTGGACAAGCACGACACAACGCATATGCGTCGTCGAGATGTTGGTATCGGCGGTCTGTGCCGTCATGCCGATGACGGTCGAGAAGTAGAGGAAATCCCAGCCCTCCGGGCGTCTGTCGCCCGGGAACAGCAGGCCACCGACCGGGATCTTCTTGTTGGTGCCGATGTCGACCGCGTCGCCGTCCATCCAGTAGACATGGGCATAATGGAGCGCCGCCATGGCATGGATGGTAAACCAGCCGAGCGGGATCGACAGCAGTGCGAAGCCGAGTTCGATCGGGTGATCCCCATCCTTCCGATTGATCAGCAGGAACAGCGAGATAAGCGCAACGCCGACAACAGTGAGGGTCACCGCGAAGATGACCAGAACCGGCTGGTCGGTGGCGCGTGCGTTCTTGCTGAGATATTTGCCGGTGAACTTGGGCATCTGACTGACGACAAGAACGACGTAAGCAGCAAAAAATGCGTTGGCGCCGATCGAATAGGCGAGCGGGGCGTGCAGCAGCAACGCCATAAGCAGCGCAAACGCACCGATACAGGCCGACACCGCGAACAGCATATGGCGCTGCATCGGTTTCTCGATCGGGGTTTCGGCGGCCATGGCGGTCTCCACCTGGATGGCGCGTGGTTGCTACTCCGGTGTGACGGATTTCAGCGCCCGCCGCAAGATACGGTCGAGTTCGCCGAGAAACCGGGAGCGATCCTGCGGCGCGAAGCTGGCATTGTAGCCCTTGCTCTCGCCAGTCTCGCGCAGGTGCTGCTTGAGGTCGCGCATCGCCACCGCCATGCCGATCGTCTCGGGCGTGAATGGCCGCCCGGTCGGTCCCAGCACATGGGCGCCGAGCGCCACCGTACGTGCGGCAAGCGGAATGTCCGCCGTCACCACGATGTCGTTGGGCTTGGCGTTCTCGACGATCCAGTCATCGGCGGCGTCGGCGCTCTTGGAGACCACGACATTGCGGATCATCGGGTCGCGCGACGGACGCAGGCCCCCATTGGAGACGTAAGTGACGACGACGCCAAGGCGTTCGGCGACCTTTTCTACCTCGGCCTTGACCGGGCAAGCGTCGGCGTCGACGTAGATGGCGGGTGAGGGCATTGTCTCTCCAGAAACGAGCAGGGGCCGGAAATGTATCCGGCCCCTGCCTGAAAATCTTTGGTGATCAGGCCGGCAAGGCGCCGGACTTCTTCGCCGTCCAGGTGGCAATGTAATCCATCAGGCCAGGGTTGAGGCAATCGTAAGGCTCCAGGCCGATTGTCTTCAGCCTGCCGCGAATGCCGTCCATGCGGCTCGGGTCGACACCCGATTCGATGATCGACGAGACAAAGGCGGTGAAGCCTGGAGGCGACCAGCCGTCTTCCTCGAAGCGCTCGGGGTGAATGAAGGACAGGCCCTTGAACGGATGATCGCGCTCGACCGGTCCATGCATGTGGACGCCGCATTGGGTGCAGGCATGACGCTGGATCAGCGCTGAGGGGTCGACCACCTTCAGCTTGTCGCCGTTCTCGGTGACCGTGACATCGCCGGTACCGGCAACCGCTACCACCGAGAACATAGCGCCTTCGGGCTTCCAGCATTTGGTGCAGCCGCAGGCGTGGTTGTGGGCGATCTGGCCCTTGACCTTCACCTTGACCGGCTTGCTGGTGCAGGCGCAGACCAGCGTGCCGCCGGCAAAGCTCGCGCTTTCCCTGGGCAGCCCATTGTCGATTTTCGGATGCAGTTTTTCCGCCATTTTTCTTTCCTCCCATGTTTCACCACAGGGGTCGCTGGCCGGATGGCCGGCGGCGTGTGGCTGTCTTTTAGTAAACCACGACACTCCTGATCGACTTGCCCTCATGCATGAGGTCGAATCCCTTGTTGATGTCCTCGAGCTTCAGCGTGTGGGTGATCATCGGGTCGATCTGGATCTTGCCGTCCATGTACCAGTCGACGATCTTCGGCACGTCGGTGCGGCCGCGCGCGCCGCCGAAGGCGGTGCCCATCCAGCTGCGGCCGGTGACCAGCTGGAACGGCCGGGTCGAAATCTCCTGGCCGGCGCCGGCGACGCCGATGACGACCGACTTGCCCCAGCCGCGATGCGAGGCTTCCAGCGCCTGGCGCATCACCTTGGTGTTGCCGGTGCAGTCGAATGTGTAGTCGGCGCCGCCGATCTGGTCGGCACCCCGCTTGGTCATGTTGACGAGGTGAGGGACGATGTCGCCGTCGATCTCCTTCGGATTGACAAAATGCGTCATTCCGAATCGCTCGCCCCAGGCCTTCTTGTCGTTGTTCAAATCGACACCGATGATCATATCGGCGCCGGCAAGCTTCAGGCCCTGGATGACATTGAGGCCGATACCGCCGAGGCCGAAGACCACTGATGTCGCACCTTGCTCTACCTTGGCGGTGTTGATGACCGCACCGATGCCGGTGGTCACGCCGCAGCCGATGTAGCAGATCTTGTCGAAAGGGGCGTCCGGATTGACCTTCGCGACCGCGATCTCCGGCAGCACGGTGAAGTTGGAGAAGGTCGAGCAGCCCATGTAATGAAAGATCTTGTCCTTGCCGATCGAGAAGCGCGACGAGCCGTCCGGCATCAGGCCCTGGCCTTGCGTGGCACGGATAGCGGTGCACAAATTGGTCTTGCGCGACAGGCAGGACGGACACTGCCGGCATTCCGGCGTGTAGAGCGGGATGACGTGGTCGCCCTTCTTGACCGAGGTGACGCCCTTGCCGACATCGACCACGACGCCGGCGCCTTCATGGCCGAGAATGGCCGGGAAGATGCCTTCGGGGTCGGCGCCTGACAGCGTGAACTCGTCGGTGTGGCAGATGCCGGTCGCCTTGATTTCGACCAGCACCTCGCCCTCGCGCGGGCCGTCGAGGTCGACCTCCATGATCTCCAGCGGCTTTCCGGCGGCGACAGCAACAGCGGCGCGGGTTTTCATCGGGCATTCCTCCAAAGGCGGTTTTTGCGCAGGCTTTCAGGTTTTGGCCCGCTCTTCAACAGTCAGATGAGACGAAATCGCGGCTTTGTTGGCGCAGATAGCACACCGCTCGACAACCAGCCCGGCTCGGCAGGGAGCGCGACGGCGCGTCGGGAGGGGCGCCCGTCATGTCGTCCACCGCGGTACTTGAGACCTGGCGACATAGTCCATAGAACTGAACCGTCTGCCGGAGGGGAATTCTACCCGCATGTTCACCAAGATCCTGATCGCCAATCGTGGCGAGATCGCCTGCCGCGTCATCAGGACGGCGCGCAAGATGGGCATCGCCACGGTCGCCGTCTATTCCGATGCCGATCGCGATGCCGTGCATGTCGAAATGGCCGACGAGGCGGTGCATATCGGGCCGTCGCCCGCCGCGCAGAGTTATCTCGTTCCTGAAAGGATCATCGCCGCCTGCAAGGCGACCGGCGCCCAGGCCGTGCATCCGGGCTATGGCTTCCTGTCCGAGCGAGCCGCGTTCTGCGAAGCACTGGAAGCGGAAGGCGTCGTCTTCATCGGCCCGAAGCCCAAGGCGATCAAGGCGATGGGCGACAAGATCGAATCGAAGAAGTTCGCCAACGCCGCTGAGGTTTCGACGGTTCCGGGCTGGCTTGGCGTCATCGAAAATGCCGACCATGCCGAAAAGATCGCCGGCGAAATCGGCTATCCCGTGATGATCAAGGCCTCGGCCGGTGGTGGCGGCAAAGGCATGCGCATCGCCTGGGATAGGTCGGAAGTGCGCGACGGGTTTGACCGGGCGCGCTCGGAAGCCAAGAGTTCCTTCGGCGACGATCGCGTCTTCATCGAAAAGTTCGTCGTCGACCCGCGTCATATCGAGATCCAGGTGCTGGCCGACGCGCACGGCAATGCGCTCTATCTCGGCGAACGCGAATGCTCGATCCAGCGCCGCAACCAGAAGGTGGCGGAAGAGGCGCCGTCGCCATTCCTCGATGCCAAGACGCGCAAGGCGATGGGCGAGCAGTCGGTGGCGCTGGCCAGGGCCGTCGATTACCAGAGCGCCGGCACCGTCGAATTCATCGTGGACAAGGACAAGAACTTCTATTTCCTTGAAATGAATACACGATTGCAGGTCGAACATCCGGTGACCGAGCTCGTCACCGGCATCGATCTGGTCGAGCAGATGATCCGCGTCGCCGCCGGCGAGAAACTCGCCATCAAGCAGAGCGACGTGAAGCTGAATGGTTGGGCGGTGGAAAGCCGGCTCTACGCCGAGGATCCCTATCGCAATTTCCTGCCGTCGATCGGCCGGCTGACGCGCTACCGGCCGCCGGAGGAAGGACAGTTCGGCGACATCGTCATCCGCAACGACACCGGTGTCACCGAAGGCTCGGAAATCTCGATGTTCTACGATCCGATGCTCGCCAAGCTGTGCACCTGGGCGCCGACGCGGCTCGAGGCCATAGATGCCATGTCGGAAGCGCTGGACAGCTTTGTCGTCGACGGCATCGAGCACAACATACCGTTCCTGGCGGCTCTGATGCAGCATCCGCGCTGGCGGCAAGGGGAGATATCGACCGGCTTCATCGCGGAGGAATATCCCGACGGTTTTGCCCCCGTCGTGCCGAACAGCGAGGAACGGGCCGTTCTGGCATCGATCGTCACCGCGGTGGAACTGCTGCGCCGCGACCGTCTCGACCGGCTGGGCGGGCGGCTGGCGCCGCATTCGGGAGCGCTCAAGCGCGATTGGGTGGTGAAGATCGGCGAAGATTATCTGCCGGTTTCTATCATTGAAGGCATGATTTCCATCCCGATGGAAATCGACCTGTCCATCGATGGCTGCAAGGCACTGACCGTTTCGTCCGACTGGCGGCCGGGTGACCTCATCTGGCGCGGCACGGTCGGCAAGCGCAGGGTTGCGGCCCAGATCCGGCCTGTCGCCAATGGCCTTCGCATCGCCTGGAAAGGCATGTCGGTGACCGCGCGCGCCATGCTGCCGCGCACCGCCGAATTGGAACGGCTGATGCCGGACAAAGTGGCGCCGGATACGTCGAAACTTCTGCTCTGCCCGATGCCGGGGCTTGTCGTGTCGATAGCCGTTGCCGAAGGCCAGGAGGTCAAGGCCGGCGAGACCTTGGCCGTGGTCGAGGCAATGAAGATGGAAAACGTGCTGCGCGCCGAGCGCGATCTGGTCGTGGCGAAACTCAACGCCAAGCCTGGCGATAGCCTGGCTGTCGACGCTGTGATCATGGAGTTCGCCTGAGCGGCTGGAAGCCTGTGGTCAGTAGTCGTTTGTGCTGGACTGGTATCGCCCGGTCCCGGACGATATATCTCCATCGACTCAAGTCTTACGGACAGCGCGACAAACCATGGCGGATGACAGACTTCCACGCGATCCCCTGAAGCGCGAAGCCGCGATCGCGGCCGCGCGGCCGGAGGTGCCGGCGCGGCCGTTCGTCCATTTGCGCGTGCACTCGGCCTATTCGCTGCTGGAGGGCGCGCTTCAGCTTGGCAAGATCGTTGGCCACGCGGTGAAAGACGAGGCGCCGGCCATCGCCGTCACCGACACCAACAATCTGTTTGGTGCGCTGGAATTCGCGCAAAAGGCGGTGAAGGACGGCATCCAGCCGATCATCGGCTGCCAGATCGCGCTCGCCTTCTCGGGCGAGAACAGCGATGGCCAGCGGGACCGCCGTAGGCAAGGCCCCGATATGCGGCCGGTCGTGCTGCTCGCGGCCACTGAAGCCGGCTATTCCAATCTCGTCCGGCTGGTCAGCCGCGTTTATCTCGAAACGCCGCCCAGTGAAGCGGTGCACCTGACCACCGAAATGATGGACGGCCAATGTGACGGCCTGATTTGTCTCAGTGGCGGGCCGCGCGGCCCGATCGGCATAGCCCTGAAGGAAGATCGCCGCGATCTTGCCGAGGCGCGACTAGTCACTCTCAAGACGATGTTCGGCGACCGCCTCTATGTCGAGCTGGACCGGGTTTCAGGCTACGACCGGATGATCGAGAAATCTTCGGTCGATCTCGCCTATTCCCATGAATTGCCGCTGGTTGCCACCAACGAGGCCTTCTTCTCTTCGCGCGATGAGTATGAGGCGCATAATGCGTTGATCGCCATCGCCGAGGGTTCGGTCGTCGCCGTCGACACCCGCCGCCGGCTGTCGCCGGACAATTTCCTGCGCAGCCAGGCCGACATGGCGAAATTGTTCGCCGACCTGCCGGAAGCGATCGACAACACGGTCGAGATCGCGTTGCGCTGCTCCTATTATCCGAAAACGCGCAGCCCGATCCTGCCGCGTTTCACCGGCGGCGATGCCTCCG
The DNA here is from genome assembly GCF_006442195.1 of Mesorhizobium sp. B2-3-13. Taxonomy (NCBI): domain Bacteria; kingdom Pseudomonadati; phylum Pseudomonadota; class Alphaproteobacteria; order Hyphomicrobiales; family Phyllobacteriaceae; genus Mesorhizobium; species Mesorhizobium sp. B2-3-13. The sequence goes on from NZ_VFVQ01000003.1 coordinate 60,942, forward strand.
ACAAAGACGCGGCCGAAAAGGCCGAGGCCGAGGAGCTGGCCCGCCAGGCGCGCGAAGGGCTCGATGCACGGCTTGCCCTGCACGGACCTACACCGGGCTACACGGTCGAGCAGTATCGTGAGCGGCTCGAATTCGAGCTTGGCATCATCGAGAAGATGAAATTCCCCGGCTACTTCCTGATCGTTGCCGACTTCATCAAATGGGCCAAGGCGCAAGGCATTCCGGTCGGGCCGGGGCGTGGTTCGGGCGCCGGGTCGCTGGTCGCCTATTCGACGACCATCACCGACATCGATCCGCTGCGTTTCTCGCTTCTGTTCGAACGCTTTCTCAACCCGGATCGCGTGTCGATGCCCGACTTCGACATCGACTTCTGCCAGGATCGTCGCGAAGAGGTGATCCGCTACGTCCAGCAGAAATATGGCCGCGACCAGGTCGGCCAGATCATCACCTTCGGTACGCTGCAGGCGCGCGCCGTGCTGCGCGACGTCGGCCGCGTGCTGCAGATGCCCTATGGCCAGGTCGACAAGCTGTCGAAAATGGTGCCGCAGAACCCGGCCAATCCGGTCAAACTCGCCGACGCCATCGCCAACGAGCCACGCTTTGCCGAGGAGGCCGAGAAGGAGCCGATCGTCCAGACACTGCTGGACATGGCGCAAAAGCTGGAGGGCCTCTACCGCCATGCCTCCACACACGCCGCCGGCATCGTTATTGGCGACCGGCCTTTGTCGGAACTGGTGCCGATGTACCGTGATCCGCGCTCGGATATGCCGGTCACTCAGTTCAACATGAAATATGTCGAGCAGGCCGGACTCGTGAAGTTCGACTTCCTCGGCCTGAAGACGCTGACGGTGCTGGAGACGGCGGTGAAGTTGATCCGCCGCCGCGGCATCGACATCGACCTCGCGACGATTCCTCTCGACGATCCCGAGACCTACGCCATGCTGTCGCGCGGCGAGGTGGTTGGCGTGTTCCAGGTGGAAAGTGCTGGCATGCGCAAGGCGCTGATCGGCATGCGGCCGGACTGCATCGAGGACATCATCGCGCTGGTCGCGCTCTACCGGCCGGGCCCGATGGAAAACATCCCGACCTACAACGCCAGAAAGCATGGCGAGGAGGAGATGGCCTCGATCCATCCCAAGATCGACCATCTGGTAAAGGAGACGCAAGGCGTCATCGTCTACCAGGAACAGGTGATGCAGATCGCGCAGGAGCTGTCCGGCTATTCGCTTGGCGAAGCCGACCTTCTGCGCCGCGCCATGGGCAAGAAGATCCGCGCCGAGATGGACAAGCAGCGTGAACGCTTTGTCTCCGGCGCGGTCGAGCGCGGCGTGGCAAAGCCGCAAGCCGACTTCATTTTCGACCTGCTGGCCAAGTTCGCCGACTATGGTTTCAACAAGTCGCACGCCGCCGCCTACGCCGTCGTCTCCTACCAGACCGCCTATCTCAAGGCGCATTATCCGGTCGAGTTCCTGGCGGCGTCGATGACGCTCGACATGGGCAACACCGACAAGCTCGCCGACTTCCGCCAGGATGCGCTGCGCCTCGGCATCGAAGTCCTGGCGCCGTCGGTGATGACGAGTTTCCGTGCCTTCGAGGTCGGCGAGAACCGCATCTATTACTCGATGGCCGCGCTCAAGGGCGTGGGCGATGCCGCCGTGGAGCACATTGTAGCCGTTCGCGGCGAAAAGCCGTTCAAGAGCCTGGCCGATTTCTGCGAGAGGGTCGACCCGAAGATCGTCGGCAAGCGGGTTTTCGAAAGCCTGATCATGGCCGGTGCGCTCGACTGCTTCGGCCACGATCGCGCCCAGATGTTGGCTGGCGTCGAGCGGATGATGGGGCTTGCGTCGCTCGCCCAGCAGAACGCCGTTTCGGGTCAGGCCGATATCTTCGGCGCCTCCCTCGGCGCCCAGTCGCAGGCGCTCAATTTGCCGGCGACCGATCCGTGGCTCGCCGCCGACCGCCTGCACCGCGAATTCCAGGTCGTCGGCTTCTATCTCTCGGCGCATCCGCTCGACGAGTACAAGGCGGCGCTGCAGAAGATGCGGGTGCAGAACTGGGCGGAGTTCTCCGCTGCCGTCAAGCGCGGCGCTTCCGCCGGCCGGCTTGCCGGCACCGTCACCAGCAAGCAGGAGCGCAAGACGCGCACCGGCAACAAGATGGGCGTGGTTGCCTTTTCCGACACCTCCGGCCAGTACGAGGCCGTGTTGTTTTCAGAAGGATTGGCCCAGTATCGCGATCTCCTCGAAGCGGGCCGCTCGGTTGTCATCACTGTCGCGGCGGAGGACAGGCCCGAGGGTGTCAACCTGCGCATCAACTCCGTCCAATCGCTGGAGGACGAAGCAAGCCGCATCCAGAAGGCTCTGCGCATTTTCGTCAGGAACGAGGGGCCTGCCTCGATCATCCAATCCCAGCTAACCCAGCGCGGGGAAAGCCAGGTCAGCATTATCGTGATCAAGGAAGAGGCGCAGGGCGAGGTCGAGATTGCCCTGAATGGCGGCTACCGTGTCTCGCCGCAGATCGCCTCGGCGATGCGCGCCGTGCCGGGCGTGGTCGAAGTGGAGCTGGTGTGATCTGCGCGCTTGCCAGGCGGCAACCCGCGGGCCGGCACCTGCCGCTCATGCCTGCATGAAGGCCAAGGGGACGCGCGCATCGCAGGATCTTTCCGCGACGGCGCGTCTACGCGACATGCTGCGCAGGCTCTATCATGGGCGCTCGCCGGCCGCGTTCCGGTTCCAGCTGGTGGCCGTCATCATCGACCTCGCCATCATCGCCTTTTTCATCGCCACGCCGGTCATCCAGCAGTCGGCCTCGTTTCTGTGGCTGGACTATGCCGTGGCGGCTCTGGTCGCCGCCGATCTGATTGCCAGGCTGCTGGCCTCCAACGACATGCTGAGCCTGATGAAGCAGCCGACCTTCTGGGTGAATGCCTTCATCCTTCTGACGCTGCTGATGCCGGCGGCGCTCGCAAGTCTCGGCTTCTGCGAATTCTGCGGCTGTGGTCGCTGTCGCGCAGCGGTTCGACCTGGCGGCATTTCGAGATGCGTGGCCTGCGACCCTGGCGCGAGGCAAGCCACGCGGTCATCAACCTGTTGACCTTTCTCTTTGTCATCACGGGCTTCGTTTACACGTTCTTTTTCCGCAACGGTGCCGGACTGGAAAACTACATCGACGCGCTTTACTTCACCGTCGCGACCGTGACGACAACCGGCTTCGGCGACATCGTGCTGCCGGGCATCGCCGGCAAGCTGACGGCGATCGTGACCATGATCATCGGCATATCGCTGTTCGTCAGGCTGGCGCAGGCGATCTTTCGGCCGGCCAAGGTGTTCTTTCCCTGTCCGCAATGCGGGTTGCGGCGGCATGAGCCGGACGCCGTGCACTGCAAGGCATGCGGCCATGTCCTCAACATTCCAGACGAAGGGAACTGACCGGCAGTGCTATGACGCCGCGACCTCTGCCGGCTTTACAGCTTTGCGCTGCAAGTTGAGCAAATTGCCCATCAGGATCAGCAATGCGCCGCCGGCGGTGAACGCGTCGATCTGCTCCTGATAGAGCAGCCAGCCGATCAATGCCGACAGCGGTACGCGCAGGAAATCCATCGGCGAGATCACGGTCGCGTCGGCATAGGCCAGGGCGCGGGCGAGGCAGAAATGGGACGACATGCCGGTGAAACCGATCAGGATGATCCAAGGCCACAGTGCAAGCGAAGGGTTGCGCCATTCGTAGAGAGCCGGAACAAGGCCGACCACGGACTGGATGACCAGCATCCAGAAGATGATCCGCACGACGCTGTCCGTGCGCGTCAGCGACTTGACCAGCACCAGCGAAACGCCGAAACAGACCGCCGCGCCCAGCACGACCAGATGGCCCACATCGGCCGAGCCGACGCCTGGACGCACGACGACGACCACGCCGATCAGCCCAAGCACGATCGCCGCGAGCCGTGGCCGGCTCAGCCTTTCGCCGAGAAACGTGACCGCCAGGATCGCCGTCCAGATCGGCGTGGTGAATTCGATCGAGATCAGCACCGCCAGCGGAATGAGCGTCAACGCGTAGAGCCAGGCAGCCTGGCCGCTATAGTGGACGACATTGCGCGCGATATGGGCCAGCGGCCGCTGCGTGCGCATCGCGGCAAGCCCACCTGTCGCCATCACCAGCGGCAGCAGAATGAAGAAGCCGATGACCGAACGCAGTTCCAGCACCTGGAAGACATTGAGTTCGGCCGTGGTGGCGCGGCCGGCGACGGACATAGCCAGGAACGACGTGATCGACAGCGCCATCCAGAACGCGGCCTTGGGGATCGACGGGGTGGGTGCCATGTCCGCTATGTCGCAGGCCGTGGCTGTCGGAGCAATCGCTAGTCCATGTATTCTTCTGGGCCAGTCGCGGCGAAGGCTTTGGGAGCAGTCATGCTGCGGGCGGAACCCGATACGGCTAGGGGCGTTGAGCCCCCTAGTATCCGTGCTGTGCAAACGCGCATTCCCGTGTCGACAAGGAGGGTTTCATGAGACGATTCGCGCAAGTGGCGCTTGCTGGCTGCCTGGTGATTGCTGCGAGCGCGGCTCATGCCGACGAGACCAAATTTCTCCAGTCGTTCAAGGGCAATTTCGCTGGCAAGGGCACTGTTCAGGTAACCACGGATGTGCCGAACGTCAGTGTTTCCTGCAGCTTCAAGTCGAACGCGACCTCAACCTCGCTGTCGCTCGACGGCAACTGCCGCGGCCTGATCGTGGTGACACGCGCCATCAGCGCTCGTCTGAAGGTCAGCGGCGGAAAATACAGCGGCGTCTATGTGGGATCGCGCACCGGACCGGCGCAGCTGAACGGAAGCCGTTCCGGCAATGCGATAAACCTCGCCATTCGCTGGGCCAAGGAGGTCAATGGCGATCGCACCGCGCAGCTTACCGTACAAAAAAATGGGGCGGACGGCATTGTTTTGACGGTGGTCGACCGTGATCCCCAAACCGGCAAGAGCGTTGTGACCAGCCGCATCGATCTTCGGCGCAGCTGATCGGGTTCAATCTTCAAGCGGCTCCGGTGGATGGGCGTCGCGGCCGTTGCCGAAGGTGTAGCCGGTTTGCACAGCCTTGCGCCCGAACTTGTCGCGCAACGCATCGATGGCGCCTTCGGCCATGGCGCGCTTGCGCGACTGGACATCGACCAGATCCGGCGGGTCGGCCTTGTCGTCATCGGAGAGGTCGCTGACACCGATGCCGAGCAATCGAAATTTCGTTCCGTCCGTCTCCTTGCGAAGAAGTTCCACGCCAGTCGAAAAGATGCGGTCGGCGAGCCGGGTCGGGTCGCCGAGTTGGCGGTTGCGCGTGCGCAGCTTGAAATCCTGGGTCTTCAGCTTCAGCACGACGGTGCGCCCGGCAATGCCTGACTTCTTCAGCCGCGCCGAGACTTTCTCCGAAAGGCCCCTCAGCACGGAGACCAGCTCTTCCAGCGAGGCGATGTCGGTGTCGAAAGTGGTTTCGGCCGATACGCTCTTGGCGTCCTGGTCGGGGTCGACGCGGCGGACATCCTCACCGCGCGAAAGCCGGTAGAGCCGTTCGCCCATCACCCCATAGCGGCGCATCAGTTCGCCGCGTTCCATCTTCTGAAGCTGGCCGATGGTGCGGATGCCATCCTGTTCGAGCGTGGCGTTGAACGCCTTGCCGACACCCCAGATCATGGTCACCGGCTGCGTTGCCAGAAAGCCGACCGCTTCGGCCTCGCCAATGACGGAGAAGCCGCGCGGCTTGCGGAAGTCGGACGCGATCTTGGCGAGGAACTTGCAATAGGACAGGCCTGATGAAACGGTGATGCCGATCTCCTTCTCCACGGCCAGCGCGAAGCGCGCCAGCACCACCGCCGGCGGCAGGCCATGCAGCCGCTCGGTGCCGGCGAGATCGAGGAATGCCTCATCGATCGACAGCGGCTCGACCAGCGGCGTCAAGGCCTGCATCATGGCGCGCACCTCGCGGCCGACGGCCACGTACTTTTCCATGTTGGGCGCGATCACGACCGCCTCGGGGCAGGCCTCGAGCGCCTTGAACATCGGCATGGCGGAGCGCACGCCGCGGATGCGTGCGATATAACAGGCGGTGGAGACGACGCCGCGCTTGCCGCCGCCGATGATCAACGGCTTGTCCTTGAGCGCCGGGTTGTCGCGCTTTTCGATCGCCGCGTAGAACGCATCGCAATCGATATGGGCCAGATGCAGCCGGTAAAGCTCGGGATGGCGGGCAAGGCGAGGGCTGCCGCAGCGTTCGCAGCGGCGCGTTTCATCGCGCTGAAACATCAGGCAGTCACGACAAAAACCGTGATCGGGATTGTTGACAGGAGCCGCCATCGCTGCGAACATATAGAGAACAGAAGCAATGGTACGACAGCGCAAGGCCAGCGACAAGCCTGGCCTGGGGAGAACGCATGAGCACGACGGTAGTGCCGCTGGCGCCTGAGCTCTGGCCTGAGTTCGAGGACCTTTTTGGCAAGCAGGGCGCCTGTTACGGCTGCTGGTGCACGCATTTCCGGCTGGCGCCGGCGGCGCGGCGCGAGAGCAGCCGTGAACGCAACAAGGACCACATCAAGGCGCGCATCGAGGCCGGCCCGCCGCCCGGCCTGCTGTCTTTCGAGGATGGCAAGGCGGTTGGCTGGATGCAGATCGGGCCACGCGCCGACGTGCCCGAATGGAACAACAAGGGCAGGGGCTCGGCGCCGATCGATCCCGCCGACGCGTCCGATCCGGCCGTCTGGGCGATCTCCTGCTTTTTCATCCGCGCCAAGGCGCGCGGCAGGGGCATCACGCACCGCCTCGTCGAAGGCGGCATCGATTTTGCCCGCAGGAACGGCGCGCGGCTTGTCGAGGCCTGCCCGATCGACCTGTCCCGCGATTCGCGTTCGATCGGCCTGTTTGTCGGCTCATCTGGGGTCTTCGAGAAGGCCGGGTTCGAGAGGCTTGTGGAGCGCAAGGCCGGCCGGCCGCTGATGCGGCTGACATTGTAGGAAAACTTCAGCTTGCAGTTGCATAGTATTTTCTACGGCAAAGTGATTTTGCTCATGAGGAAATAAGGGAGCGGGACGAAACTGAATCCTTTATTCTGCAGCGGTGCCAGATTGCGCGGCTGGTCGACGAACCATTCGCCGCGGCTGGTGTTGAAGCCGAATGCCTGGCCGTCATCGTCTTGCAGTCGTGATGGTATTTCCCTACCAGAGATACGAAACGAATTTTGCCTTCGACCGAACGGAGAATTCCCGTGAACCGTATGTTGCCAATTGCCTTTACCGCGCTGCTACTCAGTGCGCCTGCTTTCGGCCAGACCGTCGACAGCCAGGGCGCCAAGCAATTGTCCGATGACCTATCCCGCTATGTCGGCAAACAGGCGCTCGATAAGGGTATCCTGAAGGTTTCGGCCGAAGGCGACGCCTACAAGATCGTGTTCGATTTCAAGGCGCTTGCCAGCAGCTTTCCCGACCAGAAGCTGATGAAATTCGACTTTGCGCCCTACGCCCTGCTGGTCAAGCCGCGTAGTGATGGGTCCTGGGATGTCTCGATGGATTTTTCGCAGAGCGCGTCCTTTGAATTCAACGGCCCCCAGGGAAAGCAAAGCACGCGGTTTTCGATCAAGGACGGCAAGGGCAGCGGCGTTTATGACCCCAAGCTGGCAGCCTTCACCAGCGCCACGAGCTCAATTGCCGGGATGACGATGTCGTCGCAGGATAGCAAGCAGCAGATGGAGGCGAGCGCTGGTGCCGGCACCGTGACGCTTTCCGCGACCAAGGCGGCCAATGGCGGCGTCGATTTCACGACGTCGCAAAAGATTTCGAACTTCGTCGAAGCGATAAAATTCAATGATCCCGAGAGCGGGCTGAATTTTCCCGTTACCGTGAAGTCGCCGGAATTTTCTGTGAACGCCGGCGGCAAGGGTGTTCAGACCAAGCCTCTGCTTGACCTCCTGGCGTTTGCCGTGGCCAATGAGGACGAGAAGACGCTGAAGGCGAACCAGGCGCAGCTCAAGTCGCTTCTGCTTGCAGCACTTCCCGTTTGGGAGCGTATCGACGGAACCTATGGCTTCAAGGATTTCGCGGTCGACAGCCCGATCGGCACGTTCGGGGCAACCCAGTTCGGCATAGCGTTCGGTTCCGACGGGGTCGCCCAGAACGGCAAGGTCAGCTATGGCATCAAGGCTTCGGGGCTGACCGTGCCGCAGCAGCTCTTGCCGAGCTGGAGCGTGGCGCTGCTGCCCACCGATATCGACCTGAACTTCGGCGGCGCCAACATCGATCTCGACAGCATGGCGAAGAAGGCGATCGAAGCCTTTGACCTCAATCAGAATCCGCCGCTGCCGGCCGAGTTCGGCGACCAGCTCAAAGCCGACTTCCTTGCCAAGACGCCGAAGGTCGTCATCGGCCACAGCACCGTGAAGAACAAGGACATGGAAATCGCGCTGGAAGGCGAGATGACAAGCTTCGGCCAGAAACCTGACGCAAATCTCACTGTCGACGTCGCCGGCTTCGACAAGATCATGGAACATCTGCAGGAAGCAGCGAAGGCGGAGCCGGAGGTCGGGCAGTACGTGCCTGTCGCTCTCATGGCGAAGGGTTTTGCCAAGACGCTGCCGGACGGCAAGCTGGAATGGGTCATCAACACCAAGGCCGACGGCTCGGTCGCCGTCAACGGCGTCATGCTGAAGCCTGCTGACCCAGCGGTGGACGACAGTGTCGACGGTGACGGCTCGGACGACGAGAGCGGCCGCAGCGACAATGGCGGCGGCGACAATGGCGGCAGCTCTAATGGCGGGGCAGGGGCTAAGCTCAATCCTTGAGGTTTCAGCCCTCGACCAATTCCAGGAAAAGTGTAAAGCGGTTTTCCGCGCGGGAGTGCGTCAAAGCGCCTGAAATCCCAGCGCGGTCGCGATCTTCGGCGCGGCTTGGTGCCAATCCTGGACGACGATGACATCGTCCGGGACCGACGGCAGGAACGCGCGCAGCGAATTGTCGGCCATCAGATGGAAAAGATTTGCGTCGGCGACAGATTCCCGCACCGACGCCAGATTGGCCGGTTGGTCGTCGACGAAGACCACCGGCCGCCCGGTATTGCCGCGGAGCCTGGCAACCGCCGGGCCCTTGGCCATTTCGGTGGTCAGCAGCGGATAGCTTAGCCCGAGGGCGTCGAGATGGGCGCGCCGCACGGCACGATGCCTGTGCGGCATGGCCGTCAGCAATATGATTTCCGCGCGGTCTCCAAGCCCCGTCAAAGCTTTCGCGGCTCCATCGGTGATGCTCTGCCAATCGGCTTGCGCATCGAAGAAATCACCCAAAAGTGCCGCGACTTCGGGTTGTTCGATCAGCCGGCCGCTGGCCGTTTCGGCAATGTTGCCGGTCAGCCGGAAGGATGCCAGCGTCAGGCCATAGCCACGCGCCTTGAGGAAATGCGGGAAAGGGCGGATGAATTCGAGCACCACGTCGTCGACGTCGAGCACGAGCAGCGGCCTGTCGTCAGCCGCCAGTTCCTCGATCTGGCGCGCGGTTTCGGGATCATCGCTCATGTGGAACGCTCGTGATTGTCATCGCCAAGCGGCAAGGCGCGCAACGCCTTGCCGACAGCCGCCGGTGGCGTGCCGGTTTCCACGGCGAAGCGCATCAAAGTCGGCTCGTGGGCGAGAATGAATTGCAGGACGCCGGCCAGGAACCCCGGCTCGCCGGCCGCCCGGCGGATCGAATGCGCCTCTATTCCGGTGATCGCCAGAAAGCGCGGTAAAAGCTCCGGATCGGCGGCAACGAAGCCCAATGCCTTCACGGCAATGGTTTCGGCCTCTTCGCGCATTGACGCTGCGTTTGCCATCACTACCTTCGGTGTGTGGAATGAGTCTCTCCCGCAGTAATGGCAAGAGTTGGCCGCGGCAAGCCATTAGAGCGCGGTGCGCCTTTTGGATGCGCGGGAGGCGCGGCGGAATTCGTGCTGCTTTGCAGGCTATGGGTTTCCGTTTCGTCAATCATATTGCCGTATCGTGAAGCATGGTTTGGTGCGTCCAAGGAAAGAGCGCATGACGGCCACCTCCGGGGCGGAGGACGGCCGGGACGGGATTTCGATGCCTAAGAAGGTCATGATCGTCGAGGACAATGAGCTCAATATGAAGCTCTTTCGGGACCTCATCGAAGCAAGCGGTTACGAGACGGTGCGCACCCGCAACGGTCTGGAAGCGCTCGACCTGGCGCGCCAGCACCGGCCGGACCTCATCCTGATGGACATCCAACTGCCAGAAGTGTCGGGGCTGGAAGTGACCAAATGGCTGAAGGAGGACGACGATCTGCACGTCATCCCGGTCATTGCTGTGACTGCCTTCGCGATGAAGGGCGACGAGGAACGCATCCGCCAGGGCGGCTGCGAGGCCTATATTTCGAAGCCGATCTCGGTGCCGCGCTTCATCGAAACCATCAAATCCTATCTGGGCGATGCCTGATGTTCCCTTCCAGCCGAGCCGGAGCCTTGTGAAATGACCGCGCGGATCCTCGTCGTCGACGACATCCCTGCCAATGTCAGGCTGCTGGAGGTCCGGCTGCTGGCCGAATATTTCGAGGTGCTGACCGCCACCAACGGGCCCGACGCGATCGACACCTGCGAGAACGGCAAGGTCGACGTTGTGCTGCTCGACGTGATGATGCCCGATATGGACGGGTTCGAAGTCTGCCGGCGGCTGAAGAGCGATCCGGCGACGTCGCACATTCCGGTGGTGATGATCACGGCGCTCGACCAGGTTTCCGATCGCGTGCGCGGGCTGGAGGCCGGCGCCGACGATTTCCTGACCAAGCCGGTCAACGACCTGCAACTGATGACGCGCGTCAAGAGCCTGGTCCGCCTGAAGTCGTTGACCGACGAGCTTCGGCTGCGCGCCTCGACCACACGCAACATCGGCATCGAAGAACTTTTGAGCCGCAATTTCGCGTCCGAGGACACGACGCCGAAAGTGCTTTTGATCGATGAGCGCAAATCGTCGGTCGAGCGCATCCAGAAGATGTTGCGCGACCGGGCCGACCTCGACGTCACCGGCGATCCGCATGCCGGGTTCTTTCAAGCCGCCGAAACGCCCTATGAATGCGTGATGATCTCGACGGCCTTCGCCGATTTCGATCCGCTCAGGCTCTGCTCGCAATTGCGCTCGCTCGACCGCACCCGTTTCGTGCCGATCATCCTTTTGGCGGAGGAGGGCGAGGAGGAGCGCATCATCCGAGGGCTGGAACTCGGCATCAACGACTATCTGATGCGGCCGATCGACCAGCAGGAACTGACGGCGCGGCTGCGCACCCAGGTGCGCCGCAAGCGCTACAACGACCAATTGCGCGCCAGCGTTACCCAGACCATCGAAATGGCCGTGACCGACGGCCTGACCGGTCTGCACAACCGCCGCTATCTCGACAGCCATCTGCAGACGCTGTTCGACCGCGCCGTGGCGCGGCGCCGGCCGCTGTCGGTGATGATCACGGATCTCGACCGCTTCAAGTCAATCAACGACACGCACGGCCATGACGGCGGCGACGATGTGCTGCGCGAATTCGCACGGCGGCTGCGCAAGAACGTCAGGGGTATCGACCTTGCCTGCCGGTTCGGCGGCGAGGAGTTCGTGGTGGTGATGCCGGACACCGACGGCACCGTGGCCGAGAAAGTGGCCGAGCGCATCCGTGCCGAAATCGCCCAGATGCCGTTCGCCATCGGTGCCGACGGCAAGACGATCGAGGTCACCGTCAGCGTTGGCGTGTCATCAGTGCTGAAGGGCGTGGATACGGTGGCGGCGCTGATGAAGCGCGCCGATCTCGCGCTCTACGAAGCCAAGAGCGGCGGCCGCAACCGCGTCGTTGCCAAGGCGGCCTAACGGTCCGGGCCTGATTATCCGGTCAAGCCAATAGGGTTACCCATTTACCTTAATCCAAGCGATTCGCGAGCCTTGGTTAAGAAACTGTTGATTTTCATAAGCTCTTGCGCAAATGTGCAGGCCAAGACGAAGCCGGCACGAGGTAGATCGCCGGCTCGGTCCCTCAGGAATACCCCATGATGCTCAGGTCCGCCGCATCTCCTGGGTCCGTGGGGTCGGCCGGCCGGCGCTGGCACATAGTGGCCTCCTCGTACCGCTGCCAAACGCCGACCGGCCCCCTTTGTCGATATGACATTAGGAATCTGTGTCAAGCCCCGGAAGTGCCGGGCTTTTTTGTGTGTGCGGCAAGGCCTGAAGAAGGCTTTCCTGGATTGTAACAACATCAGTTACATCTCGCGCGCGCTGTCACTTCACAACGCCGCGACTTTCCACTGCTGTTTGCATAGGGGAGGAGAGGAGCTATCCCCTCTATTTCATAGATATGGCGCACAAGGGGCTTGTGGCAAGACCCGGCTGTTCCCGTAAAACCGCGACCCAGGTTAACGGAAACGGGATGGCGAAATGCCGGAATTGTTGCCAAGAGGCCAGTTGCCAAGAGGCCAAGTGCGTCGGGACCATGCGGTGGTGATCGCCGGAGGCGGTCCGACCGGGTTGATGTTGGCCGGCGAACTCGCGTTGGCTGGCGTCGATTTGGCCATTGTCGAGCGGCGGCCAAATCAGGAACTCATCGGTTCGCGGGCGGGTGGCCTGCACGCTCGCACCATCGAGGTGCTCGACCAGCGCGGAATTGCCGACCGGTTCCTCTCGCAGGGACAGCCTTCGCCGTCCGTGGGATTTCACATGATCCGATTGGACATCAGCGATTTTCCCACGCGGCACAACTATCTGCTGGCGCTGCGGCAAAACCATATAGAGCGGATATTGGCCGACTGGATCAGCGAGTTGGAGGTGCCGATCTATCGCGGACAGGATGTCACGGGTTTCACACAGGATGATGGTGGCGTCGATGTCGACCTGTCTGGTGGCCGGTGCCTGAGGGCCCGGTATCTCGTCGGCTGCGACGGCGGACGCAGCATGATCCGCAAGGCGGCGGGCATCGCGTTCGACGGATGGGATCCGACGATGAGCTGGATGATCGCCGAGGTCGAGATGGCGGAGGAACCTGCATTGGGTTTTCGCAGCGACGCCTACGGTATTCATGCGATCGGCAAGATTGAGGAAAGTGCCCGGGTGGGTGTCGTGCTGACCGAGAGGCAACTGACCACTGGTGGCGAACCGACACTGCGCGATCTCAGCGAGGCGCTCGTCGCAGTGTACGGCACCGATTACGGGGTCCACAGTCCGACCTGGATTTCGCGGTTCACCGACATGACGCGCCAGGCTGCCGCCTACCGCGGCAGACGTGTGCTGCTGGCCGGTGACGCCGCGCACATCCATCCCCCAATGGGCGGACAGGGCCTCAACATCGGCGTGCAGGACGCGGTCAACCTCGGATGGAAACTGGCACAGGTGATCAAGCTGGTATCACCGGACAGCCTGCTCGACAGCTACCATGCCGAACGCCATCCGGTCGCCGCCCGCGTGCTGCGCAACGCGCTCGCACAGGTCGCGCTTCGTCGTATGGATGCACGCACCAAGGCATTGAGCGATACCTTTGACGAGCTGCTCGCCATGGACGGGCCACGCAAACGGATCGCCGCGGAGATGTCCGGCCTGGGTGTCCACTACGACCTCGGGGAAGGGCACGCGCTGCTTGGGCGGCGCATGCCCGATCTCGACCTGCTCACCGCCAAAGGGTCGTTACGGTTGTTTACCTTGCTGCACGACGCGCGGCCGCTGCTCCTCAATTTCGGTGAACCAGGCAGGCTGGACATTGCGCCTTGGGTCGACCGGATCCGGCAGATCGATGCCGGGTATGCCGGCGCCTGGGAGCTTCCTGTACTGGGAACGGTCGCTGCACCCGACGCGGTTTTAATCCGGCCCGATGGCTACGTGGCGTGGATCGGGGTTGGGACGCAACAGGGATTGGCCGATGCGCTGACCAGATGGTTCGGACCGGCTGCCGCGGCCGGGTATTCTTCTGAACGCAGCGCTTCACAACCTTCCATGGGCTGAAGGCTGACTGCCTCCTGACAAGTGATTGACAGGAGAGCCCATCTATGCAGAAATTGGTTGGACCATTGGACCACTTGGAGGAAGTGTGGACCAGAACAGCCTGCCACCCATTCAGACGACGGCGCGCGACGACGCCGTGCTGAAGGCATTGGTGGGTTTCGTTCGCGCCGAGGCCCTGCAGCCAGGCGAGCGACTACCGACCGAGCGCATCCTGGCCGAACGGCTCAAGGTCAGCCGCAACACGGTGCGCGAGGCGCTGACGCGGTGGGAGGGATTGGGCCTGGTCGAACGCCGGCAAGGCAGCGGCACCTATCTCAAGGCGGCCGTCTCGCCCGACATGCTGCATCTGCCGCTGACGCTGGCGGGCGGCAATGACTTCACCAGCCTGATGCAGACGCTGGAAATCCGCCGCGCGCTGGAAGCGGAAGCGGCGGCGCTGTGCGCCGAGCGGGCAAGCCCGGCCGACATTGCCGAGATAGAACACAAGCTCGATATCATGGAGCAGGCGTTTCGCACCCTTGACGGCATGTCGTCGGAAGAGGACTGGGAATTCCATCAGGCGATCTACAGGGTCTCCGGAAATCCGCTGTTCGAACAGATCATCGCCGCCATGCACGAACTGTTCCATCGCTTCTGGGAGCATCCGCTCGGCGTGCGCGATTTCGGCCATGCCAGCTTTCCCTATCACCGCACCATCTACGAATGCATCGCGGCACGCGATCCACGGGGCGCTCGCGCCGAGGCGCTGAAGCTCATCGCCACCGTCGAGGACGACCTGAAGCGCGGTGCGGCCAAACTCAAACTTCGGGCCTGAGATGAACGAGCAGCCAGCCGGTTTCGATCAAGACTATCTCGCCGAGGCGGCGACGCTTTTGGCGCATGACGAGCCGTTCCCAGGCGGCGCCGTCGTGCCGCCGATCTACCAGACCTCGCTGTTCACCTTCGCCAATTATGCCGAAATGGCCGATACGTTTGCCGGCAAACGAAAGCAGCCGATCTATTCGCGCGGCGACAATCCGACGGTGATGGAGTTCGAGTCGCGGGTCGCGGCGCTCGAAGGCGCCGAGGCCGCGCGCGGATTCTCCAGCGGCATGGCGGCGATCAGCGCCACCGTGCTTGCTTTTGTCGGGGCGGGCGAGCGCATCGTTGCGGTGCGCAATTGTTACGGCGATGCCTACCGGCTGTTCGAACGCCTCCTGCCGCGGCTCAACATCAAGGTCGATTATGTCGATGGCTCCGACCCGGATGCGGTCGCGGCGGCATTGCCCGGCGCCAAGCTGCTTTATCTGGAAAGCCCAACCTCGATGGTGTTCGAGCTCCAGGACCTGCCGCATCTGACCCGGTTGGCCAAGGAACAGGGCATCGTCACCACCATCGACAATTCCTGGGCGACGCCGGTGTTCCAGAAGCCGATCTCGCACGGCGTCGACCTCGTGCTGCACTCGGCCTCGAAATATCTCGGCGGCCATAGCGACACCGTTGCCGGGGTGGTGGCTGGCTCGGCCGCGCATATCAAGCATATCAACGAGCAGACCTATTCCTATCTCGGCGGCAAGCTGTCGCCGTTCGAGGCCTGGCTGCTGCTGCGCGGCCTGCGCACGCTGCCGCTGCGCCTGCCGCACCACATGAAGAGCGGGCTTGCCATCGCCGAGCGGCTGAAGGCGCATGGCAATGTCGAGCGGGTCAACCACCCTGTCTATTCGAACCATCCGGGCAAGGCGACGCTTGCCGGCTATGGCGGGTTGTTCTCGTTCGAGGTTACCGAGGATATCGACATTCCCGTCTTCGTCGACGCGTTGAAATATTTCCGCATCGGCGTCAGCTGGGGCGGGCATGAGAGTCTGGTCGTGCCGGCCAAGGCGTCGCTGGAACAGACGCCGGGACTGAATTCGATGGCGCGCTTCGGCGTCAGCCCCCGAACCATCCGCTTCAATGTCGGATTGGAAAGTGTCGAGGATCTCTGGGCGGATGTCGCCCAGGCCTTCGAAAAAGCCAGAAAATAACAAGCGGGTTCAAAATGGGAGTCTTGAACATGAAAAAACTGACCGTCATGCTTGCCACCGTCGCGGGGTTGGCGATTTCCGCCGGAGGCGCGCTGGCCGATTCGACCCTGAAAATGGTCGAAGTGATCACCAGTCCGCCGCGCACCGAATTCCTGAAAAAGCAGATCGCCGAGTTCGAGGCGGCCAATCCCGGGGTCAAGGTCGAGCTCGTCTCGCTGCCCTGGGGCCAGGCCTTTGAAAAATTCCTCACCATGGTGCAGGCCGGCGATACGCCCGATGTGGTCGAGATGCCGGAACGCTGGATGGGGCTTTACGCCAACAACGCCCAACTCGAGGATCTCGGCCCCTATATGGCCAAGTGGGACGACGCCAAGACGCTCGGCGACCGCGCCAAGCAGTTCGGCTCGACCGTGAACAACACCCAGTTCATGATCCCCTATGGCTACTATGTGAACGCGCTGTTCTGGAACAAGAAGCTGTTCAAGGAGGCCGGTCTCGACGGCCCGCCGGCAACGCTCGACGATTTCGTCGCCGATTCCAAGAAGATCTCCGCCATCCCTGGAAAGTATGGCTATTGCCTGCGCGGCGGGCCGGGTGCCTTCAACGGCATGCACATGTTCATGAACATCGCCGCCGGCAAGGGCGGCTATTTCAACGAGGACGGCACTTCGACCATCAATGAAGAGGGCTCGGTCAAGGGCCTGCAGATGCTGGCCGACATGTACAAGAACGGTCTTGCGCCGAAGGATTCCGTGAGCTGGGGCTTCAATGAGACCGTCACCGGTTTCTATTCCGGCACCTGCGCCATGCTTAACCAGGATCCGGACGCGTTGCTCGGCATCGCCGACAAGATGAGCGCCGACGACTTCGCCGTGGCGCCGCTGCCGGTCGGACCGAGCGGCAAATCCTACCCCACGCTGGGCTATGCTGGTTGGGCGATGTTCGCCAAATCCCAGCACAAGGACGACGCCTGGAAGCTGATGGCAACGCTGCTCTCGCCGAAGGACAATCTGGAATGGGCCAAGGAAGTCGGCGTCGTGCCGATCCACAAGGGCGCCGAGCAGGATCCCCATTTCAAGACCGAGCAGTTCAAGGGCTGGTTCACGGAGCTGAGCGACAGTTCCAAATATGAAATGGTGACACCGCCCACGCATCTGGAAAACCTCGGCAACTTCGTCGACCAGGTCGCCATCAAGAACTTCCAGGAAGTGCTGCTTGGCCAGAAGACGGCCAAGGACGTCGCCGACCAATGGGCTGCCTTCCTGACCAAGGAACAGCAGGACTGGCTGGCGAAGAACAAGAAGTGAGCGCCTCCTTCCTTCTCCCCGTTCACGGGAGAAGGTGGCCCGATAGGGCCGGATGAGGGGCAGCGCTGTGTTATGGGAAACTGGCGCCGCCCTTCATCCGCCTGCCCGTCCCCGCAGCAGCTGCGGCTGGACCGGCACCTTCTCCCCGTAAAACGGGGAGAAGGACGCTTGTCGCCAACGCCGTGCCCCCAGAGGACGTCCACAGCCAATGACCTATGCCGTATCCGAAATTCGATCCGCAGGGCGGCCGCGAAAGAGGCGGCTCTCCTACGCGACGATCGAGCCCTGGCTCTATCTCAGCCCGGCGATCATCCTGCTGATCGTGGTGCTGCTCGTGCCGCTGGTCATCGGCATCAGCTACTCCTTCCGCAAATTCTCGGCCTTCAAATCCGAATATGTCGGGCTCGGGCAGTACCAGGCGATGCTGTCGGATCAGGTGCTTGGCCAGGCGCTGATCAACACGCTGTGGTGGACGGTGACCAGCCTGTTCTTCCAGTTCTTCCTCGGCCTTGGCCTCGCGCTGCTGCTCGACAAGCCGTTTCGGGGCCGCAAGGCGGTGCAGGCGCTGGTCTTCCTGCCCTGGGCGGTGCCATCCTTCCTGTCGGGCCTGACCTGGGCCTGGCTGTTCAACCCGATCGTCGGTCCGCTGCCACACTGGCTGTTCGCCTTGGGGCTGAAGGCCGAACCGACCAACGTTCTCTCCGATCCCTCAACCGCCATGTGGGGGCCGATCATCGCCAATGTCTGGTTCGGCATTCCGTTCTTCGCCATCACGCTGCTGGCGGCGCTGAAGTCTATCCCCTCGGAACTGCATGAGGCGGCGGCGATCGACGGCGCTTCGCCGTGGCAGCGCTTCACCAAGGTCACGCTGCCGTTCCTGGCGCCGACCATCGCCATCACGGTGATGTTGCGCACCATCTGGATCGCCACCTTCGCCGACCTGATCTTCGTCATGACCGAGGGCGGACCGGCCGGCTCGACCAACACGGTTCCGGTCTACATCTATGTCAGCGCCTTCAAGTCGTTGGACAAGGGCTATGCCTCGGCTGTGGCTGTGCTGTTGCTCGTCCTGCTCATCGCCTACGCGATCGTGCTGATCGCCATCCGCCGCTCGCTTGTGAGACACGTCTGATGATCGCTGGACGCTCAGCCCCGCAGCGCTTCTTCGGCGGCATCGGCCTGTACGCCGCGATCGCCGCCTATGTGGTCTTCGCTCTGTTCCCGATCTACTGGACGCTGAAGATCTCGGTCACGCCGGAGCGGCTGCTCTATTCCGAAGGCATCACATTCTGGCCGTCGCACATGACGCTACAGAACTTCGTCACCGTACTCGAGGCCACCGACTTCCCACGCTATTTCCTCAACAGCGTCATCGTCTCGGTGTCGACGGCGGCCCTGGTCACGGTCATCGCCACGCTCGCCGGCTACGCCATGTCGCGCTTCACCTTTCGCGGCAAGGCTGCACTGGCGCTGATGCTGCTGTTGACCCAGACCTTTCCGCTGGTGATGGTCATTCCGCCGATCTACCGCGTGATGGGCCAGATTGGCCTGATCAACAGCCTTACCGGGCTGATCATCATCTACACCGCCTTCAACACCGCCTTCGCCACCTTCCTGATGCAGTCCTTCTTCGATGGCATCCCGAAGGATCTGGAAGAGGCGGCGATGATCGACGGCTGCACCCGCGCGCAGGCGATGCGCCGGGTGATCGTGCCGCTGACGCTGCCCGGCATGGGCGCGACGCTGGGCTTCGTCTTTACCGCCGCCTGGAGCGAGCTTCTGTTCGCGCTGATGCTGATTTCCAGCGACGACCAGAAAACCTTCGCCGTCGGCCTGCTCACCTTCATCGGCAAGTTCGCCGTCGACTGGGGGCAGATGATGGCGGCATCGATCCTGGCGTTGATCCCGGTCTGCATCTTCTTCGCCTTCCTGCAACGCTATCTCGTCACCGGCCTGACCGCCGGCGCCGTCAAAGGATAGATCGATGGCTTCTGTCACGCTCGAAAAGGTCCGTAAGGATTATGGCGCGGTGCGCGTCCTGCACGCGGTCGATCTTGAGATTGCCGACGGCGAGTTCGTCGTCCTGGTCGGACCGTCCGGCTGCGGCAAGTCCACGCTTTTGCGCATGATCGCAGGGCTGGAGGAAGCCTCTGGCGGAGAGATCCGCATCGGCGAGCGGCTGGTCAACGACGTGGCGCCCAAGGACCGGGACATCGCCATGGTGTTCCAGTCCTATGCGCTCTATCCGCATATGGACGTGTCGAAGAACATGGGCTTCAGCCTGATGCTGCGAAAGGCCGATAAGCCGGCGATCGATGCTCGCGTCGATGGTGCCGCCAAGCGGCTGGGGCTCGATACGTTCCTGCAACGCTTGCCCAGGCAATTGTCCGGCGGCCAGCGCCAGCGCGTCGCCATGGGCCGCGCCATCGTGCGCGATCCCAAGGTTTTTCTCTTCGACGAGCCGCTGTCGAACCTCGACGCCAAGCTGCGCGTCCATATGCGCGCCGAGATCAAGGCACTGCACCAGCAGTTGAAGACCACCTCTGTCTACGTCACCCACGACCAGATCGAGGCGATGACCATGGCCGACCGCATCGTCGTCATGCATGACGGGCTGATCCAGCAGGTCGGCGCGCCGCTCGATCTCTATGACCGGCCGGCCAACATGTTCGTCGCCGGCTTCATCGGTTCGCCTGGCATGAATTTCCTGCCGGCGGCGGTGAAGAAGGGCGGCAAGGTGGACGCCGTGCTGTCCGATGGCCAGAAGCTTCGGCTGCCGGACGGCCTGCCGCTCAGGGACGGTGACGTCATCACCGTCGGCCTGCGCCCCGAGCATATACGGCTGGCCGATGACGGAGCCCTGCAAGGCGAAGTGGGAGTGGTGGAGCCGCTCGGCCTGTCGACGCAGTTCTACGTCAAGCTGGCCGGCCAGCAACTTTGCGTCTTTGCCATGGGCCGCGCCGGCGTGAAGCCCGGCGACATGGTGCGGCTGGCGGCCGATCCCGCGTCGCTGCATCTGTTCGATCCGAAAAGCGGCGATCGCATCGGCTGAATGAATTCATCCAGGCCGAGGGAACTCAGCCCGGAGCCTTCCGCCTTGTAAACGAAAAACGCCGCCCGATGGGCGGCGTTTCGGCATTCCAGAGGAAAACCCAGATTACTTGATCTTGGTTTCCTTGAATTCGACGTGCTTCTTGGCGACCGGGTCATACTTGCGGAACGACAGCTTGTCGGTCTTGGTGCGGCTGTTCTTGCTGGTGACGTAGAAGAAACCGGTGTCGGCGGTCGACAGAAGCTTGATCTTGATGTTTGCGGCTTTGGCCATGATCTCAGTCCGTTACGTTCGTGGAGTTTTGGCCGCTGGAGCACGGGAAAACACCCGGACGCGGGAAACTTGGCGCGACACATAAAGAACGTGCCTGGAAAGTCAAGCCCGGCGGACGTGATGTGTCCCGCCCAAGCTGCACTGTATGCATATAATCAGGCGTTTTCCACCTCTGATACCGCAACCTTCTTCCAGTCTCCGGTCGTGTTCCACCAGCGATTCGGATTGGCGCGGTCGTCCAGACCCTTGGAGCGGCTGGCAAGGATCGGCTGGATGCGGATCACCGGCTCCTGATAGGAATGCGCCTGGAAAATCGCCTCGACGACGCGGGCCGCCAGCGCCTGGTCATCGGGCAATTCGAATGAAACCTCGACCGTGCCCGGGCGGCGGCGCAATTCGGTTTCGGCTCCGGCCGCGGCTCCTTCAAGCGGCCTGTAGCGTTCGATGCCGTGCGCCGACTGGTAGGCGTTGCGGTCATACTTGCCCATGGCCAGCGGTGCGATCGCGACGACCGCGTCCATGATGCGGTCGACATCGGCAGCCGGAGCCTGGAAGCTGACGAGCAGCAGGAGCGTCATTCGCAGCGAAGTGGTTTCAAAGCCGCTGTCGATCATCGGAGTGTCCTCGGTTCAGGATGTTTTAGGACACCCTTTTAACCGGCGGCTGCTGACACGGTTCTGTCAGCAGCCTGCCGCTGCACGGTGCCGATAAACGATCGGGTTGGGCTCTACAGGAGTATCTTGCGGACGAGCCTGAAGCAGACCAGGGCGATGTAGGCGGCGAAGAACAGGCCGAGCGACCAGCCAAAACCGGAGGGCCCGAAACTGTCCATGCCGATGCCGATCGCCTGCGGGCCTAGCACCATGCCGACGCCGTAGCACAGCACGAAAGCGGCATTGGCCGACGCCAGTTCGTGGCCGGAAAGCTGCGAACCGAGATGGGCGAGGCCAATCGTGTACATGGCGGCAACGACACCGCCCCAGACGAAAAGCAGGGCGGCCATCAGGTGCCAGTTCGCGGCAAAGAACGGCATGAACATCGTGCCGGCGAGACCGACCGTGGCGCAGGCGAGCAGCAGATAGCGCCGGTCCGTGACGCGGTCACTGATCATGCCGATCGGGATCTGCAACAGCACGTTGCCGAGCCCGATCATGGTCAGCAGCAGCGCCGCATCGGCCTCGGAGTAACCGATGCGATTGCCATAGATCGGAAACAGCGCGAAGCCGCCGGTCTCGACCGCGCCGAACACAAGCACGGCGAAAGTCGCGGTCGGCACCAGCCAGATGTAGCGAAGGAAGTGGCTGGTTTCACTGTCGGCCACGATGGTGGGGCTTTCGTTGCGCGCGGCCAGCACCGGTATCGCGGCCAGCGTCACCAAGGCGATGATGACGCCGAACGGCCTGAAGCCGGAACTGCCGAGATGGGCGAACAGCCACGGCCCCGCGGCAAAACCGAGCGACAGAACGGTGGCATAGATGCCAAGCACAAGGCCGCGTCGGTGTGGCGGCGCCGACGTGCTGATCCAGAATTCCGACAGGATGAACAGCACGGTCAACGCGATGTGCAGCACGATGCGCAGGGGAAACCACATCCAGAAATCAGGCGCGAAATGGAAACCGATGAAGGCCAGCGCGCCGGCGGCGATCATGGCGATCATCGTCCTGGCGACGCCGAAGCGCATGGCCAGCGGCGTAGCCAGTGGCGCCCCGGCGATCGAGGCCAGGCCGGCAACGGCCGTGTTGAGGCCGATCATCGAAGCAGAATGGCCGCGTGTTTCCAGGATGACGCTGAGCAGCGGCATGCCAAGGCCGATAGCAATGCCGACGACGCTGATCGACGAGATCGCCGCCACCATCGGCAGCCAGTGTACGCGTTCGTCGCCCTTTGGTTGGGTATCGACCGTCATGAGATGCTGAATACTCTGTCTGTTTGATCTTACGCAATTGCGGACGGAAAACCGCGTCACACTTTTCCTGGAATTGCTCTAGAGAAGTTCGCGGGTGAAGCGGTTGCGGACAAGCCTGTAGAAGGGGACAGGGCCGCCCGGACGCAGCAGTGGATCATTGGCGAGCCGCTTTTCCAATTCATCCAGGATCATTCGGGTGATGTCGGGTATATCAGCCTGCTTGGCCTTGGCGAGCGGCAGCCAGACCAATTCCTCCAGTTCGTTGGTCGGGCCGCCATCGGCCAATTCGACGGCGACGTCGTCACGCCAGGCGCTGAAGAAGCGGGTGTCGAAGCGGCGCACCCGGTTCGGCGGCGTGATGGCGCGCGCGACAAAGCGCAACGCCTCCAGCGACGGCGCCACGCCATGTTCGACGAAAGCCTGCCAATCGCGCCTGGTCGTGGCAAAGGCGCCTTTGCGGCCGATCAGCAGCCCGGCTTCCTCATAGGTCTCGCGGACCGCCGACAAAGCGATGGCACGGGCGCGGGCGTGGCTGGTGCGGCCGGGGCCGGCGCTCAGCTTGGCTTCTTCGTGCTGGTTAAGTGTGGTCGCCGTCGGGATGCGGCTGTCGGCAGGGTCGGTGCGGCCGCCGGGGAAGACGAATTTCCCGGGCATGAAGGCGTGCGCGGCGTGGCGGCGTCCCATCAGCACCAGGATGTCGTCGCCCTTGCGGTCGAGCAGGATGAGTGTCGCGGCGTCACGCGGACGCAGGGGCCGGCCGCCATGCGTGGCAAGACCGTTATCGAGCTTGTCGGCATCCGCCTTGGTCATTGCTTCCATGCGCAGGACCTAGCGGAAACTTCTTGCATGCGAAAGTAGCCCTAACGATTGGCATGTTGCGCCAGCCAACATTTCAGGCCCCGGGATGCGGCTCGATCACATCCTTTTCGCCACCAAACCCGTGCATATAGAACGCCCATTGCAATCCGATGACGGCGCCTTTGACCGGCTGCAGCAGCGCGACCGACAGAAGGATGGTCAAGGGCACCCAGATGAGGATGTGCTCCCCGGTGGACAAGGTCGAGGTCGCCTCGACACCCATGAAGGCGCCGAGCACGATGTGGCCGACGATGACGATGACCAGATAGGCGGGCAAATCGTCGGCGCGATGGTGATGAATCTCCTCGCCGCAGACGCTGCAGGTTTCGACGGTCTTGGTGAAGCCGCGGAAGAGCTTGCCTTCGCCGCAATTCGGGCAGCGGCCCAAGAAGCCCCGCTTCATCGCCGTCCACAATGGGCGGGCAACCCGGCCAGAGTGATGCTCGCCGCCAAAAACCTCTTGTTCCATCATCGTCTCCTGCCGCGCGGCCCCGGTCGCGATTGCGACGCACGGGCGCGGCCCTTAGCCTTGTGAAACGACCTGCTGGAGCCTGGCAGGGGCTTTGGGTCGGTCAACATCTCGAAGCGCATCGCTCCGGCCATTGGCGCCACCTCGACGAGCCGGACCTCGACGCGGTCCGCGAGCTGGTAGCCTTTGCCCGAGCGTTCTCCGAACAGGGAGCGAGCCGTTTCGTCGTATATGTAGTAATCGCCGCCCAGAGTTGACACAGGGATGAAACCATCGGCGCCATACTGCGGCAATTGGACAAAAAGTCCTGATTTGGTGACGCCGGAGATACGGGCATCGAAGCGGTCGTTGATGCGCTCGGCGAGATAGGCGGAGATCAGCCGGTCGACTGTGTCGCGCTCGGCAGCCATTGCGCGCCGTTCCGTGCCGGAGATCAGCACCGCAACGTCTTCGAGGCGAACCTCCTCATCTTGCGTCAGCCCTCCGGGACCAAGGTCGAGCGCGCCAATAAGCCCGCGATGGACGATCAGATCGGCATAGCGGCGGATCGGCGAGGTGAAATGCGCGTAGCGGCTGAGGTTGAGGCCGAAATGGCCGATGTTCTTGGGTGAATATTCGGCCTGGCTCTGCGAGCGCAGCACCACTTCGTTGACCAGCGCCTCGTTGTCGGCGCCGCGTACGCGCTCCAGAATGCCGTTGAACTGGCTGGGCCGCATCTGCGCACCACGCGCCAATGACAGGCTAAGCGTCTGCAGGAATTCGCGCAGCGATTCCTGCTT
Source organism: Mesorhizobium sp. B2-3-13 (assembly GCF_006442195.1). Lineage (NCBI taxonomy): Bacteria > Pseudomonadati > Pseudomonadota > Alphaproteobacteria > Hyphomicrobiales > Phyllobacteriaceae > Mesorhizobium > Mesorhizobium sp. B2-3-13. Next base: position 85,556 of record NZ_VFVQ01000003.1, read on the forward strand.
AGCCAGCGACGGCGCGTCGTGAATGCGATAGACCAGCGCCTGCTTCTTGCCCTCCAGCGTTTCGGCCGCGGCGACGTTGGCCTGGATCATGAACTCTTCGATCAGCTTGTGGGCGTCGAGTCGCTCCGGCACGATGACGCGGTCGACCGTGCCATCCGGCTTGAGCAGGATCTTGCGCTCCGGCAGGTCGAGCTCGAGCGGCTGGCGGCTGTCGCGGCCGCGCTTGAGGATCGCGTAGGCGTCCCACAGCGGCCTCAGCACCGTGTCGAGGATCGGGCCGGTCTTGTCGTCCGGCACGCCGTCGATCGCCGACTGGGCTTGGCTGTAGGCGAGCTTGGCCGCCGACTTCATCATGACGCGGTGGAAGGAATGCCTGATCTTGCGGCCATCGGCGGAGAAGGTCATGCGCACCGCCAGCGCCGGACGGTCCTGACCCTCGCGCAGCGAGCAGAGATCGTTGGAGATGCGCTCGGGCAGCATCGGCACGACGCGATCGGGGAAATAGACCGAATTGCCGCGCTTCATGGCCTCGCGGTCGAGAGCCGTGCCGTAGCGGACATAGGCGGCGACATCGGCGATCGCGACGGTGGCGATAACGCCGCCGAGATTTTTCTCGTCGAGGTCAGGCGTGGCGAACACAGCGTCGTCATGATCCTTGGCGTCGGCCGGATCGATGGTGACCAGCGGCAGGTCGCGCCAGTCCTCGCGATGGGCAAGCGTCGCCGGCTTCACCGCCTCGGATTCGGCAATGACATCGGCTGGAAAAATGTGCGGAATGTCGTGCGCGTGAATGGCGATCATCGAGACCACCTTTTCGCTGGTCAGCGAACCCAGCACGTTGAGCACCTTGGCGCGCGGCAGCCCGTAGCGGGAGGCGCGCGCGGGCTCGACCTCGACAAGATCGCCATTCTTGGCGCCGTTCTGGAATTCCTTGTCGACGATCAGCTCAGGCTGGCGCCGTTCCACCGGTTCGATGCGGAAGCTGCCGTCCTGAAGCACACGGAAGACACCGAGGACGGCATCCGTGCGCTTCTCGAAGATCTTCATCACCCGGCCGGTATAGGCAGGCCCCGACGGATCATCGGTCGGAAATGTCTTGGCCAGCACGCGGTCGCCAATGCCTGGCGCTGGTCCGCTGCCCCCACGCGAAACGCGGATCGAGACCACGGGAGGCTCGCCCGGGCCGACCGCCTCGGTCGGGTGCGCCAGCAAGGTACCATCGCCATCGCGGCCAAAGATGTCGAGCACGGCGACATGGGGCAGGGTGCCGACCCGGGCCAGCCGCTTGCGCTCCTTGGTCAGAACGCCTTCGTCCTGCAGATCGCGCAGGAGATCCTTCAGCCAGACGCGGTCATCGCCGCGCAGTGCGAACGCCTTGGCGATGTCGCGCTTTCCGGCGCGATCCGGGTTTTCGGCGATGTAGCGCAGGATTTCGTCACGCGAGGGCCGGTAGTTGTCCTTAACCTTGGCCCGGGTGTCGGCGGTGCGGGGATCGCCGTGGCTTCTTCCGGTGATCCTGCGCGCCACGCCGTTCTACCCTTTTTTCTTCGCGGCCGGCTTCTTGGCGGCTGCCTTCTTGGTTGAGGTTTTCTTGGTTGTGGGGGTCTTGGCCGCCGCAGCCTTGCGGAACGGTTTCTTGCCGCCGCCGCCCTTGGCTTCCTTCTCGGCTATCAGCGCCAGCGCATCCTCGATGGTCACCGATTGCGGATCCTTGCCCTTGGGCAGCGTGGCGTTGACCTTTCCGAAATTGACGTAAGGTCCGTATTTGCCGTCGCGCACGACGATCTTGCCGCCGCCGTCCGGATGGTCGCCGAGCTCCTTCAGGGCTGCCGGCGTGCCGCCGTTGCGGCCGCCCTTGCCCTTGGACTGCTTCTCGGCAATCACGGTGACGGCGCGGTTGAGGCCGATCGAGAACACGTCCTCGATGCTGTCCAGATTGGCGTAGGTGCCATCGTGCAGCACGAACGGACCATAGCGGCCGAGCCCCGCCGAGATCATCTTGCCGGATTCGGGATGTTTGCCTACGTCGCGCGGCAGCCCCAGCAAGGCGAGCGCCTTCTCGTGATCGATGGATTCAGGCGTCCAGCCCTTGGGCAGGCTCGAGCGCTTGGCTTCCTTGCCCTCGCCGCGCTGGATGTAGGGGCCAAAACGGCCTGAGCGAAGCGTGATTTCCTCGGCGGTGTAAGGATCCTTGCCGAGGATCTTGGTGCCGTCCTCGCCACCGCCATTCTCCCCGTTGGGATTTGCGGCGTCGCCGAGCTGGCGGGTGAAGGAGCATTCGGGATAGTTCGAGCAGCCGACGAAAGCGCCGAACTTGCCGAGCTTCAGCGACAGATTGCCGGTGCCGCATTTCGGACAGATGCGCGGATTGGAGCCGTCCTCGCGGGCGGGGAAAACCAGTGGCGCCAGTTCCTCATTCAGCGCATCGAGCACATCGGTGACGCGCAATTCCTTGATGTCGGCGACGGCGCCGGAAAAATCCTTCCAGAAATCGCGCAGCACGTCCTTCCAGGCGAGCTTGCCGTCGGAAATCTCGTCGAGCTTTTCCTCCAGCGATGCGGTGAAGTCGTACTCGACATAGCGCTCGAAGAAGCTTTCCAGGAAGGCCGACAGCAGGCGGCCCTTGGCCTGCGGCACCAGCCGGCGCTTGTCGATCGTGACATAGTCGCGGTCCTCGAGCGTCTTCAGGATCGCCGTGTAAGTCGAGGGACGGCCGATGCCGAGTTCTTCCAGCTTTTTGATCAGCGACGCCTCGGAATAGCGCGGCGGCGGCTCGGTCGTGTGCTGGGTGGCATTGATTGCACGGCGGGCGAGCTGCTCGCCGGCGCGGATTGCCGGCAGACGGCGGTTTTCCTCGTCTTCCGTGTCGTCGTCCTTCTGGTCGGTATAGGCGGCTATGAAGCCGTCGAAGCGGACGACCGAGCCAACGGCGCGAAGCTCGGCCGTGCGGGCGCCATTCAGCGCCTCGATCTCGACAGTGGTGCGCTCGATCTCGGCCGACTGCATCTGGCTGGCGATGGCGCGCTTCCAGATCAGTTCATAGAGCCGTGCCTGGTCGGCATCGAGATATTGCCGGACCGACGCCGGGGTGCGCATGAAATCCGTCGGGCGGATGGCTTCGTGCGCTTCCTGGGCGTTCTTGGCCTTGGTGGTGTACTGGCGCGGCTTTTCCGGCAAGTATTTCGGGCCGAATTCCTTTGCGACCGCATCGCGAGCGGCGTCGATCGCCTCGGGCGCCATCTGCACGCCGTCGGTTCGCATATAGGTGATCAGGCCGGTGGTTTCGCCGCCGATCTCCATGCCCTCATAGAGCCGCTGCGCCACCTGCATGGTGCGCGTGGCCGAGAAGCCGAGACCCGACGAGGCTGCCTGCTGCAACGTCGAGGTGGTGAAGGGCGGGCCGGGGTTGCGCTTGGTCGGCTTGGCTTCGACGGATAGCGCCTTGAAGGTAGCACCCTCGAGCATTGCCTTGATGTCGTCGGCCTGCGCCTTATTGGAAATATCGAGCTTTTGCAGCTTCTTGCGCTCGAATGCGGTCAGGCGAGCTTCGAAGGTCTCGTTGCGCGGTGTGCCGAGGATGGCAGCGATCTGCCAGTATTCCTCGCGGATGAAGCGCTCGATTTCGGATTCGCGGTCGCAGACCAGGCGCAGCGCCACCGACTGGACGCGGCCGGCCGAACGGGCGCCCGGCAATTTGCGCCACAGCACCGGCGACAGCGTGAAGCCGACGAGGTAATCGAGTGCCCGGCGGGCGAGATAGGCGTCGACCAGCGGCGCATCGATCTGGCGCGGATTGGCCATCGCCTCCAGCACCGACGATTTGGTGATGGCGTTGAAGACGACGCGGCTGACTGGCTTGTCCTTCAGCGCGCGCTTCTGCTTCAGGACTTCCAGCACGTGCCAGGAGATCGCTTCGCCTTCGCGATCCGGGTCGGTGGCGAGGATCAGGCCGTCGGCATCCTTGACCGCCTTGGCGATGTCGGCGAGACGCTTGCCGGACGCGGTGTCGACCGTCCAGGACATGGCGAAATCTTCATCCGGACGCACCGAGCCATCCTTGGCCGGCAAATCGCGGACATGGCCAAACGAGGCCAGAACCTTGTAGTTCCTGCCCAGGTATTTGTTGATTGTCTTCGCTTTGGCCGGCGATTCGACGACGACGACGTCCATGAGGTCTCATATCAGCTGTGATGCGGCAGAAGAATTCCGCTGCGCGCGACGAAATCTCGGTTCTGTTCGTCGCTCACATGGCCGCGCTTTTGCATCCGGTCAAGGGGAAGGGGCCAAATTGCGGAGGTGCCGGCAGCAATACACTCTTAGAGTGTATGGAGAAAATCACAGAATTTCGGTCAAGGCGACGGCGGTCGGGAGTCGGCGGAAACTCCCGCTTCAAACTCCGGGCGAATCGTGGAAAGTCGTTCGCTCGCCTGCCGTCGATCGATGCTGGCCGCCGGCTGGAACAGAGGAATGCGGCGACCAGCTTGCCCGCCCGCAGGCAGGGAGCAGGGGTAAGCCTAATCGGCCTTGACGATGTGCCAGACACCGGCGACGCCATCACCGCTCATGTCGCCGGCCTTCTTGTCCTTGATGAAGGTGTAGACGGGCTTGCCGTCATAGGCCCACATCTTGGTGCCGTCGGTGCGATCGACAACGCTCCATTCGTCGCCGGCCTTGGCGCCGGCCTTGGCCTTCAGCGGCGGCCAGTTGGTGGCGCATTTGTCGTAGCAATTGGTCTTGCCTTTCTCGTCCTTGTCATAGGTGTAAAGCGTCATGCCTTTGGCATCGGTATAAATCTTGGTGCCGCCGACATCGGCTTCCTTCCACGCATCTGCGGCAAAGGAGGCGGCGGTGCTGAGCAGAAGCGCGGCCAGCGCTGCGATTGTCGTTTTCATGGAAATCTCCGTGGCTGTTATTCGCAGGCGCGCGGAAAGTCGCGGCCTCGTTGTGTCAACGCCCTGCGCATGTGCTTTCTTCCCCGGCCCGCGATGACTTGCCACACGATGGTGATTGGCGGACCAACCCGCGTGCAGCTATATCGTCGCCAAACAGTCGGAGCTTTGGAATGGCATTGGATATCGGCTATGTCAGCGCGGTCGGGGCGGGGGCCATCTCGTTTCTGTCGCCATGCGTGCTGCCGCTGGTGCCGCCCTATCTCTGCTACATGGCCGGCGTGTCGGTCGACGATTTTCGCGGCAATGCGGGCGCGACGGCCCGCGAAGGCGCGCGCGGCGCGCTGCTTTATTCCTCGATCGCCTTCGTGCTCGGTTTTTCGACCGTCTTCGTCGCGCTCGGTGCCGGCGCGTCGACCATCGGCCGGTTGCTGCGCGTCTGGCAGGAGCCGCTGGCAATGGGCGCCGGCGTGCTGATCATCCTGATGGGCTTGAACTTTTTGGGCATCCTGCGCATTCCGCTGTTGTCGCGGGAGGCGCGTTTCCAGTCGCAGGGCAAGCCGGCCAGCGCCGTCGCCGCCTATGTCATGGGACTTGCCTTCGCCTTCGGCTGGACGCCCTGCATCGGCCCGGTGCTCGGGCCGATCCTGACGCTGGCCGGCGGCCGCGAAACCGTGGGCGAGGGCGCGCTGCTGCTCGCCGCCTATTCGCTAGGCCTCGGCATCCCGTTCCTGATCGCCGCGCTGTTCTCCGGCGCCTTCATGCGCTTCCTCGGCAAGTTCCGCGTCCACCTCGGCCTTGTCGAGAAGGCGATCGGCGCGCTCCTGGTGGTCGCCGGCGTGTTCTTCCTCACCGGCGGCGTGCAGACGGTGTCCTACTGGCTGCTGGAGAATTTTCCGGTGTTGGGGCGGTTGGGCTGAAGCTTATCGGCGTGGGGCGAGGCACGGGATTGAGCCGCGGACCCGCTGATTAAGGGTCAGCTGCTCTACCATCTCACCGGAATTTAACCGCATTGGTGCAGCATGGCGCCACTGCTAGCATGTCTTGATTCCCAACGCATTTCATATGGTTGCCTTTCCATGAACCAGAGAACCTGCCTGTCCGTCATCCTCGCCGCCGGCGAAGGCACACGCATGAAGAGCGCGCTGCCGAAGGTGCTGCACCAGATCGCTGGGTTGCCGATGGTCGCCCATGTGGTGAAGGCGGCCGAGGCCGCTGGTGCGAGCGGCGTGGCGCTGGTGATCGGTCATGGCGCCGACGAGATGCGCAAGACGGCGGCGAAGTTCGCACCTGAGGCTGAGACCTTCGTGCAGGAAAAGCGCTTGGGTACGGCGCATGCAGTGATCGCTGCCCGCGCAGCGATATCAAAGGGTTATGATGATGTTCTTGTCATGTTTGGCGACACGCCGCTGATCGATGCGGATACCCTGACGGTGGCGCGGCTGAGGTTGGCGGAAGGTGCTGCCGTCGTGGTGATCGGATTCCGCCCACCCAATCCGACCGGCTATGGTCGGCTGATCGAAAAGGGCGGCAAGCTGATTGCCATCCGCGAGGAAAAAGACTGCTCCGAAGAGGAGAGGAAAATCGGCTTCTGCAACGCCGGCATGATGGCGGTGGCCGGCGCGCACGCGCTGAAACTGCTCGACGCGGTCGGCAACAAGAACGCCAAGGGCGAGTATTATCTCACCGACATCGTCGAGATTGCCGGCGCGCAGGGCCTCGATGTCGTCGCCACCGAAGCCAGCTTCGAGAACGCGCTCGGCATCAACAACCGCGCCGAACTGGCGCAAGCCGAAGCCATCTGGCAACAGCGCCGGCGCCATGAGGCGATGCTGTCGGGCGTGACGCTGATTGCGCCGGAAACCGTCTATTTCTCGCACGATACCGAAATCGGCGCCGACACGATCGTCGAGCCCAATGTCTGGTTCGGACCGGGTGTGATGGTTGCCTCGGGTGCCAAGATCCACGCCTTCAGCCATATCGAAGGCGCCACCATCGCCTCCAATTGCGATGTCGGGCCATTCGCACGGCTGCGGCCAGGCGCCGATCTCAGGAACAAGGCCAAGGTCGGCAATTTCTGCGAGGTCAAGCAGGCCGTTATCGAGGAGGGCGCCAAGGTCAACCACCTGACCTATATCGGTGACGCTCGCGTCGGCGCCGGCGCCAATATCGGCGCCGGCACCATCACCTGCAACTACGACGGCTATTCGAAATTCTTCACCGACATCGGCGAGGGCGCCTTCATCGGCTCCAATTCCTCGCTCGTGGCACCCGTCACCATCGGCAATGGCGGCTATATCGCCTCGGGCAGTGTCATCACTGAAACCGTTCCCGACGACGCTCTGGCCTTCGGCCGGGCTCGCCAGAAGACGATCCCCGGTAAGGGGAAGGAGTTGCGCGAACGGTTTGCTTCCGCCGCGGCGGCGAAGAAGAAGGCAGCCGGCGCCGACCATTAGCCATTGGTCGACAAGTCTGCTTTCTTGCCGAAGCAATCGAAAAAAACGGACGATTGCAGTAACCGGATTGCAAGAGCGGTCTGTCATGGTGCATGCGTGCGCAAGTGTCCGTTACACCGGACGAAATGCAATGTGACTTTCGCGGCAGGCCGGCCACCCCTAAATAGCGCTGGTTTTCCATGGGCAATCGGGGACTGTCTGCATGTGCGGTATCGTTGGAATCGTCGGCCACTCGCAGGTTGCGCCGCTCATCGTCGACGCGCTGAAGCGGCTCGAATATCGCGGTTATGACTCGGCAGGCGTCGCCACCATCGAAAAGGGTCAACTTGGCCGCCGCCGTGCCGAGGGCAAGCTGGTCAACCTCGAACGCCGGCTCAAGGATGAGCCGCTCGACGGCACGATCGGTATCGGCCATACACGCTGGGCGACCCACGGCGTGCCCAACGAGAGCAATGCGCATCCGCACTTTTCGGAGGGCGTCGCCATCGTTCACAACGGCATCATCGAGAATTTCGCCGAACTGCGCGACGAGCTGGTCCGCGACGGCTATTCCTTCTCGTCGCAGACCGACACCGAGGTCGTGGCGCATCTGGTGGCACGGGAACTCGCGAAAGGTCTGAAGCCGGTCGAGGCCGCGCACAAGGCGCTGAAGCGGCTGGAAGGCGCCTTTGCGCTGGCCATCATGTTCAAGGGTGACGAGGACCTGATTGTCGGCGCGCGTAACGGCCCGCCACTGGCGGTCGGCCATGGCGATGGCGAGATGTATTTGGGCTCCGACGCCATCGCGCTCGCTCCATTCACCAATTCGATCACCTATCTCGAGGACGGCGACTGGGCGGTGGTGCGCCGCGAGAGCGTCGCCATCTTCGACATCGACGGCAAGAAAGTCGACCGCAAGCGCCAGCAGTCGCTGTCGACCAGCTTCATGGTCGACAAGGGCAACCGCCGCCATTTCATGGAAAAGGAAATCCATGAGCAGCCCGAAGTGATCTCGCACACACTGGCGCACTACGTCGATTTCGTCTCCGGCGTCTCCAAGCCGCTCGACCTGCCATTCGATTTCGCCAAGATCGGCCGCCTGGCTATCTCCGCCTGCGGCACTGCGTATCTCGCCGGCCTGATCGGCAAATACTGGTTCGAGCGCTATGCTCGGCTGCCGGTCGATATCGATGTCGCGTCGGAATTCCGTTACCGCGAGATGCCGCTGTCGGCCAGCGATGCCGCCTTCTTCATCTCGCAGTCCGGCGAGACCGCCGATACGCTGGCTTCGCTGCGCTATTGCCGCAAGGCCGGCATGAAGATCGGCGCGGTCGTCAATGTGCGGGAATCGACCATGGCGCGCGAATCCGACGTCGTGCTGCCGACGCTGGCGGGGCCTGAGATCGGCGTCGCTTCGACCAAGGCTTTCACCTGTCAGTTGTCTGTGCTCGCGTCGCTTGCCGTGCGCGCCGGCGTGGCGCGCGGGGCGATCTCGAAGGAGCAAGAGAAAACATTGGTGCGGGAGCTCTCCGAAGCGCCGCGCTATGCCAACCAGGTGCTGAAGCTCGAACAACAGATCGAACGGATCGCGCGGGAGCTGTCTCGCTACAAGGACGTGCTCTATCTCGGACGCGACACCAATTTCCCGCTGGCCATGGAAGGCGCGCTGAAGCTCAAGGAAATCTCCTACATCCATGCCGAAGGCTATGCCGCGGGTGAGCTGAAGCACGGGCCGATCGCGCTGATCGACGAGAACATGCCGGTGATCGTGATTGCGCCGCACGATCGCATCTTCGAAAAGACCGTGTCCAACATGCAGGAAGTGGCGGCGCGTGGCGGCAAGATCATCCTCATCACCGACGCCAAGGGCGCGGCACAGGTGAGCGTGAAGACGATGGAGACCATCGTGCTTCCGGATGTGCCGGAAATCATCTCGCCCATCATCTACGCGCTGCCGATCCAGATGCTTGCGTATTTCGCCGCCGTGTTCATGGGCACCGACGTCGATCAGCCGCGCAATCTGGCGAAATCGGTGACGGTGGAGTAGGCGCCTACAAACAGGCGCGTTTAAAAACTTCGCAGTTCCAAAGCGCCTTCCGGTTTACTAATGTCGCGCCGCAACCCGTGCCCGGTGAACCATGTCAGACGCTTCGAAGACTTCCGGCATGACCCGGCTGAGGAACTATTTCCTCACGGGCTTCATCGTCTGCGCGCCGCTGGCGATCACCGCCTATATCGCCTGGTCCTTCATCGGCTGGGTCGATTCCTGGGTCAAACCCTATATTCCGGCGCGCTACAGTCCCGACAGCTATCTGCCGTTCCCGGTTCCGGGGTTCGGGCTGATCGTCGCGCTCATCCTGATCACGCTGATCGGCTTCCTGACGGCCAACATTGTCGGCCGCGCCATCGTCGGCTTTGGCGAGCGCCTGCTTGGCCGCATGCCCCTGGTGCGCGGCATCTATGGCTCGCTGAAGCAGATTTTCGAGACCGTGCTGTCGAATAAGGGCGATATGTTCCGTCAAGTTGGGCTGGTCGAATATCCACGCAAAGGCGTGTGGTCGCTGGTGTTTGTCGCCAGCGAGAAGGAAACCGAGATCAACCAGAAGCTCGACCAGGAAGGCGATCCACTGATTGCGGTGTTCATGCCGTGCACGCCGAACCCGACGACCGGTTTCCTGATGTATGTTCTGAAGTCGGATATCGTGCCGCTCGACATGACCATCGAGGACGGCGCCAAGCTGATCGTGTCGGCCGGGTTGGTGGCCCCCGAGGTGAAGACGAAATTGGTGACGCTGAACGGTGAGCCGATCAACGGAACCTTGGCCAATCCGCCGCTAGGGCCTCATCCGGCGCGCAGGAGCCGCACGGCCTCGTCGCGGCCGAACAAATAGAGCAGGAGCCGCAGCGCCTCGCCGCGATCCGATTGCAGTTCGGGGTCCCGCGATAGGATCAGCCTGGCGTCGTCTCGGGCGGCCTCCAGCAGATCGGCATGCACCTCGATGCGCGCCACCTGGAAACCAGGCGTGCCGGACTGGCGGGTACCGAGCAATTCGCCTTCGCCGCGCAGTTTCAGATCCTCTTCGGCGATCAGGAAGCCGTCCTCGGTCTCGCGCATCACCGACAGCCGGCGTTTGGCGGTCTCGCCAAGCGGGTCCTTGTAGAGCAGCACGCAGGATGAGGGCTTGTCGCCGCGTCCGACCCGGCCGCGCAACTGGTGCAACTGGGCGAGCCCGAAGCGTTCGGCATGCTCGATGACCATGATCGTGGCGTCAGGAACGTCGACGCCGACTTCGATGACCGTGGTGGCGATCAGGATGCGCGTCTCGCCTTGCTTGAAGGCACGCATCGCCTCGTCCTTCTCGGCACCCTTCATGCGGCCATGGACAAGGCCGATGCGATCGCCGAACAGCGGCTTCAGCGAAGCGAAACGATCCTCGGCCGACATTAGCTTGATTTCTTCGGATTCCTCGACCAGCGGGCAAATCCAGTAGATCTTCTGGCCATCCGCGACGGCATCGAGCATGCGGCCGACCAGCTCGTCGAGCCGTTCGAGCGGCAGCGTGACGGTGCGGATCGGCTGACGGCCGGCCGGTTTTTCCGTCAGCTTCGAGACATCCATGTCGCCGAAGGCGGTCAGCACCAGCGTGCGCGGGATCGGGGTCGCGGTCATCACCAGCATGTCGGGCGCGTCGCCCTTGGCGGTGATGGCAAGCCGCTGATGAACGCCGAAGCGATGCTGCTCATCGATGACGGCCAGGACCAGATCGTGGAAGCTGACCGTTTCCTGAAACAGCGCGTGGGTGCCGACGATGATATCGATCTCGCCGCTGGCAAGACCAGCCAGTGTTTCGGCTCGCTCGCGGCCCTTTTCACGGCCGGTCAGGATGGCGACGCGCAAGCCGACCTTGGCTGCAAGCGGGGTGATCGTCGCCAGATGCTGGCGCGCCAGGATTTCGGTCGGCGCCATCAGCGCCGCCTGGCCGCCGGCCTCGACGGCGCGTGCCATGGCCAACAAAGCCACGACCGTCTTGCCCGAACCGACATCGCCTTGCAGCAGCCGCAGCATGCGCTCTGGATCGGCGAGATCGGCGTTGATTTCGGCGAGCGCGAATTCCTGCGAGGGAGTGAGCGAATAGGGCAGGGCCGCGCGCAGCTCCTCGGCGATGCGGCCATCGCCGACGAGAGGGCGGCCTGACAGGCGTCGCACCTTTGCCCTCACCAGGGCCAGCGAGACCTGGCCGGCGAGCAATTCATCATAGGCGAGGCGGCGCCATGCAGCCCCTTCGACCGCGACATCGAGCGGATCGCCGGGATAATGGATACGGGTCAGCGCGTTGCCAACGGACGGAAAGCTCTGGCGGCGCATGAAGGCATCATCCTGCCATTCCGGCAGGTCCGGCAGGCGGCCGAGCGCCTGGCCGATCGCACGGCGCAGCACCTTGCCGGATAGCCCCGCGGTCAGCGGATAGACCGGCTCGACCAGCGGCAGGTTCTCGGCTTCGCCGGCGAGTGCGATATGGTCGGGATGGACCATGGTCGGGCGTCCGTTGAACCATTCCATACGGCCTGACACCACGACATGCTCGCCGACAGGCATTGCCTTTTCGAGATAGGCGGCATGGGCATGGAAGAAGGTCAGGCCGATTTCGCCGGTATCGTCATGGGCGTAGACCCGGTAGGGCACCGACCTGTTGCCGCACGGCGGCGGCTGGTGTCGGTCTATGCGCAGTTCGAGCGTCACGATGGCGCCTTCGGCCGCGAGGGCGATGCCAGGCCGATTGCGGCGGTCGATGACGGTGTGGGGCAGCACGAACAGGAGGTCACCGGCGCGCGCGGCGCGATCGCCGAGGTCGGCCGCCACGACCTTCTCGATCAACGCACCGACCTTCGGCCCGACGCCGGCAAGCGAGGTGATCGGGACAAACAGGGGATCGAGTATGGAAGGACGCATGATGTCAGCTTATGTCGCGATGGCCGCAGCGCAAAGGCTGACACCGCCCACTATCCACGCTATATGCGCCGCTTGAAGCGAGGATGCGGCACAATGACCGGAACGAAACGATCAAGCGAGGGGCTGGACGCCCACCGCCGCAAGCTGTTGTTCCGCTCCTGGCATCGCGGCCTACGCGAGATGGACCTCATCCTCGGCACCTTCGCCGATACCGAGATCGGCACCTTGACCGCCGAGGAAATCGACCAATATGAGAAGCTCCTCGATATTGCCGACACAGAATTCCTGCCGCTGGTCACGGGCGAACGCCCGGTGCCGGCGGAGATCGACTGTGCCGTCCTGCAAAAAATCCTGGCGTCACGCCGGACCATGACATTCTGAACAAAAGCAATTCCAGGAAAAGTGCGAAGCGGTTTTCCGTTCGGAATTGCGATAAACAAGACCGTGATTTGATGGCTCTCATCCCCACCATTGGCTTGCCGAAGGGCCGCGCCGGCCAGTTCATCGTCGACGGTGTCGCCGACGGCTACGAGGCCTTCGCGCTGGTACAGACGGCGCTCGAAATCGCACCCGACAAGCCCGTGCTGTTCGTGGCCCGCGACGGCCAGCGCTTGCCTTCCATCATCGAGGCGCTGTCCTTCGTCGCGCCCGGGCTGCCTGTGCTGGAACTGCCTGCCTGGGACTGTCTGCCATACGACCGTGTGTCGCCCGGTTCCGATGCCGCCGCCAAGCGCCTCGATGCGCTGACCGCCATGATCGCGCTGGCGAAGAAACCGCACCGTGCCGTCATTCTCACCACCGCCAACGCGCTGCTGCAGCGCATTCCGCCCGCTGAGCTTGTCGAGGCGCAGACCTTCCACGCCAGACCCGGCAACCAGATCGACATGAATGCGCTGATTGCACGGCTGGAGACGTCGGGATTCGAGCGGGTGCCGACCGTGCGCGGCATCGGCGAATTCGCGGTGCGCGGCGGCATTCTCGACCTCTTCGCACCCGGTTGGACCGAGGCGCTGCGGCTTGATTTCTTCGGCGACACGCTGGAATCGATCCGCGTCTTCGACGCTGCCACGCAGCGCACCACCGGTCAGCGCAAGTCGATGGCGCTGCAGGCGATGAGCGAAGTGGCGCTGACGCCGGAAACCATCAGCCGCTTCCGCCGCTCCTATATCGAAGCCTTTGGCGCGCCATCGCGTGACGACGGGCTCTATGCGGCGGTCAGCGAAGGCCGGCGCTTCGCCGGTATGGAGCATTGGCTGCCGTTCTTCTACGACCGGCTGGAGACGGTGTTCGATTACCTGCCCGACGCACCCGTGGTTTTCGACCATCTGGCACATGAGGCGCTGGCCGAGCGCCATACGCTGATCCTCGATCACTACGAGGCGCGCAAAAAACAGGCTGACGCGGCGCTCAAGGATGCGGTTCCCTACAAGCCGGTGGCGCCGGATCTGCTCTATCTCTCGCCGGAGAATCTGAAGGCTTCGCTTGGCGGGCGCGAAGACATCGACTTTACCGTGTTCGACGCGCCGGACCTGGGGAACAAGAAAGTCTTCCACGCCGGCTCGCGCCATGGCCGCAGCTTCGTCGAGGAGCGAGCCGATCCGAACGTCAATGTGTTCGATGTCGTCGTCCGACACATAGCCGACGAGCGCGCGGCGCGCCGCCGCGTCGTCATCGCTGGCTGGACCGAGGGCTCCCTCGACCGGCTTGGCCAGATCCTGGCCGAGCACCATCTCGGCAATCTCAAGCAGGTCGAGACGCTGGCGGAGGCCGACCAGCTCGAGCCGGGACAGGCCGCATTGGCGGTTTTGCCGCTGGAATCCGGTTTTGAGACTGAAAAGCTGGTCGTCGTCGCCGAACAGGACATTCTGGGCGACCGGCTGATCCGCCGTTCGAAGCGCAAGAAGCGCGCGTCCGACTTCATCGCCGAAGCCTCGGCCTTGTCGGCCGGCGATATTGTCGTCCATGCCGACCATGGCATTGGCCGTTTCATCGGCCTGCGCACCATCGAAGCGGTCGGCGCGCCGCATGACTGCCTGGAAATCCACTATGCCGGCGACGACCGGCTGTTCCTGCCGGTGGAAAACATCGAGCTGCTGTCGCGCTACGGCTCCGACACGGCCGAGGCTACGCTGGACAAGCTGGGCGGCGGCGCCTGGCAGTCGCGCAAGGCGAAGCTGAAGCGGCGCCTGCTCGACATGGCCGGACAACTGATCCGCATCGCCGCCGAGCGGCAGATGCGGGCCGCACCGGCCCTGGTGCCGGCCGAAGGCCTCTATGACGAGTTCGCAGCCCGGTTCCCCTACGAGGAAACCGACGACCAGCAGACGGCCATCGACTCGGTGCGCGGCGACCTTGGCGCCGGCAAGCCGATGGACCGGCTGATCTGCGGCGACGTCGGCTTTGGCAAAACTGAAGTGGCGCTGCGCGGCGCCTTCATCACGGCGATGGAAGGGTTTCAGGTCGCGGTGGTGGTGCCGACGACGCTGTTGTCGCGCCAGCATTTCAAGACATTCTCGCAGCGTTTCTCAGGGCTTCCCATTCGTGTCGCCCAGGCCTCGCGGCTGGTCGGTGCCAAGGATCTGGCCGAGACCAAGAAGGGCATCGCCGAAGGGCAGGTCGATATCGTTATCGGCACCCATGCGCTGCTCGGTTCCGCCATCTCGTTCAAGAATCTCGGCCTGCTGATTATTGACGAGGAGCAGCATTTTGGCGTCAAGCACAAGGAGCGGCTGAAAGACCTGAAGACCGACGTCCATGTGCTGACGCTGTCGGCGACGCCGATCCCGCGCACGCTGCAGCTGGCGCTGACGGGCGTGCGCGAACTGTCGCTCATCGCCACGCCGCCGGTCGACCGCATGGCGGTGCGCACCTTCATCTCGCCGTTCGATCCGTTGGTGATTCGCGAGACGCTGCTGCGTGAGCGTTACCGTGGCGGGCATTCTTTCTATGTCGTGCCTCGTATCAGCGATCTGGCGGAAATCCATGATTTCCTGAAGGAATCCGTTCCCGAACTGAAAGTGGCGGTGGCCCACGGCCAGATGCCGCCGGGCGAACTCGACGACATCATGAACGCCTTTTATGACGGCCAGTACGACGTGCTTCTATCGACCACAATCGTCGAATCCGGCCTCGATATCCCGACCGCCAACACGCTGATCATCCATCGCGCCGACATGTTCGGCCTGTCGCAGCTCTACCAGCTGCGCGGCCGCGTCGGGCGCTCGAAGGTGCGCGCCTATGCGCTGTTCACCCTGCCGGCCAACCGCAAGCTGACCGACACCGCCGAGCGCCGTCTGAAGGTACTGCAATCGCTCGACACGCTGGGCGCCGGCTTCCAGCTCGCCAGCCATGACCTTGACATCAGGGGCGCCGGCAATCTTCTCGGCGAGGAACAGTCCGGGCACATCAAGGAGGTCGGCTTCGAGCTCTACCAGCAGATGCTGGAGGAGGCGGTGGCCGAGGTGAAGGATTCCGGCGAGGTCCAGGATGGCGGCTGGTCGCCGCAGATCGCCGTCGGCACCGCCGTGATGATCCCGGAAGGCTACGTGCCGGACCTGCAGCTCAGGCTGGCGCTCTACCGCCGTCTCGGCGATCTCGAAAACACCGAGGAAATCGACGCCTTCGGCGCCGAGCTGATCGACCGTTTCGGCCCGCTGCCGGAGGAGGTGAAGCATCTCCTCAAGATCGTCTTCATCAAGGCGCTCTGCCGCAAGGCCAATGTCGAGAAGCTCGATGCGGGGCCGAAGGGCGTCGTCATCCATTTCCGCAAGCGCGAATTTTCGAACCCCGTCGGACTGGTCAAGTACATTGGCGAGCAGGGTTCGCTGGCCAAGATCCGGGCCGACCAGAGCGTGGTCTTCATCCGCGACTGGCCGACGGCGGAGAAGCGTCTGGCGGGCTCGGCTGTCGTCATGACGCAACTGGCGAAGTTGGCTGAGAAGACGGCCTGATCTCGCCTTTCGGGGCGTCCCGGGGGCGTCAAGCCATTCGCCAGCGCCGAAATTCCGGTCTAGAATAGGAAATCGGCTTCGTGTATGGAGCCGCCACCCCATTTAGGGGCTGGAAATGGCGGGCAAGGTGTTGCCGGAAAGAGCGTTGGGTGCAGCGATGACGAAATGGTCGCCGAATTCGTGGAGAGCAAAGCCGATCAAACAGGTTCCCGCTTATCCGGACCTTGCCGCGCTGAAGAACACGGAAGCCCAACTCGCCACCTTTCCGCCGCTGGTCTTCGCCGGCGAGGCGCGCAAGCTGAAGAAGCAGCTGGCGACTGTTGCCGCCGGGGAAGCCTTCCTGCTCCAGGGCGGCGACTGCGCCGAGAGTTTTGCCGAACATGGCGCGGACAACATCCGCGACTTCTTCCGCGTCTTCTTGCAGATGTCGGTCGTGCTGACCTTCGCCGGTGCGCAGCCAGTGGTGAAGGTTGGCCGCGTCGCCGGCCAGTTCGCCAAGCCGCGCTCGTCCGACAACGAGACCAAGGGCGAGGTGACGCTGCCGAGCTATCGCGGCGACATCATCAATGGCATCGAATTCGACGCGAAATCACGCATTCCCGATCCTGCCCGCCAGGAAATGGCGTATCGTCAGTCGGCGGCGACGCTCAATCTTCTGCGTGCCTTCGCGCAGGGCGGCTATGCCAGCCTGGAGAATGTGCATCGCTGGATGCTCGGCTTCGTCTCCGACAGCCCGCAGGGCGAGAAATACGAATCGCTTGCCAACCGCATCACCGAGACTATGGATTTCATGCGCGCCGTCGGCATTACGTCGGAAACCAATTTCGCGCTGCGTGAAACCGACTTCTACACCAGCCACGAGGCGCTGCTGCTCGGCTACGAGGAGGCGCTGACCCGTGTGGATTCGACCTCCGGCGACTGGTACGCCACGTCGGGCCATATGATCTGGATCGGCGACCGCACGCGCCAACCCGATCACGCGCACGTCGAATATTGCCGCGGCATCAAGAACCCGCTCGGCCTGAAATGCGGTCCGTCGCTGACGCCGGACGGCCTGCTGGAACTGATCGATCTGTTGAACCCCGAGAATGAGCCGGGGCGATTGACGCTGATCGCCCGCTTCGGTTCGGACAAGGTTGCCGACCATCTGCCGAAGCTGGTGCGCGCGGTGCAGAAGGAAGGCCGCAGCGTGGTCTGGTCGTCGGACCCGATGCACGGCAACACGATCGAAGCGGCCGGCTACAAGACGCGGCCCTTCGACCGCATCCTGAAGGAGGTGCAGACCTTCTTCGAGGTGCACCGCGCCGAAGGCACTCATCCAGGCGGCATCCATGTCGAGATGACCGGCAAGAACGTCACCGAATGCACCGGTGGCGCGCGCGCCATCACGGCCGAGGAGTTGCAGGACCGCTACCACACCCATTGCGATCCGCGCCTCAATGCCGACCAGGCAATCGAACTGGCGTTCCTGGTCTCGGACCTGTTGAAGAAGAGCCATCCGGTGCAGCACAAGCAGGTCGCGAACGGCTGAGCCGGGTCAATTGGATCGATGAAGCAAAGGCGCCTGGGAAACCCGGCGCCTTTTCCGTTTTCATCTTTTGCCTCCGACAGTGCCGGTGCAACCGCAAAAGCTTCAGTCTTGCTTGTAGAGCAGCCAGCTCTTGCCGGCGCGCCCTGCCATGGCCGAATGCCTGGTAACGCGGTTGCGGCCACTGACTTTCGAGCGGTAGAGCGCCCGATCCGCCTTGGTGTAGAGGTCCTCGGGGCCTTCGGCCTCGGACGCCATGCAGATACCCATCGATACCGTCACCGTGCCGTAATTCATGCCGGTCTGGCTGCTGGTGAACGGCGTCTGCTCGATCAGGGCGCGAATGCGTTCCGCGATCTCGTAGGTTGCGTCCTCGCTGGCGCCCTCGATGATCAGCGCGAACTCCTCGCCGCCGGTGCGGGCGACGAACATGTCGCCACGAATGCTGGTCTGGAAAATCTCGGCGATGATCTGGATGATCTTGTCGCCGACAGGATGGCCGTAGCGGTCGTTGATGTCCTTGAACCGATCGATGTCGACGAGGATCAGGGCATTGAACAGGATACCCTTGTTGCTGTTGTAGATCCTGGTGATTTCCTTGTCGAAGGCGCGGCGGTTCCAGATCTTGGTCAACGGATCCGTGTCGGCCAGCCGCTTGTATTCCTCGAGCTTCGACTTGACGCTCTCGAGTTCTGCCGTCTTGTCGCTGAGCGTCGAGGCGATCTGCCGGCCGTGATCGATCGTCGAATTGGTCGCGATGGTCATTGCGTTGGCGATCTTTTGCAGAAGGTCCTGAGAGAGAAGGCTGCGGTTGCTCAGGCCGCTTGATGTCTCATCGAGGATCCTGCCGTATTTTTCGATGTGGCTGCGCTCGCTGCGCAGGAGCGACGCGACCTCCTCGAGTTCTCGGGCGATGACATCTCTGGCATGCTCGACAATGCCGGGACCATGGTTATGGGCGAAGAAGATGCGCCCGATCTGATCGAGTTCGTCCTGCGTCGGCCGGTTGCTCAACGACACGACGGCGAGGCTGAGCTCGCGATTGGTGCCGCTCAAGGCCTCATAGAAAATCTCGTAGTTGCGTGGCAGGCCGAGTACGCCAAGCTGGCGCATGGTCGCGACAACGGTGGTTGCGATGTCGGTGCTTCGTTCGGTCGAGGCTGCTGCCGGCTGCATGTCTGATTCACTCTTCCCCTCGGATCCCGACGCAGAATTCGCGGGTCCATTGATCGCCGACCTGGGGAGCGCTACCCAATGCTCCAGAACATCTTGCGAAGAGCGCGGCCCCATCCGCACCCTTCGCTTGTGAGATCATAGTTGCGTCGGCGCTAAAGTTTCCTTAATTCGCACGACTTCCACAGGTTTTCTCTAGCTGTGACTGTACGCGCGTAAAGTTTTGCATCGCGATCCCGGGATAACACCCTATTTGGCGCTTTGAATTTGAAACTGCTGCAAATGAAACTGAATTTCGAATTCGTTACGCCAATCGATGTCGTATTTGCTTGCGCGTAACCACCGCGAAGCTGGAATCTTGACAGTGATGCCGGACGAAGTTTCTTCGAGGAGTGCGGAAATGAGCGACAACCACCATGGATCATGTCTGTGCGGAGCGGTCCGCTTCCGGACAAGTGGGACGTTGCGTGGCGTTGTCTACTGCCATTGTTCGCAATGCCGCAAACAGAGCGGGCATTTCTATGCAGCGACCAATGTTGCCGACCCCGACATCGTGATCGACGGTACGGAAAGCATCACCTGGTACGAGGCTTCTTCCTTTGCCAAGCGCGGCTTTTGCAAGACATGCGGCTCGCTGCTGTTCTGGAAGCCACGGGACGAGGCTTATACCTCGGTTCTGGCGGGATCGTTCGACACGCCGACAGCGCTCAAGGGCGAATGCCATATCTTCGTCGGCGACAAAGGCGACTACTATTCGATCGACGACGGCCTGCCGCAGTTTGAAAAGTCGACGCCATCCATACCGGTCGCTGAATGAAATTTGGACGATCAGCCTTATTCCATTGATCGGGGCATTGCTTTATCCCGGGCCGGTGATTCCGAGAGGGGCCTTGGCATGCAGCGGCTGATCGATGCATTTATCAATTCGGTGCGGGCATTTCGCAAGCTTGCGGTCAGCGAGAAGGCTTTCCAGCAGGAACTGATGCTGCTGGTGCTGGCGTTGCCCGCTGGCTGGTTCGTTTCGGTGTCGTGGCGTGGTTACGCGCTGCTGATCGGCGCGGTGCTCCTCTTGATCATGGTCGAAGTTCTGAACACCGGCATCGAGGCGGCGTGCGACGCAATTTCTCGTGAGTTCCATATCGACATCCAGCTCGCCAAGGATTGCGGCTCGCTGGCGGTGCTGATTTCAGTCGTGATTGCCGGCGGCGTCTGGGGCATCGCTCTCATCGAGCGCATAGCGGGGGTGCAGATCTGAAACTTTGATCCCTGTATGACAGTCACCAAAGGAGACCGTCATGGCAGAGCTCACGAATTCCTCGCTTCTCGAACGGCTGGGCCTGCCGGAAGACCTGCGCTGGCTGGCCGAAAAGTATCCGCGCGAGAACTGGCAGGCCCACGCCAACATTCATGGCATGGCCAATATGTGGCTGCAGCGGCACGACATGTTCCGCGAACTCGGCGGCATGCTCGGCGTCGGCATTGGCAACTATCGCGAAGGCAGACTGACGGCCCCCGATTTCGCGCGCTGGTTCGCGCCGCGCCTCAACCATTTTCTCGGGCATCTCGACGGCCACCACAATGTCGAGGATTACCAATATTTCCCGGCTTTCACCAAGGCGGAGCCCCGTCTGAAACGTGGCTTCGACATTCTCGATGCCGATCACCACACGATCCACGAAGGACTGGAGCGCAACGCCGAGGCAGCGAATGCCTTCATCCGTACACTTCAGGAGAGTGAGGACAAGCAGCGCTTCGCCGCCGATGCTTATGCCGACGAAAACAGCCGACTGATCGCAATGCTGACCCGGCATCTCGCCGATGAGGAGGATCTGATCATCCCGCTCATTCTCGATCGGGGTGATCAGGGGCTCGGCATCGACTAGTCAGGTCAAAACTCCTTGGCGCGTTCCCGCTTGGCGATGTGGCGGGCGACAAGCCATGCAAGCACGGCCACGGCAAGGCCGATGCCAAGCCCGACGAACAACCGCTCGTGGCGCATCAGCGCCTGGCCAACCAATTCTTCGGCCCCCAATCCGAAGACATAACCGATCGTGCTGAACAGCACCGCCCAGATCACCGATGAGATGGCGTTGAGGATAACGAAGCGCGGCGCCGCTATGGTCGAAAGGCCGGCCGCCACGCCGCCGACCAGGCGCATGCCGTAGACGTAGCGGTTCGACAGCACGAAGATGTTGGGATGAGTGTTGAGCAGGCGGTAGGCGCGGCGAAAGCCGGGCCGCCGGCGCAGCCTGACGACATGGCGATTGTCGGCGAAACTCCTGCCGAGGGTGAAGAAGAAGGTGTCGCCGGCGAAGGCACCCAGCGCTGCCGCGACAAAGGCATGCCACAGTACGAAAACATGCTGGTGAGCGAAGAAGCCACCCAGGATTGCGGCACTTTCGCCTTCGGCCACGCAGCCGAGAAAAACCGCCAGCAACCCGTATTGTTCAATGAAATGGTGGATCGCGTCGGTCATGAAGCTGACTGCTGTGACAGTCTTTCATCGATCCGCTTGACCATTTCCGCCAGCCGCACGATCTCGTCGCGCATGCCCATGATCTCGCTGTGGCGCAGTTCGTCCAGTTTCTCATGCAGCGCCATGATCTCGATCTCGGCCTTCAGATTGACCTCGTAGTCATGGGCGGCATCGATGCGGTCGCGCTCGGTCTGGCGGTTCTGCGCCATCATGATCACCGGCGCCTGCAGGGCGGCGACCATCGACAGCACCAGGTTGAGGAAGATGAAGGGGTAGGGGTCGAACGCATCGCGCGACAACAGCCAGACATTGCCTGATGTCCACACGATCAGGAAGGCGACGAAGGTCAGGATGAACGACCAGGAGCCACCGATGCGGGCTATCGTATCGGCAAGGCGGTCGCCAAAGGTCTGGTGGAAGGCCACGGCCTTGTTGGTGTCCCTGGTGATGGTGGTACGCTCGATGGTGCTTTGCAGCACCCGGCTCTCCAGCTGGCTCAGCCCATCCGGCTTTCGCCTCAGCCAGCGGTTCGCCAGATCGTCGATCGTCCTGTTCATGGTCGTCTCCAAGCGCTTTGCTGCGCTAGAGGTAGAGGCTGCCGGCCCGGGCGGGAAGTGCTAGATTGAGGCGAAACGAGGGGGACCGATGGCCGACTTCAAAAAAATTCGTGCTCGCGCGGCAAATCGCAAGGGCGGTGAGGCGGAACTGACCTCCCTGTTGGGGCCGATGCCCGACAATGCGGTGGTGGCCGACATCACCGATGACCGTATCCTCTCGACGATGGCCGAGCGCGTCTTCGCAGCCGGCTTCGTCTGGCGGGTCATCGAGCAGAAATGGCCTGGATTCGAAGAGGCGTTCCTGCGCTTCGAGCCCAAGCGGCTGTTGTTCCAGCCTGACGATTTCTGGTACGACCTGGCTTTGGATCAACGCATCGTGCGCAATCCGCAGAAGATCAAATCCGTTCGCGACAACGCCGCTTTCGTTGAACGCGTGTCCAGGGAACATGGCGGCTTCGGCAATTTTCTCGCCGAATGGCCCGCCGACGACCAGATCGGGCTGATGGCCTATCTGGGCAAGCATGGCAGCCGGCTCGGCGGCAACACCGGCCAGTATTTCCTGCGCTGGCTGGGCTGGGATGCTTTCGTCATTTCGGCCGACATGGCGGCCGCACTTCGCGACGCGGGCCTCGACATCGCCGAAAATCCGACATCGAAGAAAGACCTCGACAAAGTCCAGATCCAGATCAACCGATGGGCTGACGAGACAGGCCTGCCGCGCCGGCACATCTCGCGCATCCTGGCGATGTCGATCGGCGAAAACCACTCTCCGCAATCGTTGCGCGACTATATGGGCGACGATTGACGGTCTGAATTGGTCCAAACAAACGCCATTGCGAGGTGAATTCCGCCGCGCTAAGTCAGCAGCATGACCAAGAAGCTCGACATACTGCGTATCGCCATCGCCCAGCTCAACCCGACCGTCGGTGACGTCGCCGGCAACCTCGCCAAGGCACGCGAGGCGAGGGCGGATGCCGCCCGCCAGGGCGCCGATCTCGTGCTCTATACCGAGCTTTTCCTTGCTGGCTATCCGCCGGAGGATCTGGTGCTGAAGCCGGCCTTCCTCAGGGCATGCGAGCGCGCCGCCGAGGACTTTGCCGCCGATACCGCCGACGGCGGTCCGGGCGTCATCATCGGCACGCCGCTGAAGCGCAAGAGCGGCACGCATAATTCCATCGTCTTCGCCGATGGCGGCAAGATCATTGCCGAACGCTACAAGCTCGACCTGCCGAATTACGGCGAGTTCGACGAGAAGCGCGTCTTCCAGGCAGGGCCCGAGATCCAGGGACCGGTCAACTTCCGCGGCGTGCGCATAGGCATACCGATCTGCGAGGACATCTGGGGCGAGGTCGGCATCTGCGAGACGCTGGCCGAAAGCGGCGCGGAAATCCTGCTGGTGCCGAACGGTTCGCCCTACTATCGCGCCAAGATCGACGTTCGCCACCAGGTCGTTATCAAGCAGGTCATCGAATGCGGATTGCCGATGATCTATGCCAACCAGCTCGGCGGCCAGGACGAGCTGATCTTCGACGGCGCCTCCTTCGCCATCGGGGCGGACAAGACGCTCGCCTTCCAGATGAGCCAGTTCGAGGACGCGGTCGACGTCACCATCTGGAAACGTACGGATAACGGCTGGGTCTGCTCGCAAGGACCTATGTCGAAAATCCCGGACAAGGAGGAGGCCGACTACCGCGCCTGCATGCTCGGCCTGCGCGACTACGTCAACAAGAACGGCTTCAAGAATGTGGTGCTCGGTCTGTCCGGCGGCATCGATTCGGCGATCTGTGCCGCCCTTGCGGTCGATGCGCTCGGCGAGGAGCGGCTGCGTGCCGTCATGATGCCTTATCGCTACACCTCGAAGGACTCGCTTAGGGATGCCGAGGACTGCGCCCGTGCGCTCGGCTGCCGCTATGACATCGTGCCGATCTTCGAGCCGGTCGAAGGATTTTTGCACACGCTGACGCAGTTGTTCGAAGGCACCAAGGAAGGCATCACCGAGGAGAATTTGCAGAGCCGTGCGCGCGGCACCATCCTGATGGCGATCTCCAACAAATTCGGCTCCATGGTAGTGACCACGGGCAACAAGAGCGAGATGTCGGTCGGCTACGCCACGCTCTATGGCGACATGAACGGCGGCTTCAATCCGATCAAGGACCTTTACAAGATGCAGGTGTATGCGCTGTCGCGCTGGCGCAACAGTCATGTGCCGCCGGGCGCGCTCGGACCTTCGGGCGAGGTGATCCCGAAGAACATCATCGACAAGGCGCCGTCGGCCGAATTGCGCGAGAACCAGACAGACCAGGATTCGCTGCCGCCCTATCCGGTGCTGGACGATATTCTGGAATGCCTGGTCGAGAACGAAATGGGCGTCGACGACATCGTCGCGCGTGGCCACGACCGGGCGACGGTGACGCGCATCGAACATCTGCTCTACATCGCCGAATACAAGCGCCGGCAGGCGGCACCGGGTGTGAAGATCACCAGGAAGAATTTTGGCCGCGACCGCCGCTATCCCATCACCAACCGTTTCAGGGATGGTGGATAGGCGTCTTTTCGCTTGCTGAGCGAGAGTGCGCGATGTTGCGGGCGCAAGCATGGCGACTGTCGCGGATCGATTTCCGAGCGACCTCCGGCCTGTTGATGGCCTGCCGGGTGAAAACCATGCGGCGACGATAGACACAGGTCCGACTGTTGCAAAATCGCCTCATCGGCTGGATCAGAAGTGCTTTTGGCCATGGCTTGCCTTGGCGAACGATCGAAGCGTCCGTATAACGGCGTCTCCGCGATTCCCTTCAGGGAGGACCGAATGCCAGGATTTGACATCGTTATGCGAGGCCGCGAGGCCTAGGTCTGCGCCGGTGTTCCGAAGTATCGGAACCACACCGGACGCAGGAAAGGCATTTGCCGCTGCCGGTCGCCGCCCAAGGGCAGGCGACCAACCATAGCCGAACCTCCGCATTCAAGGGCAATTCGCTCCGGCGCGGTTTTTCAATTTTCGACCTTACTGGGATCGGGCTCGTTTGCGCCCGAATGACATCATGGCTCGTTTCAAGATCGATTTGCGCGCCAGCGCCTTTCGCAGCGTTCTTGGGTTCACGCTCATACATTGGCGGCGTCAGCCCTGGCGGCTCTCGCTGATCATGGGCGGTTTCCTGCTGTCGACGCTGGCCGACGTGCTGACACCGCTCTATTCCGGCCGGCTGGTCGACGCCGTCGCCAGCAGCGCCGGCGCGGACGCCATTGCCTGGAATGCAGCGATGACGGCATTCTTGATTCTGATGGCGCTGGCGCTCACCGGGGTCGTGCTGCGCAACCTTGCCTTCATGGGTATCGTTGAGTTGACACTCAAGATGATGGCCGACATCGCGGCCGACGCCTTCCATCGCGTTCAGCGCTTTTCGACCGATTGGCATGCCAACAGTTTTGCCGGCTCGACCGTGCGCAAGGTGACGCGCGGCATGTGGGCGCTCGACCTGCTGAACGACACCATCCTGATCGCGCTGCTGCCGTCCGTTGTCATGCTCGCCGGCTCGACGCTGCTGCTCGGCTGGTTCTGGCCGCTGATGGGCGTGGTCGTCGCAGCCGGCTCGGTGCTGTTCATCATGGTGACGGCGATGCTGTCGCTCGGCTATGTCGCGCCGGCGGCAAGGCTCGCCAACACCTGGGACACGCGTCTCGGTGGTTCGCTGGCCGACGCGGTGAGCTGCAACGCCGTGGTCAAGGGCTTTGGCGCCGAGGAGCGCGAGGAGCGCCGCCTCGCCAGGGTGGTTGCCAAATGGCGCGCCCGCACACGGCGCACCTGGGTGCGCGGCACCATCAACGGCACCACGCAAGGGGCGCTGCTGCTGGTCATGCGCGCCGCGGTGATCGGCCTGGCGCTGATGCTGTGGTCGTGGGGGCAGGCGAGCGCCGGCGATGTCGCCTTTGTGCTGACCTCGTTCTTCGTGCTGCAAGGCTATTTGCGCGATATCGGCACGCACATCCGCAATTTGCAGCGTTCAATCAACGACATGGAGGAACTGGTCGATTTCCAGTCGGAACCGCTCGGTATCGAAGATCGGCCCGGCGCCGGACCGATTGCCATCACGCAAGGTCACATTGCCTTCGACAACGTCACCTTCCACTACGGCAATCACCGGTCGCCGCTCTACCGCGACTTTTCGGTCGACATCGCGCCAGGCGAACGTGTCGGGCTCGTCGGTCACTCGGGTTCGGGCAAGACGACATTCGTTAAGCTCATCCAGCGGCTCTATGACGTTAACGCGGGAAAGATCGTGATCGATGGCCAGGATATCTCTCAGGTCGCCCAGGCGTCGCTGCGCGGCCAGATCGCCATCGTCCAGCAGGAACCGATCCTGTTCCACCGTTCGCTGGCCGAAAACATCGCCTATAGCAGGCCAAGCGCCAGCCAAGAGGAGATCGAGCATGCCGCCAGGCTGGCGAGCGCGCACGACTTCATCGCCAACCTGCCGAAGGGCTATGGCACGCTGGTTGGCGAGCGTGGCGTGAAACTGTCGGGCGGCGAGCGCCAGCGCGTGGCCATCGCCCGCGCTTTCCTGGCCGATGCGCGCATCCTGATCCTGGACGAGGCGACGTCGAGCCTCGATTCGGAATCCGAGGTGCTGATCCAGCAGGCGATGGAACGGCTTATGGTCGGCCGCACGACGCTGGTCATCGCGCATCGGCTTTCGACGGTGAGGGCACTCGACAGGCTGCTGGTCTTCGATCGCGGCAAGATCGTCGAGGAAGGCTCGCATGACGAGTTGATCCGCCTGAAGGGCGGCATCTACCGCCGCCTGTTCGAGCGCCAGGCGCTGGAGCTGACCAAGGGCCTCGTCGACTGACCTGAGATGGCCTCCGGCTTTGGCCGGAGGCCATCCGGAGTGCCTATCACTTGGCGTATGCTGGCTGAGCGAACCTGCCAGTGAAGCCCTTTTCAGACATCGATTTGCGACGTCTGTTTACGTTACCGACCGAAATTCGTTTCTCTACTTTTGGTTGTTGTATACCAAAGAAGCAATCTAAGCGGTCTCACAATGCGTCTTGATTCCGAAACTACCGGTGTGGAAAAGGTGGCTGCGCCATCGGTGCTGGAATCTCAGCACGGCTCGGTTCGGCCGCTTGCCGCCGAAGATCTCGAGCGCGTCGCCGCACTCTTCCTGACGAAGTTTCGCCGGCGTCGGCGTCACCTCCTCGATCGCGCGATCGCGGAAACGGCGGAGTATATGGGGAAGATCTATCTTGACCCTGCCGGCCAGTCCGGTGAGAGCAACGCTCTTGTCCAGATCAACCCGCAGGGCGATCTAGGTGGGTTCCTTGGCGTCCTGAAAGCCCGTTACGAGCTCAACGGAGCGACATTGAATGCGGCGATCATCGGTCCGTTCATGGCCGACCCTGGCGCCGATCACGGCTCGGCCGGACCGCAATTGCTGCGTGCCTTGCATCAAGGCGAATTCGATCTGCAGCTGACCGATTCGGCCAACCGGGTATCTCTGGCCTTCGCTCGTCCGATGAAATACCAACTCCTGCCGGTCCATTGTTTGGAATGGACCTATGTTTTCCGACCGGCCGCGATGGCCGCCGCCGCATTGCACCGCAAATGGCCTCGCCTGCCTCGCCTGGCACTCGATCCCTGCGCGAGAGCATTCGACGTTCTCGCGAAACGAAGGTTCGAACCGTCCGTCCAGCATTTATCGTCGCAACGGGTCCATGCCGAGCCGATCAATGCCGGGCAATTTGCAGAGCGGCTGCCGACCCTCCTGTCCGATTATGCCCTTCGCCCGAGTTGGAAGGATGGCGAACTGCCCCGGCTGCTCGCACTGGCGACTGAGAAGCGGGCCGACGGCCCCCTTCATTTCGGCGGGACTTACGACGCGACGGGCAAAATGCTCGGTTGCTACGCCTTCTACGGTCAAGCCGGCGACATAGCGATCCTGTTGCAAATCCAGGCTTCCGGACACCACTGGGGCGCGACGCTGGAAGGCCTTGTCGCGGCTGCGCGGGATATGGGCTGCGTGGGTATCACCGGACAGACCCAGAGCAGGTTCATGCCTCACCTCTTCGGCTACAGGAATCTCTTCTTCCGTTATGCCGGGGGGACGATGGTCCGCTCGCGAATCCCCGATGTCACGGAAGCGGTCCGCTCCGGCGACATCGCTATCGGCGGGTTGATGGGCGACCGCTGGACCCGCCTCAGTTCCGACGACTTCGGCCGCTGATCGTCTTCAACGACCTTTTCGTCGACTCCGCCGGTTGGCTGCACCCTCTTATGGCGGTGCCGCCAGGCTGGCCGCCGCCATCCGCCGCTTGAGGCTGCCCGGCACGGTCTTTTCATTCCAGTCGCCATGTTCTATGTCTGCGGCACGGCGCGGGGGCGCGTCTTGTCAATCACAAAGGCATACGGTACGCCCCGCTCATGACAGTTACCGTTCGTTTCGCCCCGTCACCAACCGGCCGCATCCATATCGGCAATGCGCGCACAGCTCTGTTCAACTGGCTGTTTGCCCTCAACAACAAGGGCCGCTTCATCCAGCGCTTCGACGACACCGACATCGCCCGCTCGAAGCAGGAATTCGCCGACGCCATCCTCTACGACCTGCACTGGCTGGGCATCTTCCCGGATGTCACCGATTATCAGTCGCGGCGCTTCGAAGTCTATGACGCTGCGGTCGAGCGGCTGAAGGCGGCGGGTGTTCTCTACGCCTGCTATGAAACGCCGGAAGAACTCGACCTCAGGCGCAAGGTGCGCCGCACGCGAGGCCTGCCGCCGGTCTATGGCCGCGAGGCATTGGCGCTGACGACAGAGCAGGTGGCCGAATATCAGGCCGACGGGCGCCGGCCCCATTGGCGTTTCCTGCTGCCCAATTTCTCCAGCGATCCGCGGCAGCCGGAGCGCACCGAGATCCACTGGGACGATCTGGTGCGTGGCGAGGAGACGGTGGATCTGGCTTCGCTGTCCGATCCGGTGCTGGTGCGTGAGGATGGCACCTATCTCTACACGCTGCCCTCCGTTGTCGACGACATCGAGATGGGCGTCAGCCACGTCATCCGCGGCGACGATCATGTCACGAACACCGGCGTGCAGATCGCCCTGTTCAAGGCGCTGGGTGCCGAGCCGCCGGTCTTCGGCCACCACAATCTCCTGACCACCGTCTCGGGCGAGGGGCTGTCGAAGCGCACCGGCGCACTTTCCATCGAGAGCCTGCGCGAAGACGGCATCGAGCCGATGGCCGTCGCTTCGCTGGCCGTGCTGGTCGGCACGTCGGAGAATGTCGCGGCCGCGCATGACCTGGCCGAACTTGCCGGCCATTTCGATCCGGCCGCGACCTCGAAATCGTCGTCCAAGTTCGATCCGGCCGAACTGTTCGTGCTCAACCGGGTGCTGCTGCAGCGTATGCCGTTCGACGAGGCGCGGGACCGGCTGATGGTGCTGGGTATTTCAGGCGAACACGCCGAACCGTTCTGGCTGGCGGTGCGCGGCAATATCGACCGGTTGGCCGATGCGGTTGCCTGGTGGCGTGTCCTGCGCGAAGGGCCGCAGGAGAAGCCCGAGTTTTCCGATGACGACCGCGATTTTCTGCATCAGGCACTCGATCTCCTGCCTGAGGAACCGTGGAACGGGACGGTCTGGAAGGATTGGACCGGCAAGATCAGGGAAGCGACCGGCCGCAAGGGCAAGGCGCTGTTCATGCCGCTCAGGCTTGCCCTTACTGGACTGCCTTCGGGGCCGGAGCTCGCAGATCTATTGCCGCTGATGGGTCGGGAAGGAACGATGGCCCGACGACCCTGACCTTGCGCTGTTCCGGAGGCAGGGCCGAAACCGGCGATGTCACCGGCTTGGCCGAAAGGCGCTTGATGGCTTCACGGTCGAGTCCGCCGTCTCTATTGGCCAGGGTCTCGGGGTCGGCACCCGGATCAGGCTTCGAGGCCGCAATAGTCGGCGCCGCATCTGGTTCGGGCTGTGATTGTTGCTGACTTGGCGGGTTGCCGCCAATGATCTGGAAATTCTGCGCGGCATTGCAGCCGCAAGCGGGCGGCCGCGACATGTTGGGTTGTTTGTAGAGATAGGCGGTTGACAATTCGCCATAGGGCCTGCCGGTGACCGATGACGTCATCGATGCCGAATCGTCGTCCATGCCGCGCGAATAGAAAACCTGCATCTCGGTGCCGGGGCAGGCCGATTCGCAATTCTTCTGGTCGCGCTCGAAATCGCCGGCCGAGGCGGCGTTCGACATGGGGAAGAAATATCCATCGCAGGTGCGGACGCAACTGGTGTGGAATTCGCCGCCGCTGCTCGCAACGTCCGGAATGCCGGGCTGGTTGAGGACGCGGCTGACGTCGCGTTCCTCGCCGGAATCGTCAGGCTGGTCCAACGTATCGATCTGCCGGTTGCCGCCGCCGAAAAGCTGATCGAAGAGATTGGCATTGGCCCCATCTTCACGATTGGCTTCCTGCGGAGGCGCGCGGCGGGGTGCCACTGCATCGTCACGGCAGTCATTGGCATCGAGCGCCGCCAGAATACGGCCCCGGTCGCGGCGTGAACCGCCGCCGCCGGCGAGTTGGGCACGCTTGGCCTGCAGACTGTCGAGATTGGCATTCATGCGCTCGATAGTGGCGTTCAGCCTGGCACACTGGTTGATGTTGCGCGAAAACAGCGAGAACCCACAGCCGGCACTGTTCGCCTGGCCGCGAGCCTTCGAGATCTGTTCGCGCTGCCTTTCGATCGCGGCGTCGTATTTCCGGACCAGTGCCGGGCCGCCGCCACCGCCGCGTGAGGCCGCGGCGAGATCGGCCTCCAGTTGACGGCAGACCCGTGAAGCGGCCTGCGGCTCGCCGACCGCTGCGCCGGACAGCAGAAGGCCAAGCAGCACGGCAGCATGGGCCTGCTTCAAACCTCCGCTTGCCATCCGCCTCGATCCCGCTTGCCTCTGGTCGCCAAGGCTAACCCGTTCGCGGTTAATCGTCCATTTCGGAAGTCAGTCCAGATTGGCGATCGCCTGCGCCTTGTGCGCGGCTTCGACCACCGCCAGCGCCGTCATGTTAACGACGCCGCGCGAGGTCACCGAGGGCGTCAATATGTGCGCCGGCTTGTCGGTGCCGAGGAGGATGGGGCCGACATGCAGGGCATCCATCATGGCCCGCAGCGCCGTCAGCGTGATGTTGGCCGAATCGAGGTTCGGGAACACCAGGAGGTTGGCTTCGCCCTTCAGACGCGAATGCGGATAGACGCGCTGGCGCAGATGCTCCGACAAAGCGGAATCGGCATGCATTTCGCCGTCGCACTGCAGCTCCGGCGCGATGCGCGCCAGAATGGCCGCTGCCTGACGCATCTTCAGCGCGCTCGGCGAATCACGCGAGCCGAAATCCGAATGCGACAGCAGTGCCGCCTTCGGCTCGATGCCGAAACGCTGGATTTCTTCCGCCGCCAGCACGGTCATCTCGGCGATTTCGTCGGCCGTGGGGTCGACGGAGACGTGAGTGTCGGTAAGGAAGATGATGCCGCGCTGCGAGATCAGCATGGAAAGGGTCGACAGGTCCCGATCCTTGATGCCGGTGCGCGGCCCAATGATTAGCGTCACGTTGCGCAGATGCCGCTCGAAACGGCCTTCGAGGCCACAGACCATGGCGTCGGCGTCGCCGCGCTTCAGCGCCAACGCCGCGATCACCGTGTTGTCGGTGCGCACCATGGTACGCGCGGCCTCTGTCGTCACGCCGCGGCGGCCGGCGAGTTCGATCAGGAGGTCGACATAGTGGCGGTAGCGCGGATCGTCCTCCGGGTTGATCAGGCCGAAATCGACACCGGGCTTGATGCGCAGGCCATAACGCTTCAGCCTGACCTCGATGACGTGCGGGCGGCCGATCAGGATCGGCTCGGCGATACCTTCCTCAAGCACAACCTGGGCGGCACGCAGGACACGCTCGTCCTCGCCGTCGGCGTAGATGACGCGTTTGGCGCTCGAGGACTTGGCGGAGGAGAACACCGGCTTCATCACCAGACCGGAGCGGAAGACGAAGCGATTGAGCTTGTCGATATAGGCGGCGAAGTCCGTGATCGGCCGTGTCGCCACACCGGTGTCGCAAGCTGCCTTGGCGACGGCCGGCGCGATGCGCAGGATGAGGCGCGGGTCGAAGGGCGAGGGGATCAGGAATTCGGGTCCGAAGATCGGCGTTTCGCCCGAATAGGCGCGCGCGGCGACATCGGAAGGTTCTTCGCGGGCGAGGGCGGCGATCGCCCGCACCGCCGCCATCTTCATCTCCTCATTGATGGCGCTGGCGCCGCAGTCGAGCGCTCCCCTGAAGATATAGGGGAAGCAAAGCACGTTATTGACCTGATTGGGAAAATCGGACCGGCCCGTGCAGATCATGGCGTCCGGACGCGCTGCGCGCGCCACTTCCGGCATGATCTCCGGATTGGGATTGGCAAGCGCCAGGATCAACGGCTTCGCCGCCATGTGTTGCAGCAGCTCCGGCTTCAGCACACCGGCGGCCGAGAGGCCGAGAAAGACATCGGCGCCCGCTATGACGTCGGCGAGCGTGCGCGCCTCTGTGTCTTTTACATAAGGGTCTTTCCAGCGGTCCATCTCGTCGACACGACCCTTGTAGGCGACGCCGAAACGGTCGGTGACCCAGATGTTCTCGACGCGCACGCCGAGCGAAACGAGCAGATTGAGGCAGGCAAGGGCGGCAGCACCTGCGCCGGAAGTGACGACCTTGATGTCCGAAATGGTCTTGCCGGCGAATTCCAGCCCATTGAGCACGGCGGCGGCGACGATGATGGCGGTGCCGTGCTGGTCGTCATGGAACACCGGTATGCTCATGCGAGCTTTCAGGCGTTCTTCGACTTCAAAACACTCCGGCGCCTTGATGTCCTCGAGGTTGATGCCACCAAAAGTCGGTTCCAGCGCGGCGACGGTTTCGACCATGCGCTCGATTTCCGGCGCGTCGATCTCGATGTCGAAGACGTCGATGCCGGCGAACTTCTTGAACAGGACCGCCTTGCCCTCCATCACCGGCTTGGAGGCCAGCGGCCCGATATTGCCTAGGCCGAGCACGGCCGAGCCGTTCGACACGACGCCGACCAGGTTGGCGCGCGCCGTGTAGTCGGCGGCAGTCGCCGGATCGTCGCGAATCTCCAGGCAAGGGGCGGCGACGCCGGGTGAATAAGCGAGCGCCAGGTCGCGCTGGTTGCCGAGTGGCTTGGTGGCCTGGATCTCGAGCTTTCCCGGCGTCGGGTGCTTATGGAAGTAGAGGGCGGCTTCGTCGAGGTCCGAACGTGCCGTTTTCTTGTTCTCGCCTTCCATGCGGCCGCTCCTCAAACCTGCTTCGAGAGTCCTTTTAGCATGAGGCCAAGATTTTTCGCGACGCTAATTGACGCGCCGGAAGCTTTAAATGCCGGCGCGGGAAAATCCAATAGTTCTCAGCTAGTTACGGTTGTTTCATGCGAAATCAGGTTGCCCTGCTTCGCAG
This sequence comes from Mesorhizobium sp. B2-3-13, assembly GCF_006442195.1. Classification (NCBI taxonomy): domain Bacteria; kingdom Pseudomonadati; phylum Pseudomonadota; class Alphaproteobacteria; order Hyphomicrobiales; family Phyllobacteriaceae; genus Mesorhizobium; species Mesorhizobium sp. B2-3-13. The sequence continues at coordinate 118,981 of NZ_VFVQ01000003.1, forward strand.
GTCAAAAGGCGCTGACGTAGAGACCGCCGTCGACGGGTATGTTCTGCCCGGTCAGATAGCCGGCGTGGACAGAGCACAGGAAGGCGCAGATCTGGCCGAATTCCTCCGGAGTGCCGAGCCGCTTGGCCGGTACGTCGGCACTGATGCGGGTCTTGCGCGCCGCGGCCGCCTTGGGATCCTCTGGCGTGCCGGCCTCATGCGGGCCGCGCAGCCGGTCGGTATCGAGCTTGCCCGGCAGCAGGCTGTTGATAGTGACGTTGCGCTCGATCACCGTGCGCGCTACCCCGGCGAGGAACGACGTCAGGCCGGCGCGCGCACCAGATGACAGGTCAAGCCCGGGGATGGGGACATAGACCGACAGCGAGGTGATGTTGACGATGCGCCCGAAGCCGCGCGCCGCCATGCCGTCGATGACCGCCTGCACCAGTTCGATCGGCGTCACCATGTTCTGGGTAACGCCTTCGAGGATCTTTCCACGATCGAGCTCGCGGAAATCGCGAAGCGGCGGCCCGCCATTGTTGTTGACGAGGATGTCGGGCTCCGGACAGGCGGCGAGCAACGCTTTCTGTACCTCCGGCTTCGAAACATCGCCGACGACCTCCGTCACCGTCACACCATGGCGCTGGCGCAGCTCCGCGGCGGTTTTGGCGACCAGCTCCGCATTACGCCCATTGACGACGATGTCGCAGCCTGCCTCGCCCAGCGCCATGGCGCAGCCACGACCAAGCCCCTTGCTCGAAGCGCAGACGATGGCCTTCTTTCCGCGGATACCGAGATCCATGATGATTTTCTCCTTGATTTGCCCGGCAGGCTAGCGCCAGCGCTGGACCAATCGCAACCGTCATACGGTTGTTGCATGAATCGGGGCATAGGCTGCTCGAAAGCAAGGGTGAATCCGCGATGCCAGGCCAAGAGCCCCGCACTTTCCGCAGCATGTTCATTTCCGACGTCCATCTCGGATCGAAGGCGGCGAAGGCTGATTTCCTGATCGATTTCCTTCGCTACCACGATGCCGACATCATCTATCTGGTCGGCGATATCGTCGACGGCTGGCGCCTGAGGCGCAGCTGGCATTGGCCGCAAAGCCACAATGACGTCGTGCAGAAACTGCTGCGCAAGGCGCGCAAGGGCGCCTCGATCACCTATATCGCCGGCAATCACGACGAATTCGCCCGCCAGTTCCAGGGCGTGCATTTCGGCGGCATCGTCGTTGCCGACCGCGCCATCCACGAAACCGCCGATGGCCGGCGACTGCTGGTCATCCATGGCGACCAGTTCGATACCGTCGTCCACAACCAGCGTTGGCTCGCCTATCTCGGCGACCATGCCTATGACGCTGCCATGCAGGTTAACCGGGTGATCACGCGGTTGCGCCAATTGCTCGGCCTGCCTTACTGGTCGTTTTCGTCCTGGGCCAAGGTCAAGGTCAAGAAGGCGGTGAACTTCATCGGCTCGTTCCAGACGGTGCTCAGCGAGGAAGCGCGACGCTCGCATGTCGACGGCGTCATCTGCGGGCACATCCACCATGCCGCCATCGAAAGCTATGGCGACGTGCAGTATATCAACACCGGTGACTGGGTGGAGAGTTGCACCGCCGTGGTCGAGCATTTCGACGGCCGCATGGAAATCCTGACCTGGGCGCATATCCTGCCTGAAGCGCCTGACGAACCCTTCATCCCGATGCTCATCGAAGACAGGGTGGTGCAGGCCGCCTGAGGCGGAAGCCGGACCTGCACTTTCTGGTGTTAATCAGCTGGTCCAGCCGGTTTCGCCCGGTTTTTCCTCATGTTAAGGATCGGTTCTCGCTGCTCGCCGGTCGTTGAGCGCAGCGTCATTGGATCGATTCATGCTGCTGCCGCCGCTTTCGCCCGAACAACTCGTGAAGCCGGGCCGTTTTGAGCTGCGCATGAGCCTGATCTTCGGCACGCTGTTCATATCGCTTGGCACCCATTTGCCCTATTTCCCGCTTTGGTTGCAGGCCAAGGGATTTCACGCCGAACAGATCGCCGTCATCCTGGCAGCGCCGATGTTCCTGCGCGTGCTGACGACGCCGCTGCTGACGACACTTGCCGATCGAGCCAGGGACCGCGCCGACGTCTATGTCGTACTGGTCGCGGCCTCGCTGCTGCTCTCCGCGGGGTACTTCCTGACACCGACCTACGCGACTGTGCTGGCGGTGTCGTTGTTGCTGACCGTTGTCTGGACGCCGCATTCGCCGATCGCCGATTCGCTCGCGCTTTCGGGCGTGCGCCGCTTCGGTTCCAATTATGCGAGCATGCGTAAATGGGGGTCGGTCTGCTATCTCCTGGCCAATGTCGCAGGCGGCTTCATTCTGGCGGCCAGCGGCCCTCAAGCCGTTCCGGTGATCATATTCCTTGCCCTTGGCGCGGCACTCGCCGCAGGCCTGCTGGCGCCGCGCATGGGGCGGCCGCGCAAAGCCTCGCCACTGTCGGCGGCGGAAATCCAGCACGCGGCGCCGGGGCTATTTAATGCTTATTTCCTCTATTTCACGCTTGGCGTCGGCATCATCACCGCCAGCCATGCCTTCCTTTACGGCTTCGTCTCGATCTACTGGAAATCGATAGGCATCAGCGATTCCGTCGTCGGCCTGCTGTGGGCTTGGGGCGTCGTCTCCGAAGTCTGCATGTTTTTGTTGTTCAATCGCATTTTCGCCTCCGTATCCGTCGTCCGGGTAATGCTCATTGCCGGCATCGGTTCGATCGTGCGTTGGTTCGCCTTTCCGCTGGTATGGCCGCTCGGCCTTGGCGTCGGCGGGTTCTTCGCCGTGCAGTCGTTGCATTCGGTGTCTGTCGCGATGGTGCTGATCGGCCTGCAGAAGATGATCGCCGAAACCGTGTCCGAAGAGCGCACGGGTGCCGCGCAAGGCATCGCCTATTTTTTCAACGGTTTCTTCATGGCCGCCGTCACGCTTGCGTCCGGTCCGCTCTACGACCGTCTGGGCGTCGACGGGTTCCTTGCGATGATCCCGATCGCGATCATTGGCCTCGTGCTGATCGGGCTTGCCGCGCGCTCAGCCCCACAGCGCCCGGTCCGGCGGTGAGACGAGCGATCCCTGGTAAACGAGGCCCGGCACACGGTCCCGGGCAAGCAGCAGCGGCCCGTCGAGGTCGACGAAATCGGCTCCTTGCGCAAGCAGCACAGCCGGCGCCATTGCCAGCGACGTGCCGACCATGCAGCCGACCATGACGCCAAAGCCCAGTTCACGGGCGCGGTCGCGCAAGGTGAGCGCCGCCGTCAGCCCGCCGGACTTGTCGAGCTTGATGTTGACGGCGTCGTAGAGACCGACAAGCGCTTCGAGGTTCCCCGCTTCGTGAACGCTTTCGTCGGCGCAGACCGGCACCGGATGCGCGATGTGGCGCAGGATGCCGTCCCGGCCCGCCGGCAGCGGCTGTTCGATCAGGGCGATGTCCTGTTCGCCGGCAAAGGCGAAGTTCGCGACAATGTTGTCGTCGGTCCAACCTTCATTGGCATCAAGGATCAGTCGGCTCTCGGGTGCTGCCTGTCTCACCGCCCGGATGCGGGCGATGTCGTTGTCGCCGCCGATCTTGACCTTGAGCAGCGGCCTGCCGGCATTGGCGCGGGCCTGCGCCGCCATCGCTTCCGGTTCGCCGAGCGACAGCGTGTAGGCGGTTTCGAGCTGATGCAACGGGGCCGGCCAGATTGCGTTCGCCACCGGATTGCCGCTGATCTTGGCTTCAAGGTCCCAAAGGGCACAGTCTATGGCGTTACGCCCCGCCCCAGCAGGCATTGCGTCGAGCAGGGCGGTGCGGTCCATCCCGCTGGCGATCCGGTCGCGCATCGCCTCGATAGCATCGCGAACACCCTCCATCGTCTCGCCATACCGCTTATAAGGAACACATTCGCCGCGCCCGACATCGCCACCCTGGCTGATCGTGCACGTGATTACCTCGGCCTCGGTCTTGGAGCCGCGCGAAATGGTGAAGGTTCCGGCGATCGGAAACCGCTCGGCCTCGACCGAAATGACACGCGCCATATTTTTCTGCTCCGGCTATGCGAGAAGGGTTGTCGGCAAATCGACAAGGTCGGACCCATCGGGCTAAACAGGACGCCATGTTGACCATAGGCAAGCGCGACGCAAGCGGCACGACCGCCTCGGGGGGTGACCACGACCCGCGCGTGGCAGTCGGCGAGGAAGGTGGCGTCCTCGGCTGCGCGTTCTCCGGAATCTGGACGACACGGACCGTGGCGCTGATCGACGCCGACATGCGCAAAATCGAGAAACGAAGCGGTTTCAAAACTTTGGCGCTTGATCTTTCAAAAATCGAGAAGATCGATACCGCCGGCGCCTGGCTGATTGACCGGCTGGTCAGCGCCTTCGAGAAGAAGAACGTCGAGGTTCGGCTGCAAGGCCAAAGCGAGATCGCCTCCATCCTGCTCGACGCGGTCGGCGAAGCTGTCCGGCGCGAACCCGAATCCGGACCGGCGCGGCCGCCCAACATTGTCATTCGGGCGCTGGAGGCGGTTGGCCGGCGCGTCTACGAGATGCGCGACGATTTCCTCGCTTCGATGAATATATTGGGCGCCACCATCCGCGGCGCGCAGATGAAGCTCGGCCGCGGCCATGCCGTCAACCCGGCGGCGATCTTCAACCAGATCGATCGCATGGGCGTCGGCGCAATCCCCGTGGTGGTGCTGATGTCGGCGATCGTCGGCGCCATCGTTGCCCAGCAGGGCGCTTATCAGCTCAGCTATTTCGGCGCCGACATCTTCGTCGTCGATCTCGTCGGCGTGCTGATCCTGCGCGAACTCGGCGTGCTGATGACGGCAATCATGATCGCCGGCCGCTCCGGCAGCGCGATCACCGCCGAAATCGGCTCGATGAAGATGCGCGAGGAGGTCGACGCGCTGAAGGTCATCGGCCTCAATCCGATCGGCGTCCTGGTCTTTCCGCGCCTTGTAGCGCTGGTGATCGCCTTGCCCTGCCTGACGATCATCGCCAATTTCGCCGCACTCGGCGGCGGCATTGTCGCTGCCTGGCTTTACTCCGATATCCCACCCGCTGCCTTCATCGACCGGTTGCGTGTCGCAATCGATCTCAGCACGATTTTCGCCGGGCTGATCAAGGCGCCGTTCATGGCCATGATCATCGGCACGATCGCCTCCGTCGAGGGCATGAAGGTCGGCGGCAGTGCCGAATCGCTCGGCCAGCACGTGACCGCTTCGGTGGTGAAGTCGATCTTCGTCGTCATCATCCTCGACGGGCTTTTCGCCATGTTCTACGCAGCGATCGAGTTCTGACAAGATGGCGAAGGGCAACGGGATAGAGGTGAAGGGCGAGGACGACAGTGAAATCGTCCTCTCGGTGCACGACGTCACCGTTGCCATTGACGACAAGCTGATCCTCGACAAGCTGTCGCTCGACATCACGCGCGGCGAGATACTGGGGTTCGTCGGAGCCTCGGGCGCCGGCAAGTCCGTGCTGTTGCGCACCATTCTCGGGCTGATGCCCAAGCAGTCGGGAACAATCAAACTGTTCGGCGTCGACGTCGACAAGGCAAGCGATATCGAGCGGCTACGCATCGACATGCGTCTTGGCGTACTGTTCCAGCATGGTGCGCTGTTTTCGGCGCTGACCGTGATGGAGAACGTGCAGGTGCCGATGCGCGAATATCTCGACCTGCCCAGGAAGCTGATGGACGAGCTGGCGCTGCTGAAGATCGAGCTGGTCGGCCTGCCGCCGGACGCGGCGCAGAAATTTCCCTCCGAGCTCTCCGGCGGCATGATCAAGCGTGCCGCGCTTGCCAGGGCGCTGGCGCTTGATCCGGACATCGTCTTTCTCGACGAGCCGACGTCGGGCCTCGATCCGATCAGCGCGGCCGAGTTCGACGAGCTCGTCGTCAAGCTGCGCGACACCATGGATCTGACCGTTTACATGGTGACCCACGACCTCGACACGCTGTTTACCGCTTGCGACCACGTGGCGGTGCTCGGCAAGAAAAAGGTGCTGGTCGAAGGCAGTATCGACGACATGCTGAAGAGCGAGGAACCGTGGGTGAAATCCTATTTCCGCGGAAAACGCGCCCGGCAACTTGATCTTGCCGCACGTGCATAGCCATAAGTGAAGCAATGGAAACCAGAGCCAACTACGTCATTGTCGGCATTTTCACGCTGGTTGCGATCCTGGCGGCTTTCGGCTTCGTCTATTGGACGGCCGCGATCGGCGACAGGGGCGAGACGACGCTGCTGCGGGTGCGCATTCCGGGCTCGGCTTCCGGTCTTGGCCGCGGCAGCTTCGTGCTGTTCAACGGCGTCAAGGTTGGTGACGTCAAGCGCGTCTATATCGACGTCGACAATCCAACTGTTGCCATCGCCGACACCGAGATTGACCGGATGACGCCGATCACCAAGTCGACGCAGGCCGATATCGGCCTCGCCGGCCTCACCGGGCAGGCCAATATCGAGCTCAAGGGCGCCGATCCCAAGGAAGTGAAGCTGCTCGACCAGGCCGAAAAGGAAGGCAAGGTCGCCGAGATCGTCGCCAACCCTTCGGCCGTGACCAATCTGCTGCAGACGGCGCAGAACATCTTCACCCGCGCCGACAAGGTGCTGACGGAGCTGGAAGGCTTCACAAAGGATGTCCGCGGGCCGCTGACGCAGACCGTGCACAATGTGCAGACATTTTCCGATGCACTGGCCAGGAATTCCGAGGGCATCGACAAATTCCTGTCCGCCGTCAGCGCGCTGTCCGACGAGCTGAAAGGCGTTTCAGGAAAGCTCGACGGCACGCTGAAGGCGGCGGAAGGCCTGCTCAATGCCGTCGATAAGGACAAGATCAAGAGCATCGTTTCCAACGTCGATACGGTGACAGGCAACCTCAAGGAAACCTCGCGGCAGCTCGACGGCGTGATCAAGAACGTCGATACGGCGGTGGGATCGGTCAACGACTTCGCCAAGCAGACGCAAGGCACGTTGGCCAAGGTCGATGGCGTGCTCGACGGCATCGACCCGGCACAGGTGCGCGAAGCGCTGGCTAACATCCAGAAGGCCAGCGACAGCGCCAACAAGGCGGCGGCCGACATCGCGGAGGTGACCGGCAAGATAGCCAATCGGGCTGACGACATCGACCAGACAATCAAGGACGCCAGGCACCTGGCGCAACGGCTTAACGACGCCTCGGTGCGGGTCGACGGTATCCTCGCCAAGGTCGACAAGCTGCTCGGCTCGGGCCAGGCCGACGGCGTGATGGCCGACGCAAGGGAAACGCTCAAATCCTTCAAGCAGGTCGCCGATACGCTGAACGCCCGCCTTGGGGTCATTACCGACAATCTGGCGCGCTTCTCCGGCCAGGGGCTGCAGAATGTCGAGGCGCTGGTGCAGGACAGCCGTCGCTCGATCAATCGCATCGAGGAGGCGGTGACGGATCTCAGCCGCAATCCGCAGCGCATCCTTTCGGGTGGCGAAGGCGAGGTTCGGCAATTCGACGGCAGGGCGCGGCGTTGACTTCGGCGCCGGCCCGCCGCAAGAACATAGCTCGTGAATGCGGGTTGATCTTACGATCCGGGGACAACGGGGATCACGGGTGACGTTGAGTAGGCTTGGAACGGGCGGGTTGAAATCAGCCGCGGCGCTGCTTGTCCTGACGGTTACCGGTTGTGCGGTGCTGGGCGGCAAGCCGGCACCGCTCGACACGTTCGAACTATCGGCGCCGATGGTCGACGCGCATGGCCATAGCCGCCGGCAGATTCTGATCGCCCAGCCCTCGGCGCTGAAGGCGCTGGACAGCCAGAACATCGTCATCAAACCTTCCGACCGCTCGATCCAATATCTGAAGGGTGCGCAATGGGCTGACCGCCTGCCGCTGGTCGTGCAGGCGCGGTTGGCCGAGACGTTCCAGCGCTCGGGCAGCTTTGCCGGGGTGGGGAAACCGGGCGAGGGGCTGGCGATCGACTATCAGGTGATCGTCGAGGTTCGGTCCTTCGAGGTGCGCGTCGATGGCGGCGAACATGCCGAGGTCGACCTGTTCGTGCGCTTGCTCAACGATCGCAACGGCGAAGTGAAGGCTTCCAAGAGCTTCACCGCATCCGCGCCCGTATCGGGCAGCGGGAACCCCGCTTATGTCGGCGCTCTCGACGCAGCCTTCGGTGATGCCGCCAAGCAGATCGTCCGCTGGACGGATTCGGCGATCTGAGCGCCAGGCGCGCAGGGATTCAACCAAACTCTTTCGGGCTACAGACGTTCGAAGGCGTCCGGCCGCAGCTTTCCAGTCTTCATCAGGTGCTGCAGGGTGTAGGTCACGGACAGCGCGTCGTCCAGCGCGTCGTGCCCCTGCAATGGCGGGTGTTCGACGCCGTAGTAATCCGCAAGCTTGTTGCTCGGCGTCCTTGCCAAATCCTCGATCGGCATGCCGGCCGCGATCAGCAGCTTGACGGCGTTATCGAACCGGGTGGCCGGGATGGGCGGCTTGATGCCCGCGACATAGCAACTGATGGCGATCATGTTCAGTTCGTCCTTGCCCCAGGACCAGAACCGAGCCCCATCTGAGAAACGATCGATGCCTGCAAGGGCATCTTCCAGCTCGACGCCCTCGGCTTCGATGATTTCTTCTGTGATGCCCGTCAGTCGGGTGAAGAACGGATCGAGCCCGTATCTCTCGCCAAATCGGTCGGTCGGCCTGATATAGGCGTTGTACGTGCCCAGCACGGGGAAGTCGCCTTCGAGGCCGAGCCTTGCCGCGCCGATCTGGGCGATGACCGGATCGGGGTCATGGGCCGCGCACCAGAATCTGCGTTGCGAGCCCTCAAGGCAGAGAAACTCGCAGTCGAAGATGATTGTCGTCTTCACAACTCAGGATCCGGTTCCGGAAAACGAGATAAAACCCGGATGCGTCTTCCGGATAGCGACGTCAGTCCCTTCAAGAAAAAAGGCGGGAGTCCCCCGCCTTTTTCGTTTTGGCTTGTCGACCGCCTAGTGCAGGCGACCGCTGGCATGGGCCAGCATGGTGTAGACCTTGCCGGTGTCCGACGTGAGATAGGTCTGCGCCATGATGTTGTCGCGGTCATTGCGCGAGACATCCTTGAGCAGCTTCTCGAAATCGTCGCAATAGCGGTCGACGGCGGCGCGGAATTCGGCCTCCGCCTGGTATTTGCGGCGGATTTCGTCGAACGTCTGCTGGCCTTTCAGCGTGTAAAGCCTGCGCGTGAACACGTCACGCTCGCCACGCCGATAGCGGTTCCATAGCTCGATCGAGGCATCGTGGTCGATAGCCCGGGCGATATCGATGGACAGCGAGTTCAGCGATTCCACGACATGCAGCGGCGAACGCTGGGCAGGGGCCGGGTGCGGTGCTTCCGCAGGCGCCTGGGGGGCCGCCGGCCTGAGCTCGGCATCGTTCGACGCGGCGGTCAGCAGATCGCGCACCCAACCGCCTTGCGGCGCGCGGGCAGTGGCGTCGGCGGCACGCTGACGCGGTGCCGCCTCCGCCGGACGCTCCAGATCGAGCGTGCCACGCAGTCCCGCGCCACCCAGCGGTGCCTGTGGCGGGCGCAGATCCGCCTGCGGCTGTGCCGGGGCACGACCGGGCGGCTCGGCGGCGCGTGCCGCCGGTGCCTGCGGCGCCGGGCGCAAGGGACGCGGTTCCGAGGAGTCGCCACCACGACCGGATTTCGCAACGATATCCGAAAGCTCCTTCAAGGCGTTGATCTGCTCGGAAACGGCGCGGCGGATGGCCGAGGTCGATTCCTTGGCCTCTTCCGGCATCTCGATGACGCCTTTCTTGAGCTCGGCGCGGGTGAGGTCGAGTTCGCTCTTGATCGAGCCCGCCGTGCGCCGCATCTCCTCGGTCGCATCGGCGAAGCGCTTGGTTGCCGACTCGACGACATCGGTGATGGCGTTGCGGATCTTGTCGGCCGATTCCAGCGTCTTCCCTTCGGCGTTCTGCAGCGTCTGGCCCACGAGGTTTTCGAAAGAACGCATGACCCGTTCGAGATCTTCCGACTTCTTGACCAGGCCGACGGCGAGATCCTCGAGCGACGACTGTCTTTCCAGCGTGTGTTCGAGGTTGCTCTGGGCCGAGCTCAGGAGGTCGGAAGCGCCGGCGAGCAGACGGCTGTGTTCGTCGAACTTGGTGGCGATCGAGGCGACTTCGCGCAAGGTCGACGACGACAGTTCCGTCAGCCTTGTCGTGTTAGAATCGACCAGACGCGCCGAGCTGGCAAAGGTCTGTGCCGCCTTTTCGGTGGTCGCAGCGAAGCTTTGCGTACTGCCGGTCAGACGTTGGTCGACCTCGCCGAGGTTGACCGCGGCCTGCTCGATCAGCTGACCGAGCTGCGAGCTGGATTTGGTCATGCGGCCGATGAGATCGGCGACGCTGTCGGACAGCGAAGAACGGGCGCCTTCGACCGCCGACAAGGTTTCGGCGGTACGGTTGGCGAGCGCGTTGACCAGGGTCGCATTCTCGCTACGCAGCTTCTCGGTGGCGCGTTCGGTGACTTCTTCCATGCTCTTTTGCAGTTCCGAGCCGCCCTGGGCGAAGCGCTCGACCAAAGGCCGCGCGGTTTCGTCGAGGATCTTCGACATCTCGGCGGACCGCGCCGCGAGCATGGTGTTGAGCTCGCGGGTGTTGGCACCGATCGTTTTGGCGGCGTCGTTGGTGCTCTGGCCGATATGCTGGCCGACCGCGGTGAAGGTTTCCGCGATCACGTTGGCACGCGATACGAGTTGCGCCTCGGCAGTCGATACCTGCTCGTTGAGCCTCTGGCCCATCGTCTCGGCAGTGTTGGCGAGCCGGTTTTCGACGCCGGCGATCTGCTCCTCGACACGGGCGGCGGCGGCCGCCGCGCTCGACGCGAGACGCTCGTCGGCGCCGGCAAGCGCCTGCTCGATTTCGCGGGCATGCACGGCCAGTTCCTGGCCGGTCTGGCGCGCGCGATCGGCAACCCTCTGTTCGGTGCTTGCGAAGGCGCCGACAATGGTCTGCGCATGCTCGCCGATCGTCGAGGTGCTGTCGGCGATGCGCGAAACCAGGCGCTGGTCGGCGTCGTCGAAGATGCGGGCGATTTCGGACGCCCGGCTGGACAGCGCGCCCGAACCCTCTGCGATGCGCGAGACCAAATGCTGGTCGGCTGCATCGAAGATGCGGCCGAGGTCCGACGCGCGGGCGGCGAGCGCCTCGGCGGATTCGCCGATGCGCATGCCGAGCCGCTGGTCGGCGCTTTCGAAGTTGCGCAGGATGTCGCCGGCGCGGGCGGCCAGCGACTGCGCAGTTTCCACGGCCCGGGCGACGAGCTTCTGGTCGGCCGCGTCGAACGTGCCGGCAATCTCGCTTGCGCGGGCGGCCAGCTGATCGGCGGTCTCCTGGGCACGGGCGGCGAGCTTCTGGTCCGCCATGTCGAAGGTCCCTGCGATCTCGCCAGCGCGAGCGGCGAGCTGATCGGCGGTTTCATGGGCGCGGGCCAGCAGCGAGCTGGAGGTGTCGTCGGCGCGGGCGAGCAAGGCGTTCGACGTATCTTCCGCCCGGGCGTGCAGGCGACGGTCGGCCTCCTCGAAGGTGCGGGCGATGTCTTCGGCCCGTGCCAGCAGGGCGGCGGACGTCTGTTCGGCGCGCTCGGCGATCTTGCGATCGGCGTCACTGAAGGCGGCACCGGCCTGCTCGTGCAGCGTGCTGGTGACTTCCAGGACCTTTTCGCGCAAGGCGCCGGCGACGAAGACCGCGCTCTTCTCGAGTACGTTGCGGACGTTATCGACACCAGTCGACAGCGCGCGCTCCATGGTGCCGGCGCGTTCCTCGATGATGCCGGTCTGGCGGCTGAACGCCTGCTCGATCTTGTCGACATCGGCAGCAATCGCGGCGGAAATGTCCGTGCTCCTGGCCGCGATCTGGTCGATGTGGCCGGACAGCGAGCGATCGACGTCCTTGCGGGTCTCGGCGAGCTTGCCAAGATCGTCTTCCAGCGCGCGGCTGAGCATATTGCGGCCTTCGGACAACTTGCCGACATGTCCAGCGATGATGTCGTCGATATCGCCGCGGCTTTCGGCCAGCCTCTGCAGGTCGGCTTCGAGAGCGCGCTTGAGAATGTCGCGGCCCTCGGCGAGCTTCTCGACCTGGCCGGCGACCAGACCATCGATGCTGGATCGGCTCTCGGCCAGCTTGGCAAGATCGTCCTCCAGCGCCTTCGATAAGGTCGAACGCTCCTCGACAAGCCGTTCCGCGTGATTGTTGACGTGCCCGCTAACGGTCAGCAGGTCGGCCTCAAGCGCCTTCGACAGTGTCGAACGCTCCTGGACAAGCCGGTCCGAATGGCTGTTGACAAGGCTGTTGACGGTTTCGAGATCAGCCTCCAGCGCACGGGCGAACTGGGAGCGATCGTCGACCAGTTTCTGGGACTGGTCGGCAACGGAGTTTCTGACCGTGTTGAGGTCGGCCTCCAATGCGCGGCGCAGAATGTCGCGACCTTCGGCCAGCTTCTCGACCTGGCCGGCAACCAGCCCGTCGATGCTGGAGCGGCTTTCGGCCAGCTTGGCGAGATCGTCCTCCAGCGCTTTCGACAAGGTCGAGCGATCCTGAACCAGCCTGTTCATGTGATCGGCGATAACGCTGTTCACATTCTGCAGATCGGCTTCCAGAACGCGCGAGAGCTGTCCGCGATCCTCGGCCAGTTTGTCCGACTGGCTCGATATGACGTTCTTGATCGTGTTGAGGTCGGATTCCAGCGCACGCTTGAGGATGTCGCGGCCCTCGGCCAGCTTCTCGACCTGGCCGGCGACCAGCCCGTCGATGCTGGAACGGCTTTCGGCCAGCTTGGCGAGGTCGGCTTCAAGCGTCTGCGACAGCAGGCTGCGGTCTTCTGCCAGACGCCCGGAATGGCTGTCGATCAGGCCGCGTATGCCCGACAGGTCGCTTTCGAGCGAACGGCCGAGCTGCGAGCGGTCTTCGGCCAGTTTTGCCGAATGCGCCTCGATGAGGTTCTTGATGCCGGCAATATCGTTTTCCAGTGCCTTGGCGAGCACCGCGCGGCCCTCGGCGATCTTCTCGACCTGGCCGGCGACAAGGCCGTCTATGTCGGCGCGGCTGTCGGACAGTTTGCCGAGATCAGCTTCCAGGGCGCGCGACAGGATGTTGCGGCCTTCAGCCAGCTTTCCGACATGTCCGGCGACCATTTCATCAATGATCGTGCGAGCTTGCACCAATTTACCAGAGTCTTCGTTGAGAGCCAGAGAGAGCCGGTTGCGGCCTTCTTCCAATCGTTCGAGATGACTGCCGAGCGACGCATCGATGGCGGCGCGCGATTCGTTGACCTTGCGCAGGTCTTCTTCGAGCGCACGCGCTATCAGGCCGCGGCCTTCGGCCAGCTTCTGCACCTGGTTGGTCACGGCGGCATCGATGCCGGCGCGGCCCTCGGCGAATTTCTCCAGGTCCGCGTGCATGGCGGCCGCCATGCGCTCGCGGCTCTCGGAGAGCTTGCGGCTGTGGTTTTCGACGGCTTCCTCGATACCGACGCGCGCATCGGCAAGCCGCTGAATGTCGGCGTCGAAGGAGCGCGACACGACGTGGCGGGCTGCCTCCATGCGGCCGGCGAAATCGCTGGCGCGTGCTTCGAGCATGGATGAGGTCGAGGTGACGATGTCGGCCATGTCGGCGCCGATCTGGGTCTTGCCCTGATCGATCATAGCCGAAAGCGTGTCCTTGCTCTCGGCGAAGGTGTGGGCGATTTCACGCGCACGCTCGACCAGCGTTTCGTTGATCTGGCGGGCACGGGCCTCAAGCGCGGCATTGAGCTTCTGGGTGCCGGTATCCAGCGCTTCTGCGCGGGTCTGGAACTCGCTGATCAGCGCCTGGCCCCGTTCGGCCAAGGTGCGCTCGATGCCGTTGAGGCTGGCTTCGAACTCGGAATTGAGGGTGCGTGCGGCGCCGCCGAGCAGCGACACCATGCCGGTGGTGCGGTCGTCGAGCAGGTCGGTCAAGGAACGGGTCAAGCCGTCCGTGGTGTCCGTCAGCTTGGCGATACGGGTGTCGAGCAGGCTGGCGAAAGCCTCACCGGAGGTTGAAAGCCGGTCGGTGATGTTGTCGAGGCGGCCCTCCACGGAGTCGAAGATCGACATCGAGCTTTCGTTGATGCGGTCGATCAGCGTGTCGCCGGAATTGGTGATCGTCATCGACAGTTTGGTCGACGCATTGAGGATGCTGTCGCGGATGATGTCGCTTGCCGCGCCGATTTCATCGCGCAACGTCTCGTGCGCGCCGGAGATCGAGGCGCGGACGCGTTCGGCATGGGTGACCACCGCTTCGCGTTCGCTGCCCAGTCCGTCGACCAGCGACCTGATCCGGGTTTCGTTTTCCGAATAGGAGCGCTCGATCTGGTTGACCTCGCTGTGGACCAGCGTTTCCAGTTCGACGGCACGGGCAAGGGTGCGTTCGATGCCTTCGCCCATTGCGGCCACTTCGCGGCGGACGGCCTGGCCGATCATCATGACGCGATCCTGAGCCATGTTTTCCGGCTCGGTCAGGCGGAAGGCCACTTCCGTCATCGATTGCGCGGCGATGCGCATGTCCTGGGCGCGGCGAATCATCGCCGCGAAGGCCCAGAACAGGATGACGGGCACGATTGCCGCGACGGCGAGGCCGATCAGTTCGGGGCGGGCAAAGAACTGGTCCAGCGTGCGTATCCGCCAGATGCTCGGTCCAAAAAGCAGGTTGGCCAATCCGCCGGCGCCGGCGATCCAGGCGAGCGAGACAAAGGCGATGACCCAGTAGATGGTGTTGGAGGCGCGCCTGTTCAGGCTGTGCAGAAGGGTCTTGTAGTCTTTCTGGCGATCATCGTTGGCTGGGGCGAAGCCGGCGGGCTGGCCACCATTGCGCGTCTCCACCGGGCGAAGTTCGGCCGGCTTGGCCATTGGCGCGGGCTTGGCGCCCTGAGCCTGATTGACGACGGGCGCCGCCGGCTGCTGATTGCGTCCCTCGCGTGCCAGCTCGTCGGCGGCCTGGGATATCTGCGCTTCCAGATCTTCCATCGAAGCCGCGATATCGAGGTCGCCGCTGTCGGCATCGCCGCTCAAGTCGAGATCGAGTGCTTTTTCGAGTTCCCTGGCTACGTCGCTGTCGAGATTTCTGGTCGTCGTTGGTTTCTTCGCCATGCCTTCGCTACCCTGTACTAGCTGCCGCGGGGGCTTATAATTCTGTTTGTCTTACCCCCGCGCAGGAGGCTGAAAATGGACCCTCGTATCGTAATGACACAGGGGGGTAAAGAAAACATGCATTCCGCGGGATACGTAAAACTTTAAATATAAGGTTAACGCAACCGTGATTTGGGCGCCGCTTTCGCAACATTTTTCCCGGCCATTCATTAACCCGTTGTCCACTGGAATCGCCTAGTTTTTCAGGGCGGCCGAAGAAAATGGAGTTCGAGTTCATGCGTGGCGAAAGCGGCATTGCCTTCTCAATGCCCGGGGGCGACGTATCGGGAACGAGGCAGTCCCGGCCGGTCGATTTGGCACACCTTGCCCGGCAAACGATGGGCGACCGCGCCCTCGAGCAAGAGGTGCTGGCGCTATTTGTACAGCAGGCACTATCGGTGCGCGACAAAATAGTCGATGCCGACATCAAGGACCGGCTTCTGCTGGCTCACGGCTTGAAAGGGTCGGCCCGCGGTGTGGGCGCCTTCGCCATCGCCGATTGCGCCACCGATATCGAGCACCGGCCGGAGGATGTACAGACCCTCAAGCGGCTCGGCGGGCTGATCGACGAAGTGCGCGACTTCATCGCCGCCATCAGTCGCTGATTCCGGTTTGCGACAAAAACGTCACGGAGCGCCGCTTTCGCGCGGCAGTTGACTTGTTTGCCGGAGTGATTATCTCGGGCGAAATTCCCTTTCGTCTCGGGCGAAACTCCCCTTCGTCCCGGGCGAAACTCCCTTCAGGTGATAAATGACCAAACTGACCTTCATCGCCCATGACGGCACACATTTCGACGTGGATGCCGAAAACGGTTCGACGGTCATGGAAAACGCCATCCGCAACGCCGTGCCGGGCATCGAGGCGGAGTGCGGCGGCGCCTGCGCCTGTGCGACCTGCCATGTCTATGTCGACGAGGCATGGACGGCTGAAGTCGGCGAGCCCGAGGCGATGGAAGAAGACATGCTGGACTTCGCCTATGAGGTCCAGCCGAACTCGCGCCTGTCGTGCCAGATCAAGGTGCGCGACGCTCTCGACGGCTTGATCGTGCGGGTTCCCGAACGTCAGGGCTGAAATCCAACATCGGCGATTTTTCCCACTGACGCTTGGCAGCGGGCCAACGGTCATGCAGTCTCGCCTGGACTTTCGCAGCGAGGCGCATCATGACCGGCATCATCAGCACTGACGTCCTCATTGTCGGGGCAGGACCGGTCGGCCTGTTCGCGGTATTCGAGCTCGGCCTGTTGGACCTGAAGTGCCATCTGATCGACATTCTCGACAAGCCCGGCGGCCAATGCGCGGAACTCTATCCGGAAAAGCCGATCTACGACATTCCCGGCTGGCCCTCGATCTCGGCGCAAGGGCTCGTTGACAAGCTGCTCGAGCAGGTTGCGCCGTTCAAGCCCGACTTCACCTACAACCGCATGGTCTCCAGTCTCGAAAAGTTGGACGACGGCGGCTTTCGCGTGACCACCGACGAGAACGAGGTGTTCGAGGCCAAGGTGGTGGTGATTGCCGCCGGCGGCGGCTCATTCCAGCCGAAGCGCCCGCCAATTCCAGGCATCGAAGCCTTTGAGGGCACGAGCGTCTTCTATTCGGTCCGCCGGATGGAGGATTTTCGCGGCCATGACCTGGTCATCGTGGGCGGCGGCGATTCGGCGCTTGACTGGACGCAGAACCTGCAGCCGGTGGCAAAGAGCGTGACGCTCGTTCATCGGCGGCCAGAGTTTCGCGCGGCGCCCGACAGCGTCAACAAGATGTACGCCATGCAGGAGATGAAGCAGCTGGAATTCAGGGTCGGCCAGGTGGCCGGACTTACCGGGGCCGAAGGCCAGCTGGCATCGGCCACGATCAAGGGCGGCCCGGATGGCGACATCGAGGTGCCTTGTACCCGTATGCTGCCGTTCTTCGGACTGACCATGAAGCTCGGCCCGATCGCGGAATGGGGGCTCGATCTCCACGAGAACCTGATCCCGGTCGACACCGAGAAATTCCAGACATCGGTGCCCGGCATTTTCGCGGTGGGCGATATCAACTCGTATCCGGGCAAGCTGAAGCTGATCCTGTCGGGTTTCCACGAGGTGGCGCTGATGGCGCAGGCCGCCAAGCGCGTCATCAGCCCTGGCGAACGCATCGTATTCCAGTACACGACTTCGTCGACCAGCCTGCAGAAGAAGCTCGGCGTCTCGGGCTAATTATTCCGACAGGATCGGCGCCGGATCGTCGACGTGGCCTCGAAGTTCTTTCTCGGGCATCAGGGTCAGCGCGATGAGGCCCAGTCCCAGAGTGCCGGCCGCGACGAGGAAGATCATCGCGAAGGGTTTGGCCGATACGACATGTCCGGCCACCTCAACGCCTTCACCGGCCAGCGGCAATCCGAAGCCCAGAGCGACGGCGCCGAGCATCGCGACCCCCAATGCACTGCCCAGCGAACGCAGAAAGGTAAGCACCCCAGTCGCTACGCCGAGATGCATTCGGTCGACGGCGTTCTGCACGGATACGGTGGTTACCGGAAACGTCGTACCGGTTCCCAGCCCGATACAGATGGTCAGGACTTCGACGAGGAGCAGCGATGAATGGCCGGCGACAAAGGCCAGCAGGCCCATGCAAAGGATGGCGAAGATGACGCCGACCATGGCGATGCGCTTGTAGTGGGTGAAGCGCGGTATCAGGCGGCCGCTGGACGCGGCGCCGCCCACGGTTCCAAGCAGTAGGCCAAGCATTGCAATGCCCGACTCGCTCGCCGTCAGGCCAAGTATCGATTGCAGATAGACAGGCAGATAGACCGCAAGGCCGACGCTGGCGGCCTGGAGCAGGAACATCGATAGAGTGCCGGCCAGGACGATCGGGTTGCTTAATACCTCAAGCGAAATGAGCGGTTCGCCCGCCCGCGTCAGCCGCAGGGCAAAGGCGCCCCAGAAAAGCGCGGAGCACGCCAGGACGCCAACGACTTCCGGCGATAACCAGGGATAGGCGCTGCCGCCCCAGTTCAGCGCCAGCAGCAACAGCGCTGTGGCGACGATGAGCAGCAATGCGCCGAGACCATCGATGCTGTGATTCTTGGCCGCGATCGGCAGCTTCTTGAGCGGCTTGTTGATGATCGCCATCGCAACAAAGCCCAGCGGGATGTTGATCCAGAAGATGAGGGACCAGTGCAGATGTTCGGCAAAAGTGCCGCCCAGCAGCGGCCCGGCGACGCTGGCAACGGCCCAGGTGCCGGAGAACCATGCCGCATAGCGCGCGCGCTCGCGCGGCGGGACAAGGTCTCCGACCACGGTCTGCGTCAGCGCGAAGAGGCCGCCGCCACCAGCCCCCTGGATCGCGCGCCCCAGGATAAGGACGAACATGTTGGGGGCCAGTGCGCTGACCAGTGATCCGGCGAGAAAGATGAGGATTGCCGCATAGACGGTCGGTCGTCGTCCATGGACGTCGGAAATCTTGCCGTAGAGCGGTGCCACGGCGGTTGCGGTCAAGAGGTAACCGGTGACAATCCATGGCAGGTATTCGGCATGGCCGAGCGAGCGCCCGATGGTCGGCATGGCGGGCGCGACGATGGTCTGGTCGAGGGCTGCCAGCAGCATCGACAGGAGGACGCCGCCGATGATGGCGTTCTTTTCGCTTTCGGTCAGCGGCGCGTTCGCCGCCGCGATGACCTGCTTGTCGACAGCCTGGTCCATAATTCTCGTCCATGCGCTTTGCGCTGCCGCATCGGGTCTGTCTGGTGCATCCGCGGTGCGATCGATCGTGATGCTCGTGCTTCCAGCTTGTGCGCGTAGCAACCCTGGATATGTCGTTCCGTATAGGCCTATTTCGACTAGCGCTCGAAAAAAATCGAAACTGGCACTACGCTTCCACCCGGTTGGCTTGCATCCAGACCAACGGAAGCGGTGAGGAGATTCAGGTCGGCGGCGGCAATTGGCCACTTCCGATGCGTTCCATCCGGTAGCGCATCAGCCGCAGGATGCGGCTTTCGAAATTGGCGCCTTCGACAAGGTCAAACCGCAGCTGATCCTGATCGTGTCTGGCAAGCTCAACTGCCGTGATCTTGGCGGCCTTGGCCTTTGCCGCATCGCAATCCTTCTGCGGATAGCTTGCCTTCAACGCGTCTTCGAGTGCACGGCCGTGGTTCTTGGCGATCTCGACATGGCGGTCTTCATGGCGCTTGATGTCGGCCGACAATGTATCCCAGAACAGCCGCACGTCGGCATCGGCTTTGCGCGGCCGGCGCCATTCGGGGAGGATCACCTTGACCTTGACGGTCACGACCGCGTCGGCGATCCGGCAGGAGCCGGACTGGCTAGCGTAGCTGATGCGTGTCGTGAAGGCCATCTGGGTGGCGCCAGGGTGGCGCGATCCCGTGCTTTTGACCTGCGGCCCGTGTTTGGCGAGTTGCTGCTCGATATCCTCCAGCGTTCTGCCGCCGATGGCGAAATAGCTGTATGTCTTCACCAGATTGGCCGCATCCGCCGGAACGGCGGCGGAAAGCAGCAGTGCGCAGAGCAGGGATCGTGTCATCATGTTGCCTCTTCTGTCACCTTGCTTTACGGCCTTTGCCGACGCAACGGAACTGATCCGATGCGGATCACACATCGTTGATGACCTCTTGGTTGATGAGCCCATGGTTGATGCGCAATGACGGCGGGGCGATGGCAGCTGGCGCATGGGCGCCATCTCGGGCTTGGCGGCAAGGCCGTGGTGGTCGGCATCCTCAATGTCACGCCCGACAGCTTCTCCGATGGCGGCCGGTTTGATGCTCCCGAAACCGCGCTGGTCCAGGCGCGCCGCATGATCGGGGAGGGCGCCGCAATCATCGATGTCGGCGGAGAATCCACCCGGCCGGGCGCCGCCGCGATCTCGGCCACCGAGGAGCAGGCCCGTATCCTGCCGGTGATCGAGGCGCTGGCGCGTGCGGGCGACATGCTGATCTCGGTGGACACCTATCGTGCGGAGACAGCGCGGCTCGCCGTGGCCGCCGGCGCGCACATCGTCAATGATGTCTGGGGTCTGCAGCGCGAGCCCGGCATTGCGCGAGTGGCGGCCGAAACCGGCGCCGGGCTCGTCATCATGCATACCGGCCGGGATCGCGAGAAGCTTCCCGACGTGATCGCGGACCAGCTGGCGTTCCTGGGGAAATCGCTGGAGATCGGGCGCGGGCAAGGTGTCGCCGACGACCAGATCGTGCTCGACCCCGGCTTTGGTTTCGCCAAGGAGACGGCTGAGGAAAACCTCGACCTGATGGCACGGTTTTCCGAGCTTGATGCACTCGGCTTCCCACTGATGGCCGGTACGTCGCGAAAGCGCTTCATCGGCACCGTCACCGGTCGCGATGCAGCCGACCGGGCAGCCGGGACGGCGGCGACCAGCGTCATTCTCCGGCTCAAGGGCGCGCATCTGTTTCGCGTCCATGATGTCGCAATCAACGTGGACGCGCTGGCCGTGGCGGATGCTATGCTGGCGCGGGAAACCGGATCGGAACGCTGAGCCATGTATGTCATCCGCATGAAGAATTGCGCCTTCTTTGCCCGGCACGGCGTGCTGGACGAGGAAGAAGCGCTCGGTCAGCGCTTCTATGTCGATGCCTCGCTCACCGTCGAGCCCGGACGCGCGCTCGTCGATGACGCCATCGGGGAAACCGTCAATTACGGCGTCGCCTTCACCGTCATTGAGGAAATCATCACTGGACACAGGCGTTTCCTGATCGAGGCCTTGGCCCTGGAAGTCGCAAAGGCTCTCGCCGGGCGCTTTCCCCAGATCCGCAAAGCCGAGGTTACCGTTCGCAAGCCGAATGCCCCGGTGCCTGGCGTGCTCGATTACGTCGAGGTGACCGTTGTCTGGCCCGAGTAACACCGTCTATCTGAGCCTCGGCGGCAATCTCGGTGATCCGGCCAAGTCGATGGGGGCCGCGTTGCGCCTGCTCGACGCCGATACCGACACTGACGTGGCCGCCGTTTCTTCGCTCTACCGGACGCCGCCCTGGGGCAAGCTCGACCAGCCGGACTTCCTCAACGCGGCCGCCGAATTGTCGACACGGCTGTCGCCGCGGACATTGCTCGACCTCTGCCTCGATGCCGAGCGAAAGCTCAAACGTGTGCGCGAGGAGAGGTGGGGGCCGCGCCTCATCGACATCGACATCCTGGTGTTCGGCGACCGCATCATCCATGAAACAGGCCTCGAAGTGCCGCATCCGCGCATGCTGGAGCGCGCCTTCGTGCTGGCGCCGCTGGCCGAGATCGCGCCGGACCTTACCGTAGACGGCAAACGCGTTGTCGATCGCCTGGGCGCGGTCGATGCGGCCGGCATCGAGCGGCTGCCGTCCGGCCGCGACTGGTGGCTGCGCTAGAGCAATTCCAGGAAAAGTGCGTAGCGGTTTTCCATCCGGAATTGCGTGAAAACAAAGAGTTAGAGCGGTTCGGCGATTCCAACAATCACTGAACCGCTCTAGACCGGCGGTATCAGCCGGAGAAACCACCGTCATCCAGGAACGCTTTTTCCTCAGCAGTCGTCTCGCGGCCGAGCATTCTGTTGCGGTGCGGGAAACGGCCGAAGCGCTGGATGATGTCGCGATGTTCCAGCGCGTATTTCAGATTGAACTCGGCCCTGGCGGTGTGAAGTTCGACGGACAGTTCCTGGTCGGCAAGGTTTTCCGAATGTTCGAACGGCAAATAGAGGAACACTCGGACCTCCGGTTCCAGCACGATATCATGGCCGGCAGCGACCGCCTTTTGCGCAAAATGCTTTGCCAACGGGTCGGTCGCGTACATGTGGCCGGTGCCGCGAAAGCAATTGCGCGGAAACTGATCGAGCAGGATCATCAGCGCCAGCGAGCCTTCGGCATATCCTGACCAGTCGTCGTATTCACGGCGCGCGGCGGCGTAATGGAGGTCGAGGAAGCCGTCGCGGAAATCGGCATCGAAAGCGTTGTTCTTCTCGAACCACGCA
Source organism: Mesorhizobium sp. B2-3-13 (assembly GCF_006442195.1). NCBI lineage: Bacteria > Pseudomonadati > Pseudomonadota > Alphaproteobacteria > Hyphomicrobiales > Phyllobacteriaceae > Mesorhizobium > Mesorhizobium sp. B2-3-13. Next base: position 141,067 of record NZ_VFVQ01000003.1, read on the forward strand.
TCCTCGCCGGCGTCGCGCCAGAATTTGGTGACCGACAGGGCTCTGCTGTCCAGTTCCATTGCCTGATTCCCCAATTCAATTCGCCGGTTCGGATTTATGCAGGACGCCGGCCGTTTCCTCGTTGAGCGCCTGACCGGGACGGCGGGGCGTGGAAAGCGGGGCCGGGATCGGCGTGCCGATATTGCCTTTCAGGAAACGCTGTCCCGAGCGGATGCCTTCGGCGAGCTGGGTCTCGAACCGGGCCGTGTCGCGGCGCCTGACGTCCTCGATCGTTTCGGCGACGTCTTCGGGATCGACGCCCAGCGCCTCGAGGGTCGAGCCACCAAAGACGAGCGCCGATTCGAAGGTTTCGCGCAGCTGATAGTCGACGCCGGCGCGAATGAGTTGCAGTGCCGTGCCGCGGTCGAACGCACGTGCCAGCACCGTAAGCAAGGGAAACTCCGCCTTGACGAGTTCGGCGATCCGGATGGCGGCGTCGGGCTTGTCGACACAGATGAGCACGGCCCGCGCGCGGCCGGCCCCGGCCGCGTGCAGGATGTCCAGCCGCGTGCCGTCGCCATAATAGACCTTGAAGCCGAAATCGGCGGCCGCCTGGATCATCTCGACATCGTTGTCGATGATCGAGACGTCGATGCCGCGCAAGAGCAGGGGTTGGCTCGCGATCTGGCCGAAGCGGCCGAAGCCGATGACCAGCACGCTGCCGGTCAGGCCGTCGGCGACTTCGACGCCATCCAGCGACTGCTCGTCGCGCGGCGTGAAATAGCGCAAGGCAATGATCGCCAGCGGCGTCAGCACCATGGAGATGATGACGATCGCCGTCAGCGTCGCGTTTGCCTGGCCATCGATGATACCCACGGCGGCGGCCGCGGAATAGAGCACGAAAGCGAATTCACCGCCTTGCGCCATGAAGATCGCGCGTTCCAGCGCCTCGCGGTGGCCTGATTTCAGAATGCGGGCGACGATGTAGATGTCGAAAGCCTTCATCACCATGTAGGCGACGACATAGGTGGCGATCAGCTTCCAGTTCGCGGCCACCACATGCAGATCGAGCGACATGCCGACCGCAAGGAAGAACAGGCCGAGCAGGATGCCGCGGAACGGCTCGATGTCGGCTTCGAGTTGATGGCGGAAGGTCGATTCCGAGAGCAGCACGCCGGCCAGGAACGCGCCCATCGCCATCGACAGGCCGCTGAGCTGCATGGCGAGCGCCGACCCGAGTACGACCAGAAGAGCCGCGGCCGTCATCACTTCGCGCGCACGGGCATCCGCCAGGATGCGGAAGAAGGGGTTGAGCAGATAGCGTCCCGCCACCACCAGTCCCACGATCGCGGCGAGGCCGATGCCGACCTCGGTCAGCCGCTCCGACAGGCTGGTATCGGCACCGCCGGGCGCCAGGAAAGCGATCAGGGCGAGCAGAGGCACGATCGCCAGATCCTCCAGCAGCAGGATGGAAACGATGCGTTGGCCCTTGGGCGAGGCGATTTCGCCGCGTTCCTCAAGAAGCTGCATGACAATGGCCGTCGAGGTCAGCACGAAACCGGCGCCGGCGACGAAGGATTGCGCGATCGGAAACCCTCCGGCCATGCCGACGCCGGTCAGCAGCACGGCGCATACCCCGACTTGAAGCGCGCCAAGCCCAAAGATCTCGCGGCGCAGGCCCCAGAGCCGCGACGGCTGCATTTCCAGGCCGATGATGAACAGGAACATGACGACGCCGAGTTCGGCGACGTGGAGGATGGCTCCCGATTCAGAAAAGACACCGATGCCGAATGGGCCGATCACCACGCCGGCGGCCAGGTAACCGAGAATCGAACCGAGACCCATGCGCTTGAAGATCGGGACGGCCACCACACCCGCCGCCAGCAGCGCCACCACCTGAATGAGATCGCTGCCTGATGCTTCCGCTGCCATGCCTCTTGTCCCTGTGTCCGACATCACTCCTTGCATGCAGTTGGAGGGGGAGGCAAGGGCGGGGAGCCTGCCAGGACGGGTAGGTGCCGTTGAAGCGATTCCCCTGGTGGAACAACGGTCTCCGCTTGCCTGTCGGACGACTGGTATCTACATAAGCCAGATGCTTGACTATTCGTCCCGGCCGAGTCCCCCGCCTCACATCCCGATGGATGCGCTCAGCGAAGTTCTACAGGACTTTCGCTTGAGTGGCGTCAATTATGGTCGCTGCGAGCTCCGACATCCTTGGAGCATAGAATTTCCGCAACAATCGCTGCTTCGTTTTCACTTTGTTGGTCAGGGTCCATGCTGGATTTATACCGAAGCGCAAGGCTGGCAGGAGTTGCGCGATGGCGATCTGGTGCTGCTGCCGCAAGGTATCGCCCATCGGCTGGCGAGTGCGCCGGACGTCGTGGGCGACTCGCTCGAGCGTTGCCAGGTGACCAAGTTGGGGGGCAACGTCTGCGAAGTGGTGCGGGAAGGCACAGGCGCGACAAGCACCCTTTTCTGCGGCTCCATGGCCTTGAGTGCCTGTGCGCTAAACCCGCTAATTACGTTGATGCCGCCCATCATCAGGGGTTGCGACGTGGCCGGCAATGACGCGATCGTTGGTCCTTTGCTGGCGGCTATGACCGCGGAAGCCGCGCAACCGCAGATGGGCAGCGCCACCATCTTGTCTCGTATGGCGGACTTGCTGACAGCCCGGCTCATTCGCTGCTGGGTCAATTGCACGGGGGCTTCGACCACCGGATGGCTCGCGGCCATCCGCGACCCCCATATTGGCCGCGCTCTGGCAGCCATGCACAGAGACCCCGGCCATAACTGGACGCTCGAAAGCCTCGCCGGCCTGGCAGGCCAATCTCGCTCGATTTTCGCGAAGCGCTTCAGTGCCGTATTGGGAGAAGGCGCGGCACGCTATCTCGCCCGTCTGCGCATGCAGCTTGCCCGCGATTTGTTGGGGCAAAACGGCTTGTCGGTGGCCGAGGTTGCTACCCGCTTGGGCTATGATTCCGAGGCATCCTTCGCTCGCGCCTTCAAGCGCATCACTAATGTCTCGCCGGGCGTTGTGCGTCGCACAATTCCCGGACGAATAGACATGAATTTCGGATTTTGAGATACATATCATCCGAAAAGACTTGTTTATGAAGATCTCCAAACTTTGGAGATCCTTCCGTGACTGACACAACATTACAGCTTGAAGACGCGGCGATAGACGCCGCGCCGACCACGTGGAGCGCAACCACATGGTTCGCGGTCCTTTCGTTGGCGGCCACCAGCTTTGCGTTGGTGTCCGCCGAATTCCTCCCGGCAGGTCTGTTGACGCCGATGGCGCGCGATCTCGGCATCAGCGAGGGGACAGCCGGGCAGGTGGTCACCGCCACCGCTTCCGTCGGCGCCTTGACGGCCATGTTGAGCAATGTCCTCATCGGCCGATTGAACCGCAAGACGGTGCTTGTCGGCCTCATGGCCTTGGCGGTCGGTTCCAACATTCTTGCGGCGCTGGCGCCCAATTTCTGGCTGTTATTGTTGGGCCGGGCCGGGCTGGGGATCGCTCTCAGCGCTTTCTGGGCCCTTTCGGTAGCCGTCGTGGCGAGGCTGGTTGGCGCAAATGCGACGGGGCGGGGCATGGCTATCGTCACCCTCGGCGTCTCGCTCGCAACAATCGCCGCACCGTCGATGGGCGCGTTGATCAGCGACTGGCTGGGTTGGCGCAGCGCCATGGCCATGACGGCGGGGTTGGCCTTGCTTGCCATGCTGCTGCAGTTACTCAGCCTGCCGACCTTGCCTGCAACGGCAAGCAATAGTCTTGCAGACGTCCTTCGGCTGACACGGCGACGTGGCATTCAACTCGGTATGCTTGCTATCCTTTTGCTGATGACGGGGCATTTTGCCGGCTCGGTCTATGTACGTCCGTTTCTCGAACACGTGACGCTCCTTGCGACCGGGCCAATTGCCCTGGCGTTGCTCGGATTTGGCATCGCGGCTGTGATCGGCAATATTGCCGGTGGCCGCATGGCCGACGCCAATATCCACGTGGCGCTCGTGGTTACGGCCGCATTGATGGCGTTCGCGGCGCTGGCATTGGTGCTTTGGGGCGTGCACATCGGCGTTGCCTTTGGCTTCGCCACGCTATGGGGCTTCGCCTTCGGCATGGCGCCGGTGGTGCTGCCGACAAATCTGTCTCGCGCGGCGCCGGACGCGCTGGAAGCAGCGGGCAGCCTGATGGTCGCGTCCTTTCAGGTCGCGATCACCATCGGCGCGGTTGTCGGCGGTTATGTTGTGGATACTTATGGCCCGACAGCGCCTTTGACTGCGACTGCCATCCTTGCCGCATCGACGGCCGTCTTGGCACTGCTACAACCGCGCAGCTGAACTTTGCGCCACCGACACAGTAGCCTGAATCCGGCCGTTGGCAATGTTGCAGGCGCGTTACACAAGTTGACGTCGGTAACGCGTTGCTTGTTGCCGCAATCGAAGGCTAAGCACGCTCGGCTTCGGCCATTGGGGGTGCGCGGCGATCATGTCCCACCCTTTTGAGGAGATGACTGACATGAAGAAGTTCTTGCTCGTTGCCGTCGGGCTGGCGGTGCTTGCCGGTTCCGCCTGTTCGAAGGCGCCGGAATGCACGACCGAGATGGCGACCAAGAAGGCGCAGGATATGGCCGCCGCGCTGCAGGAGGCGATCACCAAGGATCCCTCCAAGGCGGCTGACCTGACCGCCAAGGTCCAGGCGGTGACGACCAAATATCAGGGCTCTACGACCCTGGCCGACGCCTGCAAGGCGTATGACGAGGTGACCGCCGCGATCAAGGGCTGACGCCCGACTGTTTCAAAGGAGGCGGTGGCGATGGGCTGCCGCCTCTTTGGTTTTTTTGGGGTGTATTCGAGCAATTCCAGGAAAGTGTGAAGCGATTTTCGTCGCTCAGTTCGGCGAGATGGAGCCGACTTCGACGGCATCGACCCGCTTAAGACTCATGCCGATGACCGGCACCAACTGGTCCTGAACGCGCACGGCGATCGTCACCGTCATCGAATTGTCGTCGGGAATGCGTGCCTGCATGACGCCGCGCAGTTGGTTGCGGTTGATGGTGAAGACGACCTTGCGGGCGTCGACGACATTGCCGCCGATGATATCGAGGCCGGCACCGGCCGCGCCACCCATGAAGGAACCCTTGTAGTCGCGGCCCTTGCGCTCGATCTTGGCCGACATCGGCTGGGTGAACATGCCGACCCGGCAACCGCCGTCAAGCGTCATGCCCATCTTGCCGTCGGGAGTGGCGCCGGTGAAGCTGCAGTTGAATTTCGTGCCCTTGTACTTGCCGGCGACGATCTCGCCGGGGCCAATCCACTTGCCTTCGGCCGAGTGGAAAAACTGCTTGTCCGGCTCTCCGGCGCAGGCCCCGGAGGCAATACCGGCGACCGCTGTGATCGCCGCCGCCAGGGGCAGGATGCTGGACAGAATTACGCTTTTCATCGACGACACCCGGCAACAACGAGACTGTTTGAAACCGGTTTGACCATGAAGAAGATTGGTTAATGCTTCGTCACCGGGAGCCTTCGAAACCGCAATCCGAGCACCGTCCCAAAGAGCTGGACGCTATTTGGCGGAGCCGGCTGTTTCGGCGTCTTTCTTGGTCGCGAACGATGTCAGGGCGGCGAGAAAATCGCCCAGTCCCGGGCGCTTGGCGGCGCTGAAGGGCAGGGGGCGCGCCGTCTCCATCGCCGCGATGCCGATGCGCGCCGTCATCATGCCGTTGACGACGCCCTCGCCGAGCTTTGCCGAGAGGCGCGCCGCCAGGCCGTGGCCGACGATCTGTTGGACAAAGCTGTCGCCGATGGCAATCGAGCCGGTGACCGCCAGATGCGCCAGCACACTGCGCGCCAGATGGAAGAAACCCAGCGTTCCGGGCCGTCCGCCATAGAGTTCCGACAGCCGGCGGATGAGGCGCCCGGCCTCGAAGACGACATAGGCGACATCGACGAGCGCGCGCGGGCTCACCGCCGTCACCAATGAGACCCGCTTGGCGGCCTCGAGAATCATCACCTTGGCCCTGACATCGAGGGGACCGAGGATTTCCGCTTCCGCCAGGCGCACCAGATTGGCGCCGTCGATGATCTCGCCGCGCAATTCGGCCAGCGCGCGCCGGCCAGCCGCGGTCTCGGGTTTGGCCGCGACAAAGGCCGACAGTTCATCGACCACCGCGCGTGCCGCCTTCGGATCGTCACGCGCGATGGCATTGAGCGCGCGCTTCTGCAGCTTTTCGACCTCGGCGAGGCGGGCGATCGCCAGGAATTCGCGGATCAGGATCACCAGAAGCGCCAGCAGCGCAATCGCCGCCATGCCGGCGGCCAGCCAGCCCAGCCATTCGGCGCGGGCAAAGAGATCGTGTATCAACTGGTCGGTCCACAGGCCGACAGCCAGCGAAACCAGCACGCCGAAGGCGCCGAAAAAGATGCTGCCGAGAACCGAGCGCCTTCTGGGGGCGACCGCCGGCGGTGGCTCGGCGGCAACAATGTCCGGTTCGTCGAAAACGTCGACCTCCGCCGGGATGACCAGCGCCACATCGGCCTTCATCGGGCGCGGTTTGCGCGGCGGTTCGGCCTGGCGCGCTTGCGGCGCGTCTTGTTTCGGCGCGGCTTCCGGCTCGATACGGAATGCCGCCGGTTTGCGGGGCGCGGTCATGCCAGATGGTCTCCGATCAGGAACTGCAAGGCGCGATCGAGCCTGATATGCGGCAGCGACAGCGTGACACCTTCGGCAGTGCGTTCGAGTTTCGGCGGACGGAACCGGACGAAGCGGATTGCCGGGTCCGTGGGGTCCTGCCTGTGGTCCGACCCCGAAAGGTCAAAAACAGCATCAATGTTTTCCGGTAAATCACCAGGAAATATAGCTGTTTCCGTCTTTCCATCGAATGTTTCGCCATTGATCTTCTCGCCGGCGATCGGCGTGCCGATGATAACAGGCAATGTCTCGCGGCCCTGCTTTACGGTACCCTCGCGGGTTGCGCGCACCGCCGCCATGGCGACCACGTCGACATCGGCGCCGGTGAAATTCGCCCGCGCCACGGCGCGGTCAGCCAGGCGCCGCACGATGGCCTGCAGCCGCTCATGACTTTCGTGGTGCAGATGATCGGCCTTGGTCGCTGCGACCAGGATGCGGTCGATACGCCGGGAGAAAAGGTCGGTGAGGAAGCTGCCCCGGCCAGGACGGAAACAGCTCAGGATCTCGGTGACGGCGCGCTCCAGGTCGGCCATGGCACCAGGCCCGGCGTTCAGCGCCTGCATGGCGTCGATGAGCACGATCTGGCGGTCCAGACGCGTGATATGCTCGCGGAAGAACGGTTTGACGACATGCGTCTTGTAGGCCTCGTAGCGCCGTTCCATCATGGCGTGCAGCGAGCCGTTGCGCGCGCGCCTGTCTCCGAGGCCTGCCAGCGGCGCGAAGGTCAGTGCGGGAGAGCCTTCGAGGTCGCCGGGCATCAGGAAACGTCCGGGCGGCAGGGTCGAAAGCGCCCGCTCGTCGAGCTTGCATGCCTTGAGATAGGCGGCGAAGCTATCAGCCAGCCGGCGTGCCGTCATTTCGTCGGCGTCGGCATTCGGGTCGATTTCCGCCGAGATCGCTCGCCAGGCCCGCGAAAGGTCCTCGCGCACTGGCAGCGTGGCCATTTCGAGGGCTTCGCGCGAAAAATCGGCGAAGGATTTGCCGAGCAGCGGCAGGTCGAGCAGCCATTCGCCGGGGTAATCGACAATGTCGACCGACAGTTTGCCTGACGAAAACATGCGGTTCCAGCCGGAGGCCGATTCATATTCGATCGTCAGCCGCAGTTCCGAAATGGCGCGGGTCGAGTCCGGCCAGATGCGATCGTTGACCAGAGCGGCGATGTGGTCCTCGTACTGAAAACGCGGCACGGCATCGTCGGGCTGCTGTTCGAGGAAGGCGCGCGCGATCCGCCCCGATTTTTGCGCCTCGAAGAGCGGCAGGCGTCCGCCGTGGATCAGATTGTGGACGAAGGCCGAGATGAAGACGGTCTTGCCCGCGCGGGAGAGACCCGTGACACCCAGACGCAGCGATGGAGAAAAAAGTCCGGTGGCACGTCCCGACAAAGTGTCGAGGGCAATTCTTGCCTCGTCGGTGAAGGTGGTCAGCGATGATGCCAAAATGTGCTCTCTCGGACTTGCGTCCGTCCGATATAGGCGCTGGAACCAGGCTTTGAAATGGTGCTGGAAATCGGCATCAGAGATCGGCAGGTGTCAGGAACGCTTCGAGATAACCCGCTCCCTGGGCCGCTTTCGCCAGATTGCCGGGGAAACGGACGACGGCGAGACCCGAGGTCGGAAAGCCATGATTGAGCATTGCCCGCTCCGTCTCGCCACCATCGCCCGAAACCGCCATGGCGAGATCCTCAGTCATCGGGTTGTGGCCTATGACCAGCAATGACCCGGGTCCGCCATGATCCCGGACGAGCCGGAGATAGCCGGCCGCGTCTTCGCTGTAGAGCGTGTCGAAAAACAGCACCTTGCCTGTGTCGGTCTGGCCGGCCAGTCCCTCGAGCGTTTCCCTGGCGCGTTTGGCGTTGGAGCACAGCGTCAGGTCCGGAACATAGGAGCGGGATCGCATCGCGGTCCCCATCTTTTCGGCATCGGCGCGGCCGGATGCGTCGAGTGGACGATCGAAATCACGCATGCCTGGCAAGGCCCAGCCGGCCTTGGCGTGTCGCAACAGATAAAGCCTGCTCACACAACCTCCAATGACGCCCGAAAAGCCGAAGTCCTGCCGCGATTAGCCACGAGAAAAGCTTCGCGCACAATGGTGCGCGTTCTTCGGCACGGCGAATCACTTGCAGGGCGATCGGCGAGCATCGTCGTACTTTCGCCATCAAAACAGATTTATCCCGCTCCGGCGAAGGCCGGAGACACACTTTAACAATTGCGTGAGTCGGCGGTTGATTGCGCTTGTGCAGGCGTCTGGCGGCGAATATATAAGCGCCAAATTTGGGGCTGTTGGGTGAGTCGAATGAACGACATCGTTACCGCCGATTACGTACCCTCCGAAGACGAGCCGTTCATGAACGAACGGCAGAAATCCTACTTCCGCTCGAAGCTCGTCACCTGGAAAAATGACATCTTGCGCGAAGCGCGCGAAACACTCGAAATCCTGCAGCAGGAAAACGCCAACCATCCCGACCTCGCCGACCGCGCCTCTTCGGAAACCGACCGCGCCATTGAGCTCAGGGCCCGTGACCGTCAGCGAAAGCTCATCTCAAAGATCGATTCGGCGCTGCAGCGCATCGACGAAGGCACTTATGGCTATTGCGAGGAGACCGGTGAGCCGATCGCGTTGAAGCGGCTCGACGCGCGCCCGATCGCTACCTTGTCGATCGAAGCGCAGGAGCGGCATGAGCGCCGTGAAAAAGTCTATCGCGACGACTGATAGATCGCCTCTGCATTGATTGCCAAATGGCCGGTTCTCCGGCCATTTTTGTTCGATGTCGGCGCGCGCTTGAACGTCGACTGGTTCAATTCACTGGCAGGCGGCCCGGGCGCAAATCATCTCTTCTGGCTCGAGAGTTCGCCCAAAAGCCTGGTCATTTCATCGTCGAGCGACGGCGGCGCCTTGGCTGCCGGTTTGTCGGCCGGCCCGCCGGACTGGGGCTGGTCTAGCGAAACTTCGAGTTCCTTCATCAGCGTGTCGTCGATGCTGTCCTGCCTCGGCGGCGGCTGTGGCGCGTGCCTGACGGCATTGGCATTGGCGGAGCCATAGGCAGGCAGCGGCGTGACATTGGTCGACTGATAGGGTTGCGCCGCTGGTTTCGGTGTGGGAGCCGGGGCCGGTGGCGGCGCTGCCGGGCGCTGGCGGGCGGGTCCTGCCACCGGCTGTGGAGCGGGTGCTTGTCTGGGAGGCGCGGGAGCGGGCTGCGGCGGCCGCGGCTTCGCGGCCGCCGGGACAGGCTGCAGGCCGCCATCTCCGGTCAACGCAGGACGACGCGGCGCGGCGAGGCGGATGTCGCGTTCGACAACAACGTCGGTCGGGCCGCCGATCAGGAGCAGATGTTCGATGTCGTCGCGTCGCACCAGCACCAGTCGGCGATGGCTGTCGACGGCGGTGGCGTCCATGACAGCGAGCCGCGTCTTGCGGTTGCGGCCCCCCGCGACAAACGTGCCGAAGGTCAGGTTGCGCACGAGCCTGACGATGATGAGAACGATGACCAGCAGGATCAGCGCCGCGAAGGTCCACAGGAGTGCCGCCGCATAACCGGGACCCGCTACGCTATCCAGCCACTGCATTGGTTTCCCCTGATCGGTTTTGGAAAGTGACGCGACACTAGACCGTTGCGACTGGCCACCGCAAGTTGCCTTTCACTCATCGTGAACAGCTTGAAACACAGGGAAGGCCGGCCGACATCATTTTTATCTGACATTTGCCGCCCGGGCCTTTTCCGGACTAGGAGAATGTGATTCAACCGGCTAAAGCGCGTCGCGCTGAAGCAGATTCATGCGACGCGCTTTAGGTCCTTGTTTTTCATGCATGTCGTTTTCGCGAAACCGAAGTCACTTTTGGGCGACATGCATTAGGGGCGGGTGTCGGAAACTCGGATTTCACGAGCAGGGGGCATATGGCCAAGGAAGCGCGCGGCGATTTCTATCCGGTACCGATCGTCGACCAGAATACGCGACCGGGCGCGGTCACCCGGCTTATCATCTTCATCGTCGTTCTGACGGGAGCGGCAATCGTCTTCGGCCTTTTCCGGGAGCGCCTCGGCGATCCCTTCCTGCTCGGCATGCTCGGCGTGCTGGCGATGATCGGCGTCGGCTTCCTGTTCGCGACCGCGATCGGCTTCGTGCAGATCACACCGCGCTCGACGGGCGACGAACTGTCCAAGGCTTTCGTCGACTCGATGTCACAGGGCCTGCTGGTCACGGACACCAAAGGCCGCGTCGTCTACGCCAACCGGGCCTATGCCGATATGACCGGGGCCTCCTCGGCCGCAGACCTGAAGACGGTCGAAGGATTGCTCTCCGATATCCCCGAAGCCTCGGTGACCATCTACCGGCTGGCGTCCGGCCTGCGTGACGGGCAGCCGGGCGACGGCGAGTTCCGGCTCGCGCAATCGATCCGGCCCGGCGCTGAACCGGGCGCCCGCTGGTATCGGGCACGCGCCCGCACGTTCAGCGTCCCGGGCCAGCGGCTGCCGATGCTGGCTTGGCAGCTCGCCGATATTTCGCAGGAGCGGGCCGAGCAGGAGCGTTTCTTCCTCGATCTGCAGAAGGCCATCGATCACCTCGACCACGCACCGGCCGGTTTCTTTTCGGCCGACCAGGACGGCCGCGTCACCTATATCAACGCCACGCTCGCCGGATGGCTGGGCATCGACCTTGCCAGCTTCACGCCCGGCGCCGTCACCTTGCCAGATATCGTTGCCGGCGACGGCATGGCGCTGGTGCGCTCCGTCAAGGCGGATCCCGGCACGACGCGCAATGCGGTCATCGATCTCGACTTGACGACGATGACCGGCGAGGCGCTGCCGGTACGCTTCATGCATCGCGTTTCGGCCAGCCGGGAGGGCGTCGGCGGCCCAACACGCACCATCGTGCTCAACCGCACGCAAGGCGAGGATGCCTCGGCCGATCTGCGCGCTTCGGAAGTGCGCTTCACCCGCTTCTTCAATTCGACACCGATGGCGATCGCCGGTGTCGATGCCAGCGGGCGCATCCTGCGCACCAATGCACCTTTTCTTTCGCTGTTTTCCTCGGTCGTCGACCGCGATGCCGTGGATCGCCGCGTGCGGCTCGACACCGTGATCCATGACCGCGACCGGCCGGCCTTTGCAGCCGCGTTCGAGAAAGCCCGGCAGCGGCAGGCCGACATCGAACCGATCGACACCGTGCTGCCCGGCAATGAAGAGCGGCACATCCGTTTCTACGTCAACGCCGTTGCCGACGGCACCGGCGGCGAAGGAGCCGAGGAATCGGCCATCGTCTACGCCGTCGAGACGACCGAGCAGAAGGCGCTCGAAGGGCAGATGGCGCAAAGCCAGAAGATGCAGGCCGTCGGCCAGCTCGCCGGTGGCATCGCACACGACTTCAACAATGTGCTGACCGCCATCATCATGGCATCGGATCTGCTGTTGACCAATCACCGGCCGTCGGATCCGTCCTTCCCAGACATCATGAACATCAAGCAGAACGCCAATCGCGCGGCCTCCCTGGTGAGACAGTTGCTGGCCTTCTCGCGCAAGCAGACGCTGCGGCCGGAAGTGCTGAACCTCACCGACGTACTCGCCGATCTCAGGATGCTGCTTGCCCGGCTGGTCGGCAACGACATCAAGCTCAAGGTCGACCACGGCCGCGACCTGTGGCCGGTCAAGGTCGATATCGGCCAGTTCGAGCAAGTGGTGGTTAACCTGGCGGTCAACGCGCGCGACGCGATGCCGACCGGCGGCGATCTCACGGTGCGCACCCGCAACGTGACCGCCGAGGAGTGCAAGAACTTTGCCTATCGCGAACTCACCGCGGCCGACTATGTGGTGGTCGAAGTCGAGGATACCGGCAGCGGCATCGCGCCCGACGTGCTGAAGAAGATCTTCGAGCCGTTCTTCACCACCAAGGAGGTCGGCAAGGGCACGGGCCTTGGCCTGTCCATGGTTTACGGCATCATCAAGCAGACCGGCGGCTTCATTTTCTGTGATTCCGAACTCGGCAAGGGGTCGACTTTCCGCATCTTCCTGCCACGTCACATCGCTGAAGCGAAAAACGCAGCTGAACCCGGCGAAGCGCCGGCCACGGCGCCGGCCAAACCGGTCGACAATGCCAAGGACCTGTCCGGGTCGGCCACGGTGCTGCTGGTCGAGGACGAGGACGCGGTTCGCATGGGTGGCATGCGGGCACTGACCTCGCGCGGCTACACCGTTCACGAGGCGTCCTCGGGCGTCGAGGCGCTGGAAGTGTTCGAAGCGCTCGGCGGCAAGGTCGATATCGTTGTTTCCGACGTGGTGATGCCGGAAATGGACGGGCCGACGCTGCTCGGTGAATTGCGCAAACGCCAGCCGGACATCAAGTTTGTCTTCGTCTCCGGCTATGCCGAGGACGCATTCGCCAGGAACCTGCCGGCGGAGGCGCATTTCGGCTTCCTGCCAAAGCCGTTCTCGCTCAAGCAACTGGCCACGATCGTGAAGGATGTGCTTGAATCCTAGTGGTTCGGACCTGACGGAAGAGTGCCTGTCGCGGGCCGGACCGGTATTCGCCGGAGGGAATATCCAACAAGCCTCAAGCGCGGCGCCTTCAAAAGCATCGTCGATCTCCAAACCGCCATCAACCGCTACGTGGTGTCGAGGCCATTCTTCTGAACTCGGGACCCGCGAAATCATTGCAGCGGTCAGACGTGGGCACCAAGTGTTAGATTCTATCCACTAGGTATTTCTGATGCCGCGCCCTTGCACAACGCCGTAACAACGCCATGATTATTGACAATATGGCAGGCGGGCTTGGGGGAGCAGCTGTTGACGCCACACATCGAGGCAGACAAGGGCGACTACGCCGACACGGTTTTGTTGCCGGGCGACCCGCAGCGCGCGGAGTGGATGGCGCAGACTTTCCTGGACGCGCCGCGCTGCGTCAATCGTCGACGCGGCGCTCTTGGTTTTACCGGCCTGTTTCGCGGCAAGCCCGTTAGCATTCAGGCGACGGATATCGGTGTTTCGTCGTTCCTGATCTATGCGCATGAATTGCTTGACTATTATGGTGCCCGAACACTGATCCGTACCGGCACCTGCGGTACCCTGAGCGCCGAGGCAAAGCTGCGCAGCATTGTGATCTCGCAATCGGCACGGCCTGAAGACACCGAGAGCGGTAGGGTCTTTGGTCTTTACGAAGCTGATGTCGGCCCGGATCCGGCGCTGCTCGCTTGCGCATTGGCTAAGGCAACCGAACTCGGCATCGACCACCACGCCGGCCTGACAGCCTGCACCGACATATTCTACCATCCTGAAGCGCCCGCCCGCTATGCCGATGCAAGGGCGCTCGGAGCGCTGGGAAACCAGCGCGCTCTATCGCATCTCGGCGCATTTCGGCGCGAGGGCATTGTCGCTGCTGACCGTCGTCGACAATCTTATCACAGGCGAACAGGCCGACTATTCCGAACGCCAGGAGCTTTTCACCGACATGAGCCGCCTGGCGCTCGACATTGCCACGCAAGGGCGCTAGGCGGCCTCGCGCTTCAGCACCTCCGCCATGGATGGCCGGTGGCCGCGAAGACGTGCAGACCGCTGGGCCAATGGCGGCGAGGGCCTACTGGTTGCCTCCCCGGGTGCAGGTCGAGGCTGTGAAGGCGCCATCAGGCTGCTTCATGATGATGTCGAAGGAGGGCGGGCTCTGGCCGTCGAGCGTTGCCTGGGTCATCGAGAGCGCGTTGCCGCCAGTGGTGTAGCCGCCCAGCGGGCCCAGCCACGAGATCACACCGTTTGCGTCCATCTGGTAATTGTAAGCCTGTTTGGCGGTACCGAAGGTGACGGGCCCCGTGTAGACATTTCCCTTGATGGTGATGTCGCCGAGATTGAGGAACAGGCCGAGCAGGTAGACTTCGCAGTGATAGGTGCCATCGGGCATCTTGCCGTCACTGAAGTCGGCCCGCGCCGCTGCGGTTGCCGCCGCCAGAGACAATATGCCGATGAATATGCGTGAGATGCCCGATGTCATGATGCCGTCCGCTTGAACGACAAGCTTGCCCTATTTTTGCGCCGCGCCGCAACATTTGTTGCCCACGACGCGTGTGCTACGGCCAAAATATAGGCATTTGGAGAAAATGGGCTAAAATTAGGCAAACGCGCTCTACACTGCGCAATTTTCCGTCAGTCAATTTTCAACCGGTTCTCTTCTATCTGTTCATTCTAATATAACAACCCTCTGATAATGCTGTGATATTTCCCTATTTTCGGCATACCTTCAGCGGTTGGCATGGGGGTTGCATTGCATTGTCGCGGTGCAATCAACCAGCTTGGGAGTCTTCCGTAATGAGGGGTAATTTCTCGACAATAGCAAAAATGTTCACGGCGAGCGTGGTTGCCGCTGGTCTGATGGCCGCTCCGGCCAGGGCTGCCGACGACACGATCAAGGTCGGCATTCTCCATTCGCTGTCGGGCACGATGGCGATCTCGGAAACGACGCTGAAGGACGCCATGCTGATGCTCATCGACGAGCAGAACGCCAAGGGCGGCCTGCTCGGCAAGAAGCTCGAAGCTGTCGTGGTCGATCCGGCATCCAACTGGCCCCTGTTCGCCGAAAAGGCGCGCGAGCTCATCTCGAAGGACAAGGTCGCGGCGGTGTTTGGCTGCTGGACCTCGGTGTCGCGCAAATCGGTGCTGCCAGTATTCTCGGAACTGGACAATATCCTGTTCTATCCCGTCCAGTATGAGGGCGAGGAGAGCGAACGCAACGTGTTTTACACGGGTGCCGCGCCGAACCAGCAGGCGATTCCAGCTGTCGACTACCTGATGAGCGAGGATGGCGGCTCGGTGAAGCGCTGGGTGCTCGAAGGAACCGACTACGTCTATCCACGCACCACCAACAAGATCCTCGAAGCCTACCTGAAGTCGAAGGGCGTCGCTGCTGAAGACATCATGGTCAACTATACGCCGTTCGGCTTCGCCGACTGGCAGACCGAGGTTTCGGCGATCAAGAAGTTCGGCTCGGCCGGTAAGAAGACGGCCGTTGTCTCGACCGTCAATGGCGACGCCAACGTGCCATTCTACAAGGAACTCGGTAACCAGGGCATCAAGGCCGAGGACATCCCGGTCATGGCCTTCTCGGTCGGCGAGGAAGAGCTGGCCGGTCTCGACACCGCACCCCTGGTCGGCCATCTTGCCGCCTGGAACTACTTCGAGAGCATCGATACGCCCGAGAACAAGAAGTTCATCGCCGACTGGCACAAGTTCATCAAGAACGACAAGCGCACCACCAACGATCCGATGGAAGCCCATTATATCGGCTTCAACATGTGGGTGAAGGCGGTCGAGAAGGCCGGCACCACCGATCCGGACAAGGTGATCGACGCCATGGTCGGCGTTTCGGTGCCCAACCTGACCGGTGGCTATGCGACGATGATGCCGAACCACCACATCACCAAGCCGGTGCTAATCGGCGAAATCCAGGCCGACGGCCAGTTCGAAACGGTTTCGCGCACACCGGGCCTGGTGATGGGCGACGAATGGTCGGACTATCTGCCGGACTCCAAGGAGCTGATCTCCGATTGGCGCAAGCCTCTGTCCTGCGGCAACTTCAACGTTGCCACGGGCAAGTGCGGCGGCAAGGGCACAAACTGATCCTCCCAGGTCTGCCGGGCTGGGCCCTCAGGCCCATGCCCAAGACCGCGCGCGTCCGGGCCGTTTTTCCTCCACAGTCCGGACGCCTAATTTCAACCCTCCAAGGGTCCACAAAAGCCGATGACCTTGATCCGCACGATTGGCCTGACGCTGTTGTGCCTGCTGGCGATGCTGTCGTCGTCGGGGGCAGGCGAAGCCGATCTGCGCGCCACCATCGCCAAGTTCGCTACTGCCAAGGGTTTTTCGGACATCGGAGCAGTGGTGCATGAACTAACCGCCACAGGCGATCCAACGGTCGAAAGGCCGCTCTCGGCACTCGCCGACGGCAACCTCTATATCCGCAAGGCCGATTCCCTGGTTTTCGTCGGCAAGGAAGCCGGCGAAAGCATCCAGCTTTTCGACCCGCTCGGCAGCGACGCATCAGGCGAGGCTGCCAAGGACGACGTCACCAAGATCAAGGTCAACAACACGCTGCGTCGCGTCATCCGCGACGCGCTGGGCACGTTGACGCTTGGCGCCAAGGATTCGGCCGCACGACTGGCCGCGGCCGACACTATGTTCAAAACACCCGATGCCTCGAACATAGAGCCACTCGACACGGCGATCGCCAAAGAGACCGTGGCTGGCGTCAAGGCCCTGCTCGAACAGGCTCGTGCGGCCTCGGTGCTTGTGTCCGATAGGCCTGAGGCTGACAAACTCGCCGCAGTCGCCTTGATCGGTACGCGTGGTGACCGCGATGCGGTTTCGCTGCTCACCTCGGTCGAAGCCAGTGCGTCGGGCGCGGTCAAGGACGCGGCGACGGCGGCGATCGCCAGCATCAATTCGACGCTGGCCTTGTGGGATGCCGGCCAGAACATCTGGTACGGGATTTCGCTGGGTTCGGTCCTGCTGCTGGCGGCGATCGGGCTTGCCATCACCTTCGGTGTCATGGGTGTCATCAACATGGCGCATGGCGAGATGGTGATGCTTGGCGCCTACACGACCTTCGTCGTCCAGCAGGTGATCCGGACATCCTTTCCCGGATTGTTCGACTGGTCGCTGGTGATCGCGCTGCCGCTTGCCTTCCTGGTCGCGGCGTTCGTCGGTCTCATCATCGAGCGCGGTGTGATCCGCTTCCTCTACGGGCGGCCGCTGGAGACGCTGCTGGCGACCTGGGGCGTCTCGCTCATCCTGCAGCAGGCGGTGCGCTCGATCTTCGGGCCGACCAACCAGGAGGTCGGCAATCCGTCCTGGATGTCCGGCTCCTTCGACATCGGGCAACTGGCCATCACCTGGAACCGTCTGTGGATTCTGGTGTTCGCGCTCACGGTGTTCGGCATGTTGCTCTACGTGATGAAGCGCACGCCCTGGGGCCTGCAGATGCGCGCCGTCACCGCCAACCGGCGCATGGCCGCCTCGATGGGAATCAGGACGCCGTGGGTCGACGCTTTGACTTTCGCGCTAGGATCGGGAATTGCCGGCATTGCCGGCGTCGCGCTCAGCCAGATCGACAATGTCTCGCCCAATCTCGGCCGCGGCTACATCATCGACAGCTTCATGGTCGTCGTCTTCGGCGGTGTCGGCAATCTCTGGGGTACGCTGGTCGGCGCCTTTTCGCTCGGCATCGTCAACAAGGTTCTCGAGCCTTATGCCGGCGCCGTCCTCGGAAAGATTGTCGTGCTGGTGCTGATCATCCTGTTCATCCAGAAGCGCCCGCGAGGCCTGTTCGCGCTCAAGGGCAGGGCGGTGGAAGCATGATGTCAGGACGCTTCTTCGCCGCGGGTGCCGACCGCCGTATCGCTATCACCATTTTCGTCCTGCTGGCCGTGGCCGTCATCGTGCCGCTGCTCAACCTGGCCGTCTCGCCGACCAGCGCCTTCTACGTGCCGTCCTACATCGTGGCGCTGACCGGCAAATATCTCTGCTACGCGCTGCTGGCGCTCTCGCTCGACCTGGTCTGGGGCTATTGCGGCATCCTTTCGCTCGGCCACGGCGCCTTCTTCGCGCTCGGCGGCTATGCGATGGGGATGTATCTGATGCGTCAAATCGGCTCGCGCGGCGTCTACGGCAATCCGATCCTGCCCGATTTCATGGTGTTCCTGAACTACAAGGAGCTGCCCTGGTTCTGGACCGGCTTCGACCATTTCTGGTTCGCCGGCCTCATGGTCCTGGCAGTGCCCGGTCTGCTTGCCTTCATCTTCGGCTGGTTCGCCTTCCGAAGCCGTGTCACCGGCGTCTACCTCTCGATCATCACTCAGGCGATGACCTATGCGCTGCTGCTCGCCTTCTTTCGCAATGACATGGGTTTCGGCGGCAACAACGGCCTGACCGATTTCAAGGATATTCTCGGCTTCAACGTGCAAGCCGATGCGACCCGTTCGGCACTGTTCGCGGCCAGCGCCATCATGCTCGCACTCGCCGTCTTCATCACCTGGGCGATCGTCGGCTCCAAATACGGCAAGCTCCTGATGGCCGTGCGCGACGCTGAAAGCCGCACGCGCTTCCTCGGCTGGCGGGCGGAGAACGTAAAACTGTTTGCCTTCACCGTCTCGGCCGTCATGGCCGGCATTGCCGGCGCGCTCTATGTGCCGCAGGTAGGCATCATCAATCCCGGCGAGTTCGAGCCGTCCAATTCGATCGAGGTCGTAATCTGGGCGGCCGTCGGCGGGCGCGGCACAATTGTCGGGCCGATCATCGGCGCGCTGCTGGTCAATGCCGGGAAATCCTGGTTCACCGGCGTGCTGCCGGAATTCTGGTTGTTCGCGCTCGGCGGCCTGTTCGTCGCCGTCACCTTGCTCTTGCCCAAGGGCATCATCGGCATGTGGGACAGTTGGCGCGGCAATGCCAGGGCGTTGCGCGCGGCTTCCCTCGCTGAAGAAGCCGGCACCGAGGTTGGGACCGCGTCCGCGACGTCGAAGCCCGCTCGCTCGCCGGCGCGAAATCCGGGCGAATGGTCCTGGTCCGACTCCGAACCGCAGGCGGCGGAGTAAGCGACCATGAGCAAATCCAACACCATCCTCTATCTCGACGGCGTCTCGGTCTCCTTCGACGGCTTTCGCGCCATCAACAATCTGTCGCTGGTGCTCGACAAGGGCGAGATGCGCGCCATCATCGGCCCCAACGGCGCCGGAAAGACGACGATGATGGACATCGTCACCGGCAAGACGAGGCCGGATGAAGGCGAAGTGTTCTTCGACGGCCAGGTGGACCTCACCAGGCATGACGAAGCCGAGATCGCCATGATGGGCATCGGCCGCAAATTCCAGAAGCCGACCGTCTTCGAAAGCCACACGATCGAAGAAAACCTGATGCTGGCGCTGAAGGGGCCGCGTTCGATCTTCCCGGCGCTGTTCCACCGCCAATCGGCCGCCGAGGCGCGGCAGATCGATGACATCCTTGGCATTATTCGGTTAGGCGACAAGCGCCGCGAGCTCGCCGCCAATCTCAGCCACGGCCAGAAGCAGTGGCTCGAGATCGGCATGCTGCTGGCGCAAGACCCGAAACTGCTTCTGGTCGACGAGCCGGTCGCCGGCATGACCGATGCCGAAACCGAGGAAACCGCACGGCTGCTCAGGGATATCGCCCGCGACCACTCGGTCATTGTCGTCGAGCACGACATGAATTTCGTCCGCGAGCTCGGCGTGAAGGTCACCTGCCTGCATGAAGGCTCGGTGCTGTCGGAAGGGACGCTCGATTTCGTCTCGGCCGACGAGCGCGTCGTCGAAGTCTATCTGGGGAGATGAATATGGTCTGGCGGGTGCAATTCCATCACTTCGACATGTCGTTTCTTCGCTTCTGGAGAAGGCGCTGACATGCTCGAAGTTTCCAATGCCATGCTCCATTACGGCGCCGCCCAGGCGCTGCGCGGCGTGTCGCTGAAGGCGGGTGCGGGCAAGATCACCTGCGTGCTCGGCCGCAACGGCGTCGGCAAGACAAGTTTGATGAGATCGATCGTCGGCCATCACCGGCTGACGAGCGGAAGTGTTGCCTTCGAGGGGAAGGCGCTCGACCGGAGCGCGGCGTATGACCGCGCCCGGTCGGGCATCGCATTCGTGCCGCAGGGCAGGGAGATCTTTCCGCTGCTCAGCGTGCGGGAAAATCTCGAATCCGGTTTCGCGCCCTTGAGGCGCGCCGACCGCAACGTGCCGGCGCACGTCTTCGAACTGTTTCCGGTGCTGAAGCAGATGCTTGGCCGCCGTGGCGGAGATCTTTCCGGCGGTCAACAGCAGCAGTTGGCCATCGGCAGGGCGCTGGTGATGCGGCCGAAGCTGCTAGTGCTCGACGAGCCGACCGAAGGCATCCAGCCCTCTGTTATCAAGGATATCGGCCGCGCCATACACTACCTGCGCGACCAAGCCGGCATCGCGGTACTTCTGGTCGAACAGTATCTGGACTTCTGCCGAGAACTCGCCGACGAGGTCAACATCATGGACCGCGGCCAGATCGTCCACACCGGCCCAGCGGAAGATTTGGACCGGGCTGATGTTCGCAAATTCCTTACGGTCTAGAATCGGCGCTGAACTTCATTTGAAGATTTGAAGTCCTTGGCAAGTCCAATATTTCTTCCGTCCATCATCTGCGTCTCTGGCACACGCAATATCGCATGCTAGTCTTTTCCAGGCTTTGTGAGTCGGCCGCTTCCGTATCAGTCTGGTATCGCAGATCGAGGCGCGGCGAAGGTTCTGCAAGTTCCGCGCAAGCAAGGCTTCCTAGCTTCCCGATCTGATTGTCGTTCAAACGCGTTTGGGCACACAGGCTAAGGGACAGCCATGGAACGTTACGTCGAGGACTACCAGAAGCGGCGGCTTACCGAACGCGTCGACATCATCGCCGCCATCAACATCCTGAGATCACAGGGCTGCGATTACGACGATCTGATCGAGGAGATCACCAAGGTCTTCTATGTCGACCTCGATGCCTTCAATGAAATCGTCATGGCGGCCTAAGGGCAGCCTTCGCTATCCAACAATCACAGCCTCACCATGCGCGTGATCAGCTCACGCGTCGGAAGGGAGAGGCGGTCACGCGGTTGCGGCCTCCGCGCTTGGCATCGTAGAGCGCCTTGTCGGCGGCGTTGAGCACCTTGTCGAAGCTGAGCCCTTCCTTGCTGCCAAAGGCAAACCCGGCGCTGACCGTGCAGGTGAGCAAACCGCTTTCGGTTTCTATCAGCCGCGTCGCGAATACGGCCCGGATTCGCTCTGCCGATTGCTCGACCGTTTCCGGCAGAGTGCGTTTCAGCACCAGTGCGAATTCTTCGCCGCCCATGCGCGCGGCGACGTCGGTCTGGCGAAGATTGCCGGCGAGTTCCCTGGCGAACACCCTCAGCACCTCATCGCCCGCCGCGTGACCGAATTCGTCGTTGATGGTCTTGAAGTTGTCGAGGTCGAAAACGACCACCGCCGTAAAGGCACCGACCGGGACGTCGCCGTGCATGTCGAACAGAGCGCGCCGGTTGAGCAGGCCGGTCAAGGGATCCGTCAGGGCGTTGCGGTGGTGGTACCTCGCCAGGCGCCCCTGGTTAAGGGCAAGCGAAAGCGCGCCGATGCCTGTCATGCTGGCGATAACCACGATGAGGCTGAGCTCCTCGGCCCAGTTGCTTGGTGCGTGTCCCAGAACCAGTTTGCCATCCCACGCAAGAACCATGGCGCAGAGCGCGAAGGATGTGGCCGTGGCCGAATAGAGCGCGGTGATGCCGATCGTCAGGGCGGGTGCCTCATCGCGGCCTCGCCAATATTCGAATGCCGTGGCGAACAGCAGCAAGGCGGCGAACATGTTCTCGAACATGAAGCCGAGGCCATCATAGCCCAAAGCCATGGGAGGCAACGCAATCGCCAACGAAACGCAACCCGACAGCGCCCGCGGCAACGGCGAGCCGCCGGTTCGGAACTGATAGGCGGCACCCAGCATGGCCGAAAAGCCGATCAGCAGGAACGCTGAAGTGGCGATGCCGAGCAGACGCCCGGGCATGTCGATATAGGCGTCATAGATGAAAATATCGCCGACCACGAACACCAGGCTGATTGCCCATGTCAGCAGGAATTTTTCCGAGCGGGCGGTCAGCCACATGCCGAACAATGTCAGGCTGAGGCAGGCGGCGGAGAACCCGACGGCCAGCAGGAGTGAAGTGTAGTCGAGCGACATGCCCCTCTTTCCCTGCCGGCGGCGGTTCCAGCTCTGCGGCCTGGCGTCGGCGCATTCATGCGGCAAGGAAGTGTCAATAAGGTTACGACGGGCCGAGAATGCCAGGATTTCTCCGTGTCAGAGAATTGCCACCGCCAACAGCATGAGGATGCCGACCCCCATCATCAGCAAGCCCGGCCAATCTTGCGAGAGGCCTAGGAAACGAAGGCCACGCCGGGGTGGCTCAAGCGTCGGACCCGTCGAGCCCGCAGGGGCCGAGCCGCCGCTCAACTGGCCGCGCCTGATGGCTGCGCCCGCCATGTACACAAGGCCGGCTATGGTCAGCAACGCTCCGATGAGGATGATAGCCATCTCTCCTCGCTTTTGCCCAACGCCCCGGGCGCCATGGAAACCGGCTCTCGGCTAGATAGGCAAAACGGTCAAGATGCCCCGCGGGTTCCGAACACGCAGCAACACCCGACCTCGAAGCCTCGTCAAAAGACATGGCCGCGGTGCAAGCTTGCCATTTTAATCGGCCACACGCTTCATCAGCGCCATCGCCCCGAACGGCGCACGCACTTTGCCCTCGGTGATAAAGTAGACGAACACGTCGCGCGGCTGAACCGGGGCGTCGGTGGCGGGGTCGGCGCGGCGCAGATCGGACGGCTGCTCGCCTTTCGCCCAAATCTTTGCCCGCGCCGCCCATTCGTCGAGGCCCTTTGGCGTGTAGCAATCGGGATTGTCGTCGCTGCCGGTCTGCAGCCGCGCATAGACGAAATCGCCGGTGATATCGGCGATATCGGGATATTTGGCATGGTCGGCATAGACGATCGCCGCCTTGTATTTGCGCGCGAGCGCGGCGAATTCCGGCACGATGAAGCTGTCGTTGCGGACTTCGAGCGCGTGGCGCAGCACGACGCCGTCCTGCTTTTCCGGCAGCAGCTTCAGAAACGCTTCGAAATCGTCCGGATCGAACTTCTTCGTCGGCGCGAACTGCCACAGGATCGGCCCGAGCTTGTCGCCGAGCGCGGCAACGCCGGAACCCAGGAAACGCATCATCGATTCACCGGCTTCACCGAGAACGCGCCTGTTGGTGACGAAGCGGTTGCCTTTCAGCGAATAGACGAAACCGTTCGGCGCCTCGTTGGCCCATTTGACGAAGGTCGGCTCCTTGAAGCTCGAATAATAGGTGCCGTTGACCTCGATGCTCGGCACCTGCCGGGCGGCATATTGCAGTTGCTTCGCCTTCGACAGTTTTTCGGGATAGAAGGACGTGTCCCAAGGCTCGAAGGTCCAGCCGCCCATGCCCGCGCGGATTGTTCCCGATGTGCTCATTGTCGTTCTCCCGGATTTCTAAAAGCGATCAGACCTCGGTGGGCCTGTCGATGGGTTTGGCCATGTCGACCAGTATCCACCCTGGCCGATAGGGATTGGGCCGGCGACCCGTTTCACGGTAGCCATAGGCGGCGTAGAGCGCGATGTTCCGTTCCATCTTGGCGTTGGTGTAGAGCCGCACCTCCGGCAAACCCCACAGACGCGCCTGTTCATCCGCGTGATTGAGCAGTGCTATGCCGAGTTTTTTGCCCTGAAAAGCAGGGGAGACGGCGACGCTGAAGATCATGGCGTGGTCTTCGTGTCGTTCAAGAACAATAAGCCCGGCGGGATCATTGCTGCTCTCAAGTAGCCAGACCTCGCCGCGCTCGATACGGGGCGCATAATCCTCGGTAACGGGGATCGGTGGCGCGTCGAGTATGGCGTTGTAGGAAGCATAGGCCGCTTGCGTCAGCGTCACGATCGCGGCGAGATCTTCTGGGCCAGCGAGCCTCATGATTGATCCATTCCGGCAGCGGCCGCTATCACCTTTTCCATGCCAGCGGCAATTGCGGCGACGGCATCGCGGCTGGCGTCACGGAGATCGTGGCGTTCGGCGATCCAATGGACGTCAGTGTAGGAAAGCCAGACCTTGCCTTCATCCTCCCAGGCCAGCGCCTTCACCGGCAGGTCGATGCCGGCAAGCTGTTGGTCCTGCATCAGCGGTGTGCCGCCCTTCGGGTTGCCGAAAATCAGAAGCTCCGTCGGCCGCAGCGCAGTGCCGACATCGCGCGCGCCGGCCTGGTGATCGATGCGCGCGAACACAAGCAGTCCCGCGCGCTTGACCACCTCAGCCAGGCGGTCGATGGTTTCGGTCACGCCAAAGCGGCTCTGGACCGTGATGAGACCATCCTCTGTCATCACTCCGCCGCTTCGCGCTTGCCTCCAGGGCGCCGCTCCAGAAGCTCCTTGAGGAACTGGCCGGTGTAGCTGCGCTTCTCGCGCACGATGGCTTCCGGAGTGCCGGAGGCGACCAGTTCGCCGCCGCCATCACCGCCTTCGGGCCCGAGGTCGAGCACCCAGTCGGCGGTTTTTATCACTTCGAGATTGTGCTCGATGACGACCACGGTGTTGCCCTGGTCGACCAGTTCGTGCAGCACTTCCAACAATTTGGCGACATCGTGGAAGTGCAGGCCGGTGGTCGGCTCATCGAGGATGTAGAGCGTCTTGCCGGTTGCCTTGCGCGACAGTTCTTTGGCCAGCTTGATGCGCTGCGCCTCGCCGCCGGACAGCGTCGTCGCCTGCTGGCCGATGTGGATGTAGCCCAGCCCGACCTGCTTCAGCGTCTCCAGCTTGTCGCGCACGCCAGGCACGGCGGCGAAGAAGTCGACGCCTTCCTCGACGGTCATGTCGAGCACGTCGGCGATCGACTTGCCCTTGAACAGGACGTCGAGCGTCTCTCTGTTGTAGCGCTTGCCGTGGCAGACGTCGCAGGTGACGTAGACGTCGGGCAAAAAGTGCATCTCGATCTTGATGACACCGTCGCCCTGGCAGGCCTCGCAGCGGCCGCCCTTGACGTTGAAGGAGAAACGTCCCGGCTGATAGCCGCGCGCCTTCGCTTCGGGAAGACCCGCGAACCAGTCACGGATCGGCGTGAAGGCGCCGGTGTAGGTGGCGGGGTTCGAACGCGGGGTCCGCCCAATCGGCGACTGGTCTATGTCGATGACCTTGTCGAGGAATTCCAGCCCCTCGATGCGGTCATGCTCGGCCGGATGCTCGCGCGAGCCCATGATGCGGCGCGAGGCCGCCTTGAACAGTGTCTCGATCAGGAAGGTCGACTTGCCGCCGCCGGACACGCCGGTGACGGCGGTGAACGTGCCGAGCGGGATTTCGGCGGTGACGTTCTTCAGATTGTTGCCGCGCGCGCCGACGATCTTCAGCCGCCGGTTCTTCTTGGCTTCGCGGCGCACGCCAGGCGTTGCCACTTCGAGTGCGCCCGACAGATATTTGCCGGTGATCGAATTGGGGTTGGCCATCACCTGCTGGGGCGTGCCCTGGGCGATGATCTCGCCGCCATGGATGCCAGCGGCGGGGCCCATATCGACGACATAGTCGGCATGCAGGATGGCGTCCTCGTCATGCTCGACGACGATCACCGTGTTGCCGATGTCGCGCAGATGCTTGAGCGTGTCGAGCAGCCGCGTGTTGTCGCGCTGGTGCAGGCCGATCGACGGCTCGTCCAGCACATAAAGCACACCGGTCAGCCCAGAGCCGATCTGCGAGGCCAGCCGGATGCGCTGGCTTTCGCCGCCCGACAGCGTGCCGGAATTGCGCGACAAAGTGAGATAATCGAGCCCGACATCGTTGAGGAAGCGCAGGCGCTCGCGGATTTCCTTCAACACGCGGACAGCGATCTCGTTCTGCTTGTCGTTGAGCTGCGCCGGCAGGTCGGTGAACCATTTGTCGGCGTTGCAGATCGACTGTTCCGTCACCTCGCCAATGTGCTTGCCGGCAATTTTCACCGCCAGCGCTTCGGGCTTCAGCCGGTAGCCCTTGCAGACCGGGCAGGGCGTCGCCGACATGAAGCGCTCGATTTCTTCGCGCATCCAGGCGGATTCGGTCTCTTTCCAACGCCGTTCGAGATTGGGGATGACGCCTTCAAAAGTCTTGGTGGTCTTGTAGGAACGCAGGCCGTCATCATACTGGAAGGTGATCTCGCGCTCGCCGGTACCGCGCAGGATCGCCTCCTGGGCTTTCGCGGAAAGATCCTTGAACTTGTCGCCGAGCTTGAAGTCGTACGCCTTGCCCAACGCCTCGAGCGTCTGCGAGTAATAGGGCGAGGTCGATTTCGCCCATGGGCTGACGGCGCCGTCGCGCAGCGACACGTTTTCGTCGGGCACCACGAGGTTGGGGTCGATGGCGCGCTGGCTGCCGAGACCGTCACAGGTCGGGCAGGCGCCGAACGGGTTGTTGAAGGAGAACAGCCTGGGCTCGATTTCCGGAATGGTGAAGCCGGACACCGGGCAAGCGAACTTTTCCGAGAACAGGATGCGTTCATGCGTCTCGTTCTTCGACTTGTTGACCGAATCCTCGCCGGTCTGGCTGGCGTCGAGCGGCTTGTCGGCGAACTCGGCCACCGCCAGCCCTTCGGCCAGCTTCAGCGCCGTCTCGATGGAGTCGGCGAGACGCGTGGCAAGGTCGCCGCGCACGACGATGCGGTCGACGACAACGTCGATGTCGTGCTTGTATTTCTTGTCCAGCGCTGGAACGTCGGCGATTTCATAGAAGACGCCGTCGACCTTGACGCGCTGGAACCCTTTCTTCTGCAATTCCAGCAGTTCCTTGCGGTACTCGCCCTTGCGGCCGCGCACGATGGGCGCCAGCAGGAACAGGCGCGTGCCTTCCTCGACCGCCAGTACCCGGTCGACCATCTGGCTGACCGTCTGGCTCTCGATCGGCAGGCCGGTGGCCGGCGAATAGGGCACGCCGACACGGGCAAACAGAAGCCGCATATAGTCGTAGATCTCGGTGACGGTGCCGACCGTCGAACGCGGGTTCTTCGACGTGGTCTTCTGCTCGATGGAGATGGCCGGCGACAGGCCGTCGATCTGGTCGACGTCGGGCTTCTGCATCATTTCGAGGAATTGCCGTGCATAGGCCGAGAGGCTCTCGACATAGCGGCGCTGGCCTTCGGCATAGATGGTGTCGAAGGCCAGCGACGATTTGCCGGAGCCCGACAGGCCGGTCATGACGATCAGGCTGTCACGCGGCAGGTCGAGATCGACGTTCTTCAGATTGTGTTCGCGCGCCCCGCGAATGGAAAGGAATTTATGGTCGGCCATCGCCGGTCGCCGCCTCAGATCTGGAATTCGTGGGATTGGCGGGTTTTCCCAGCCATCCCCTATGTAGGTCTTTTTGCCGCCACGTCGAGAGACGCCACAACTCCCGACAGAAGTCGTTTAACCGTCTTTCGCGCGAAGGGGCAAGCGGAAAGAACAAAGGCCGAACATGCTCCTGACAAAACTGTGCGGAAACTGACCTGGACGTAACCTCCCGGTGATCACATTTTTTCCGTAACCGGCTATTGATGGTTGACGCGGCCAACTCACGGGAGCAGTCTTCGGAAGTCAGCGAAGCTGGCCGTCTTTCGATGGCCTCGCCGCCCCAAGGCGGCCTGCGAGACGCCGCAGGCATTTGCGATTTGCGCTTCGCCACGACGATGTCGCAACGGACACAGGAGCGGAGCATGACGCCACCGGATAGTCCCCCAGGGCTTCAGTTGTCACTGGAGCCGCGGCAGGCATAAGTGCCAGAGCAGGCGTTTGCGCCACCCGAACCGTGACCTGCCGTATTCGTCAAAATCAGAGACTATTGGTCGGATCGTCGGCTGAATGCCGCGAAGCATCCGAGATCAAACGCCGGCAGTACACTCCCGGCAAGCATGGATTAAGAATCCAACAAAAAGCCCCGTCCGTTTGCCCAAGGCACGGCGGGGCTGTTTTTGGGCGGGGCTTGAGTTCGCAGGCCTCCGACCTCGGCCTACCTTGGCGGCTTGATCCCGCCAACTCCGACATCGACCGTGATGCTGCCGGAAATCCTGACATCCGTATTGCCGATCTTGAACTGCCCATTGCCGCTGCTGGGGAACGCGTCGTCGGGTTCGGGCACCGGAGCCGGCTTGGCGATGCGATAGTCGCCGGCCACGCCGGGCAGGGCGCTCTTTTGCGCTGACGATGAAGCGTCGTCGGCAAGTGCCGAACTGGACGCAAGGCCGACGATTGCGAGCACCATGGCGCCGGTGACACGGTGCGATGTTCTGGGTCGATGAGTGTCGGTCATTCCTCTTTTATAGGGACCTGCCGCCACCGGAACCAGACCGATATCGTCAAATCTTCGACACCTAGCAGGATTTGATCTGGGGCTCTGCCTCACGCCGCTTTCTTGCGGGTGTCGAAAACATGGTCGACAATGCCCCATGCCTGGGCCTCGCGGGCAGTCATGAAATGGTCGCGGTCGAGCGTGCGTTCGACCTCTTCATAGCTGCGGCCGCAATGCTGGGCGTAGAGTTCGGTCATATGGCGTTTGGTCTGGCCGATGCGTTCGGCGTGCCGCTGGATGTCGGAAGCCTGGCCCTGGAAGCCGCCCAGCGGCTGATGCAGCAGGATGGTGGCGTTCGGCAGCGCGATGCGGCGCCCGGCCGAGCCTGCCATCAGCAGGAACGATCCCATCGATGCGGCAAAGCCCATGCACACGGTCGAGACCGGGCAGCTGATATATTGCATCGTGTCGTAGATGGCGAAGCCGCTGGTCACCATTCCGCCCGGCGAGTTGATGTAGAGCGAGATCTCCTTCTCGGGATTGTCCGATTCCAGCGACAAAAGCTGCGCGCAGACCAGCGCCGAGACGTCGTCGTTGATCTCGCCGTTGATGAAGACGATGCGCTCGCGCAGCAGTCGCGAAAAAATGTCGAAGGCACGTTCGCCGCGGCTCGATTGCTCGATCACCATCGGCACAAGGCTGGCAACACCACTCATTTCTCTTCTCCGATTTCCGTGTTCAGGCCGCGCGCGGCAGCAGAAGGCGTGGTGTGTTCGCGGCAATAGGCTTTCCGGCCCCGCGCAGCGAAAGCCGGCAGCCGGCCCCCGCCATCGCAACAGCGGGCATCGCCTTGCGGGCAAAGCCGTCATGGACGATGCGCAGATGCGTGCCGCCGGAAATGGTACGGGCGAGTGTGAAGGTGACGGTGCTGTCGAGCGGTTGCGCCGCATTGTCGGACTGCTCCCGCCAGGAATAGCGCAGCAGGCGCTCGGGCTCGGCGTCGAGGATCTCGCATTCGATCGGCGCGTCAGGCCCGGCGAAGGCAAAGCGGCTGCCGGTCCGCGGACTGATATCGTTCGGCATCATCCAGGCGGCGAGCAATTCCGGCACGGTCAGCGCCCGCCATACTTTTTCCGGCGGCTCGGCAAGGTCGTATTCGAATTCGAGCGCCTCTGGAGCGACCTGGGTTTGGTTTGCGTCTTTCATTGATCGCCCGTCTTTCATTGATCCATGTCCTTCAAAACGGCCTTCAGTTTTTCAATGCGTTCCGGCCAGAACGTCCGATAGCGTTCAATCCAGGAGAGCAGCGGGGCAAGCCCCTGCGGATCGGCGCGATAATAGGCGTTGCGGCCGGCCCGCCGCTCGACCACCAGGCCAGCGCCGCGCAACACTGCCAGATGCTGGGAGACGGCCGGCTGCGACACCGTGAGGCCGCTGCGCAGTTCCGACACGCTCATCTCGCTCGCCGCGAGACGCTCGAAGACGGCGCGGCGCGTCGGGTCGGCCAAGGCGCGGAAAATCTCTGCTTCGATCATGACGAAAGCATAAGTCGATACTTATCGATTTGGCAAGCACTGTTTTGAGACCCATATGCAGCGTTCGGGCATTGCTGCCATTCCTTGACAATTGGGGGCAGTGCATATAGGAACGAAAAGGGAACAAAAACCTTGTGGGAAAAGCCAGCCTTGGCAGGCGGCCAATATCGGCAGCCTGTAAGGTGCTGCGACAAAAATTTGTTTCGGATGAGCGCGGAGAAATATCATGGCGGGCAGCGTCAATAAGGTCATTCTGGTCGGCAATCTCGGGGCGGACCCTGAAATCCGCCGCCTGAATTCGGGCGAGCCGGTCGTCAACATCCGCATCGCCACCTCGGAAAGCTGGCGCGACAAGAATTCCGGCGAGCGCAAGGAAAAGACCGAGTGGCACAATGTCGTCATCTTCAATGAGGGCATTGCCAAGGTGGCCGAGCAATATCTGAAGAAGGGCATGAAGGTTTATGTCGAGGGCCAGTTGCAGACGCGCAAATGGCAGGACCAGACCGGTGCCGACAAATACACGACCGAAGTCGTGCTGCAGAAATTCCGTGGCGAACTGCAGATGCTCGACGCGCGCGGCCAAGGTGAGGGCGGTCAGGTCGGCGGCTACAGCGGTGGCGGCAGCAGCCGTGGTTCCGATTTCGGCCAGTCGAGCCCGAACGAAGGTTTTAGCCGTGGCGGCGATGGCGGCTCCAAAGGGGGCGGTGGCGGTGGCTCGTCGCGCGAGCTGGACGACGAGATACCGTTCTGATCGGAAGCCATACCAAACGGCGAATGCTTGTTGCTTGAGATGCCCCGAGGGTCCTGCACGGACTTTCGGGGTTTTGCATTGTTGATTTTGAGCCGACAGTCGGCGCGATCAACGACTGAAAGGACGGAGCGATGAAGGCACGTGTCAAATGGGTCGAGGAGCGCACCTTTGTCGGCGAATCCGGCAGCGGCCACAAGGTCGTGATGGGCACGGCGTCCAGCCTGGAAGGCAAGACGCCGGGACCGAGCCCGATGGAGCTGGTGCTGATCGGCACCGGCGGCTGCTCGGCCTATGACGTCGTGCACATCCTCGAGAGGGGGCGCGAGGCCGTCGATGATTGCGTGGTCGAGCTCGATTCCGACCGCTCCGAGGCCGATCCCAAAGTGTTCACCCGCATCCATATGCATTTCATCGTCAAGGGCCGGGCGCTGTCCAGCGACAAGGTCAAGCGGGCAATCGACCTTTCGATCGAAAAATACTGCTCGGCCTCCGCCATGCTGGCCAAGACCGCGACGATTACCCACGACTTTGAAGTCATCGATACGACCTCGAAATAAGCGGCCTACGAGACCATCAGCGCCTTGATGCCATCTGCCACGAACTGCACGGCCAGTGCCGCCAGGATAACCCCGAGCAGGCGGGTCAGGATCGAGCGGCCGGTCTGGCCGAGGATGCGGTCGATGCGTTCCGACAGCACGAACACCAGATAGGTTATGACGAGGCAGACGAAAATGATGCCGACCAGGGCCGCCTGCGCGGCAAAGCCCTGAAACGAGCCGGAGAGCAGCACCGTCGCTGAAATCGCGCCAGGCCCGGCGATCAGTGGGATCGCCAGCGGGAAGGCGGCGATGTTGTGGATCATGTCCTTGGTGATGGCGACGTCGCCGATCTTCTCCTTGCGGTCCTGCCGGCGCTCGAAGACCATTTCGAAGGCGATGAAGAACAGCAGGAACCCGCCGGCGACGCGGAACGCCGGCAGGGTGATGCCGAACACCGACAGGATAGAGGCGCCGGCCAGCGCAAACAACGCCATCACCAGAAAACCGATGATCGAGGCACGGACGGAAACTTGGCTGCGCTCCTCGCGATTCATGCCGCGTGTGACGGCCAGGAACAGAGGCGCCAGGCCGGGCGGATCGATGGTCACGAGAATGGTGACGAAGGCATTGAACAGGCTGTCGAAACTCGGCATCGCTGACCCTCCCACCGGGCCAGGCCCGTACCCGCATTGGTAGTGCAAAGCCCGGTCGGTGGGAACTGTCAGGACTGCGAAACTACAGCTCTCGACGGTTAGCCGGCAGTGCCGCAATAGGCCTCCAGGCGATAGCCGTCCGGATCGACGACGAAGGCCGCGTAGTAGTTCTCGCCATAGTCGGCGCGCAGGCCCGGCGCGCCATTGTCGCTACCGCCTTCGCGCAACGCTCCGGCATGAAAGGCATCGACGCTATCCCGTGTCGGCGCCGCGAAGCAGAAATGCAGGCCGGATTTTTCGTCCGCCGGCACCGGCCGCGCCGCCTCATTGACCCATAGCGCGACACCCAGGGCGCCATAGCCGAGCGAACCCGGCGATTGGCTGACGCAAGTGAAGCCGAGCGGCATTAGCGCGGCATCGTAGAAACGTTTGGAGGCGGTGACGTCGCGAACGCCGATCGAGATATGATTGAACATCGTTTTCTCCATTCTTACAATGCT
The DNA here is from genome assembly GCF_006442195.1 of Mesorhizobium sp. B2-3-13. Taxonomy (NCBI): domain Bacteria; kingdom Pseudomonadati; phylum Pseudomonadota; class Alphaproteobacteria; order Hyphomicrobiales; family Phyllobacteriaceae; genus Mesorhizobium; species Mesorhizobium sp. B2-3-13. The sequence continues at coordinate 173,535 of NZ_VFVQ01000003.1, forward strand.
TTGCGGTGTCAACTTCTTGCTGATCGGTGCGCCAGGAATTCCACCTCGGGCCGCCATGTCGCACCATCGTCCTGTGAACGTTCGCCGAGCCATCGGAAGGAATTTTCGGTGATCCGCGAAAAGCTCCAGCGCACCGAGGAGCCGGTGTCATCAGCGCCGACCTGCACGATGGTGTCGCCTTCGGCGCGGCCGAGCTGGCGGCTGAAATACTGGTTGCGCGGGTCGCTCCAGAAAATGTGCCAGGCGTCGACGCGGGGGTCATAGACCCGCAGCGTCGTGCCATAAAAAGTCCATTTGCCGAGCGACGGCGAGGAACCGGCGTCACGCGCGGGCAGGATCCAGACATCCTGGATCGCCCGGCCTTCCAGAACCCAGCCGAAATGCACCTCGCCACGTCCGGTCAGCACCGTGCCGTCCTCGAGATGGCGCGAGGCGTCAAACGTCCAGGCACCGACGAAGCGGCCATAAAGGTTCAGTTTTTCGGCGAGACCTTCCATCGGTCCGGGACTGTGCAAGGCTTCGGCAAATGAGGATTGGTCGAACACGGCAGCGGCCTCTTCTTGTCAGGAGATCGCCAAGAGTAAGTGCTGGCAGGGTTCTGGGCTTGGGAAAAATTGCTATATTTTGGCCATGACGGCGACCGCGGATACCCTTGCATCCGGACCCGGTTGGCACGTGGCGGATGTAATCTGCACGGCCAGCGCCGGCGATCGGCCATTCGAGGAAGCGCATCGGGATTTCTGCGTTGCAGCCGTCACCAGCGGCTCGTTCCGCTACCGCGCGCAGCAAGGCACGGCAGTGCTCGCGCCAGGCAGCCTCCTGCTCGGCAATTCCGGCACATGCTACGAATGCGGGCACGAGCACGGCAATGGCGACCGTTGCCTCTCCTTCCATTTCGGGTCGGCCTATATGGACCGGATCGTGGCCGACGTGCCGGGCGCCAGGACGCTCAGCTTCGCGGCGCCACGCCTGCCGCCGTTACAGGCCTTGGCGCCGCTGCTGGCCGAGGCGGAAGCCGCGCGCGACATGGCCGACACGGACGCATTCGAGGAACTCGCCCTGCGCGTCGCGGGTGCCGCCGTGGCAACGCTCTCCGGCGACACGCATGCCGGGTGCGATCCAAGCCGCCGCGACCAGAAAAGGGTTGCCGAGGCGGTGCGGCGGATCGAACTGGATGCCGACGGGCCGATCTCGCTTCCGGCGTTGGCGGATGAGACCGCGACCAGTCCCTATCATTTCCTGCGCATCTTCCGGCAGGTCGCCGGCATGACGCCCTATCAGTACCTGCTCAGGACCCGGTTGCATCGCGCGGCGGTGCGATTGCGCACGTCCAACGATGCCATCTCGGCAATTGCTTTCGAGGCCGGCTTCAACGATCTGTCGACGTTCAATCGCCGGTTTCGGCGTGTCATGGGCGAGACGCCGGGCCGCTATCGCGCCAGGCGCGCGGGCCGCGGCTGAAAAATCGCGTCACACCCGCGGCATCAGTCCATGATCGGCCAGCATGGCGAGGCCGCCGGCAAACAGTGGCGTGACCGTCGAATCCGCGCTCGCCGAAAGGTGGCGATTGGCGCCGAACAGGGCAAACGCCACCGAACCGGCGACAAAGGCGAAAAAGCCGAGCTCTGGAGCAAAACCGCCGAGCCTGGCTGTCGCCATCTGTTCGGGAATAGCGATCGCGGCCAGTGTCGCCCGCGATCAGGTCACCATTGAGATCCCGGGCCTGCCAGCCGCTCAGCGCCCGGAAAGGCGGCCATAGGCTCCAATTCATGGTGATCGCGGCTTTTGCTTGGGGAGTTGGTCCATTGCCGGCTTTTGCCTTGGCGGCGGCGAAAAGCATAATGGCCATATCGTCGCAATTAGCGGTATCCTTTTGAAATTACCACCGAAAATGACACTGGAAAAGTGCCGTGAACGTTGGAGTTTCGGCCGTGCTTCCTATATAAGCGGGCAGTGATTCCTAATTAGATTGTGATACGATTTGACCGACCAAAAGACACCGCGCGGCGCCGACGGCGGGCCTACCGGCATTGAACCCATCTCCATCATCGAGGAGATGCAGAGTTCTTATCTCTCTTACGCCATGAGCGTGATCGTCAGCCGTGCGTTGCCCGATGTGCGCGATGGCCTGAAGCCGGTGCACCGCCGCATTCTCTATGCTGCGCATGAGAGCGGCTACCACTGGAACCGCAAATATGTGAAATCGGCGCGTCCGGTAGCCGACGTGATGGGTAAATACCATCCGCATGGCGATGCCTCGATCTATGACGCCTTGGTGCGCATGGCGCAGGATTGGTCGCTGCGCGTGCCGCTGATCGACGGGCAAGGCAATTTCGGCTCGATCGATGGCGATCCGCCGGCGGCGATGCGCTATACCGAATCGCGCCTGACCAAGGTCGCGCACGAGCTTCTGGAGGATATCGACAAGGACACGGTCGATTTCCAGGACACTTATGATGCTTCGGACACCGAGCCGAAGGTTCTGCCGGCGCGCTTTCCCAATCTGCTGGTCAACGGCTCGGGCGGTATTGCCGTCGGCATGGCCACCAACATCCCACCGCACAATCTCGGTGAAGTCTGCAACGCCGCCATTGCCGTCATCGACAATCCGGCGATCGACCTGCCGGCGCTGATGGAGATCATTCCAGGCCCCGATTTCCCGACCGGCGGCATCGTGCTTGGCCGCTCCGGCATCTATAGCGCCTATTCCACCGGCCGCGGCTCCATCGTCATGCGCGGCAAGGTCAACATCGAACAGCGCGGCAACGACCGCGAATCGATCATCATCACCGAGGTTCCCTACCAGGTGAACAAGGCCTCGATGATCGAGAAGATGGCCGAACTGGTGCGCGACAAGCGCGTCGAGGGCATTTCGGACATCCGCGACGAAAGCGACCGTCAGGGTTATCGCGTCGTTATCGAGCTCAAGCGCGACGCCGTTGCCGACGTTGTCCTCAACCAGCTCTACCGGTTCACGCCGTTGCAGACGTCCTTCGGCGCCAACATGGTGGCGCTAAACGGCGGCAAGCCGGAGCTGCTGAACCTGATCGACATGCTGACGGCCTTCGTCACCTTCCGCGAGGAGGTGATCAGCCGGCGGACAAAGTTCCTGCTCCGCAAGGCGCGCGACCGCGCCCATGTGCTGGTTGGTCTGGCCATCGCCGTTGCCAACATCGATGAAGTGATCAAGCTTATACGTACCGCGCCGGATCCGCAGACGGCGCGCGAGCAGTTGATGGAGCGGCGCTGGCCTTCGGGTGACGTTGAATCGCTGATCCTTCTGATCGACGATCCGCGCCACCGCATCAACGAGGACGGCACCTACAATCTGTCCGAGGAACAGGCGCGCGCCATCCTCGAACTGCGCCTGCAGCGCCTGACCGCGCTCGGCCGCGACGAAATCGCCGATGAGTTGAACACGATCGGCGACGAGATCAAGGACTACCTCGACATCCTGTCGTCTCGCGCGCGTATCCAGCAGATCGTCAAGGACGAACTCGCCGCCGTGCGCGACGAGTTCGGCACGCCACGCCGCACCGAGCTCACTGACGGCGGCGCGGACATGGAAGACGAGGACCTGATCCAGCGCGAGGACATGGTCGTGACGGTGAGCCATTCCGGCTACATCAAGCGCGTGCCGCTTTCGCTGTACCGGGCGCAGCGCCGCGGTGGCAAGGGCCGCTCCGGCATGTCGACCAAGGAAGAGGATTTCGTCACCCGGCTGTTCGTCGCCAACACGCACACGCCGGTGCTGTTCTTCTCCTCGCGCGGCATCGTCTACAAGGAAAAGGTCTGGCGCCTGCCGATCGGCAACCCACAGTCACGCGGCAAGGCACTGATCAATATGCTGCCGCTGGAGCAGGGCGAGCGCATCACCACGATCATGCCGCTGCCCGAGGACGAGACGAGCTGGGGCGAACTCGACGTGATGTTCGCCACCACGCGCGGCACCGTGCGCCGCAACAAACTGTCCGATTTCGTACAGGTCAACCGCAACGGCAAGATCGCCATGAAGCTGGAGGAGGAGGGCGACGAAATCCTCGGCGTCGAGACCTGCACCGATAATGACGACGTGCTTCTGACGGCGAATTCGGGTCAGTGCATTCGCTTCTCGGTCGGCGACGTGCGCGTCTTCCAGAGCCGGAACTCCGTCGGCGTGCGCGGCATAACTATGGCCGCGACCGACCGCATCATCTCCATGTCGGTGATAGAGCATGTCGATGCTTCACCGGCGGAACGCGCCGCTTACCTCAAGCGGGCGGCGTCGGAGCGGCGGCTTGCCGCCGAGACGGCTGGAGAGGAAGAAGAGATCGCGCTCACCAATGAGGAGATCGGCGAGGAGACCGAGCTTCCAGACGATCGCTACGAATTCCTCAAGGCGCACGAGCAGTACGTGCTGACGGTGACCGAATATGGTTACGGCAAGCGTTCGTCGTCCTATGATTTCCGCCTGACTGGTCGTGGCGGCAAGGGCATCCGCGCCACCGACGTCTCGAAAGCAACCGAAATCGGCCAGTTGGTGGCAACCTTCCCGGTCGGCAACGACGATCAGATCATGCTGGTGTCGGACGGCGGCACCGTCATTCGGGTGCCAGTCAACGGCATCCGTTTCGCCAGCCGCGCCACCAAGGGCGTGACCATCTTCAACACGGCTGAAGGTGAAAAGGTGGTTTCGGTCGAGCGGATTTCGGAGCCGCAATCGGACGAGGAAACGGAAGAGGCCGTGGGCGCGGAGTCGGACAGCGGTCCGGATAGCGCCGAATAGTCCCTGGAGCAGGCTTGACATACGCCGGCCGATGGGCGGCGTGGCAGCAAGTCGGGACTGACTTAGTAGTGACGATATGGCTTGCGCGAGCCAAAGCCTTCGAAGCGCTTGGTGGTTGCCTTGACGCGGATGCGCTGTGCCTCCTGGTGCAGCCCGAATACTGTGGCGATCAGCATGGCGACGGCCATCGCGGTGGCGAGCATGTAGATCAGCATGTGCGTGTTCTCCTGCGCCTTACAAACGGATATATGGGACTTTGGTTTCATCTTATTAAGGGTGGAACCTAGTGAACGCTGCGTGAAGGCTGCGTGATCAGCGTATTCATCTGTCGTTCATGTGCCGGAAAAGGTTCACGGGCCACCTGCCAATCGGATTTGCCTTTGTGAGAGAGGCTCGCTAGAAGCTCCCGCATGACCGAACGCATCGCCCTTTATGCCGGCTCCTTCGACCCGCTGACCAACGGCCATCTCGATGTGCTGAAAGCGTCGCTGGCGGTTGCCGACATCGTTTATGCCGCGATCGGCATTCATCCGGGCAAGAAGCCGCTGTTTTCCTTCGAAGAGCGGGTGCGGTTGATCGAAGCCGCCACGAAAGCCGAATTCGGCCGCGACGGCGCCCGCATCAAAGTGGTCGCTTTCGATGGGCTGGTGATCGATGCCGCCAGACGAGAAGGCGCCTCGATCATGATCCGCGGTCTGCGCGACGGCACCGATCTCGACTACGAGATGCAGATGGCCGGCATGAACGAAACCATGGCGCCTGAGTTGCAGACGGTTTTCCTGCCCGCCAGCCCATCGGTGCGCACCATTACCGCCACACTTGTGCGCCAGATAGCCTCGATGGGTGGCGACATCCGCCCCTTCGTGCCGGCGGCCGTGGCCGGTGCGCTCACCGCAAAATTCGCGAAATAAGCCCGGAGAAAATCCTCATGCAGCTCAAAAGGCTCGCCTCATTCTTTGTTGTGCTCGCCGGTCTCTTGACCGCGTCCGTTTCCGCCCATGCCGCCGATCCGGAAAACACCATGATCATCACCCTGAAAGATGGCGACGTGACTGTCGCCCTGCGCCCCGACCTGGCGCCCAAGCATGTCGCACAGATCAAGAAGCTGGTGCGCGATCATGCCTATGACAATGTTGCTTTTCATCGTGTCATCGACGGCTTCATGGCGCAGACCGGCGACGTCAAGTTCGGCAACATGAACAAGGGTTTCAATGCCCAGGCCGTCGGCACCGGCGGCTCGGACCTGCCCGACCTGCCGGCCGAATTCTCGCAGACCGAGCATTACAAGCGTGGCGTGGTCGGCATGGCCCGTTCGCAGGATCCGAACTCCGCCAATTCGCAGTTCTTCATCATGTTCGCACCGGCACCGCCGCTCGATGGCCAGTACACAATCATCGGCAATGTCGTCAGCGGCATGGAGCTGGTGGACAAGATCAAGAAGGGCGACGAGGCGGACAATGGCACGGTCACCGATCCCGACCGCATGATCAAAGTGCGCATCGCCGCCGACAAATAATTCAATTTTTCAAAAGGATATCTGACATGGCCGAGATCAAGGACCGCGAGAACGCGCTCATCATGGAAACGACCAAGGGCAAGGTCGTCATCGAACTGTTTCCCGATTTGGCCCCCGGCCATGTCGCCCGCATCAAGGAACTGGCCCGCGAAGGCGCCTATGACGGCGTCGTCTTCCATCGCGTCATCGAAGGCTTCATGGCGCAGACCGGCGACGTCAAGTTCGGCAATTCGAGCAAGCCTTCGTTTGCGCCATCGCGCGCCGGCATGGGCGGCTCTGAAAAGCCTGACCTGAAGGCTGAATTCTCCAACGCGAACCACGGCCGCGGCACCTGCTCGATGGCCCGTTCGCAGAACCCGAACTCGGCCAACTCGCAGTTCTTCATCTGCTTCGACGATGCCGCGTTCCTCAACCGCCAGTACACGGTCTGGGGCCAGGTCATCGAAGGCATGGACAATATCGACAAGATCAAGCGCGGCGAGCCGGTGCAGGATCCCGACAAGATCGTGTCGCTGAAGGTCGCGGCCGACGTCAAGTAAGGCGAACGACAATGATGGGCGTCGTCTGGTCGCTTCTCGGCATCCTGTCCGGCGCCTTCATTGCCATTCAGGCGCCGATCAATTCGCAGCTTGCGCGCGGCCTGGGTCTCCCGGTCGCGGCCGCCGCGTTTTCGTTCCTGTCGGGTGCGATCGTACTCGGCATCATCTCCGTCACGGTGGTGAAGCTGCAAGAGATTTCGCTCGACTGGAAGGCGCCGGCACCCTGGTTGTTCGTCGCCGGCGGCATGCTCGGCGGCTTCTACGTCACGCTTTCAACTATCCTGACGCCGCGCATTGGTGCGGCCGCCCTGATGGCGTTCCTGGTGGCCGGTCAGTTGATCGCCGGCATGCTCATCGACCGCGTCGGCTTCCTTGGTGTCGCTGTGCGCGAAATCTCGCTCGGCCGGATCGCCGGCGCCGTGCTTCTGCTGGCCGGAGCGCTGCTCGTTCGGCTGTACTGATGCGCGTCGACCTCTTCGATTTCGACCTGCCGGAGGAGCGCATCGCGCTTCGCCCGGCAGAGCCGCGCGACAGCGCCAAAATGCTCGTCATCGAGCCGGGCAAGGGGCTGGAGGACCGCACGGTTGGCGATCTGCCGTCCTTGCTCCGCACCGGCGACGTGCTGGTCTTCAACGACACCAAGGTCATTCCAGCGCAGCTGAAAGGGATCAGGCGACGCGGCGAGGCGGTGGCGCAGGTCGAGGCCACGCTGCACATGCGCAAGGCTCCAGACCGTTGGCTGGCGTTCATGCGGCCGGGAAAGCGCATCGCCGCCGGCGACCGCATCCATTTCGGCCATGACGGCAATTCCTGTTTCCTCGGCCAGCTCGATGCCACGGTGATCGAGAAGGGCGAGGGCGGCGAAGCGCTGCTCGGCTTTGACCTATCCGGTCCCTTCCTCGACGAGGCGCTGCACGCGGTCGGCCACATTCCGCTGCCGCCCTACATCGCCTCGAAGCGCGATGACGACGAGCGCGACCGTGCCGACTACCAGACCATCTATGCCCGGGAAGAAGGTGCCGTTGCCGCGCCTACCGCTGGCCTGCATTTCACGCCGGAGCTTTTTGCGGCGCTGGACGCCAAGGGGGTCGAGCGCCGCTTCGTCACCTTACATGTGGGCGCCGGTACGTTCCTTCCTGTGAAGGCGGACGACACCGCCGACCACAAAATGCATGCCGAGATCGGCTCGGTCAGCCCGGCGACCGCCGATGCGCTCAACGCCGCGAAGGCAAGGGGCGGGCGCATCATCGCCGTGGGTACGACTTCGCTGCGCCTGCTCGAGAGCGCGGCGCGTGAAGACGGCACGCTGGCGCCATGGTCAGGCCCGACCGACATCTTCATCACGCCCGGCTACCGCTTTCGCACCGCCGACATGCTGATGACCAATTTCCATCTGCCGCGCTCGACGCTGTTCATGCTGGTTTCGGCCTTCAGCGGCCTCGACACGATGCGTGCCGCCTATGCGCATGCCATAACGAATCGCTACAGGTTCTACTCCTATGGCGACGCAAGCCTGCTTTACCGAGCGGAGGTGAGCGATGGACGATGATCTGCAAACCCTCGATCGCGAAAGCCTGATCGCGGAAGTGAAAAAGCTGCGCGCCGGCATTCGCGCACACCGCGACACCACAGGGCACGATCTGTGCTGGCATCACCCCGATCTGTGGGACCTGCTGCCTGAGAAGACCGAGCCGTCGATCGCTGTGCCCCCCTGGCCCAAATTCATGCGCGGCTGCATCCGATATCGCCAATCGCTCGACAGGCAGGCGCCGGATGCGCCGGTCCACGACAAGGAATTCAATGGCTGAGACGTTCACCTTCAAGGTGCTGGCGACCGATGGCAAGGCGCGGCGCGGCTTGATCGACATGCCGCGCGGCGAAATCCGCACACCGGCCTTCATGCCGGTCGGCACCGGTGGCACGGTCAAGGCCATGTACATGGACCAGGTGCGCGGCGTCGGCGCCGACATCATCCTTGGCAACACCTATCACCTGATGCTGCGGCCCGGGGCCGAGCGCGTGGCGCGGCTCGGCGGTCTGCACGAATTCGCCCGCTGGCCGCACCCGATCCTGACCGACAGCGGCGGATTCCAGGTGATGTCTCTGTCGAAGCTGAGGAAGCTGACCGAGAAAGGCGTCACCTTCCGTTCGCACATCGATGGCGCGGCTTATGAAATGTCACCGGAGCGCTCCATAGAAATTCAAGGATTGCTCGATTCCGACATCCAGATGCAGCTCGACGAATGCACGGCGCTGCCCGCCGAGATGAAAGAGATCGAGCGCGCCATGGAATTGTCGCTACGCTGGGCGGAGCGCTGCAAGGCGGCGTTCGGCGACCAGCCGGGCAAGGCGATGTTCGGCATCGTGCAGGGTGGTGACAACGCGGCGCTCAGGGTGCGCTCGGCGCAGGCGCTGAGCGCGATGGACCTGAAGGGCTATGCTGTCGGCGGCCTGGCTGTCGGCGAGCCGCAAGCAGTGATGCTCGACATGCTCGACATCACGTGCCCGGAACTGCCCGACAACAAGCCGCGCTATCTCATGGGCGTGGGAACGCCGGACGATATCCTGAAATCGGTGGCGCGCGGCATCGACATGTTCGACTGCGTGATGCCGACGAGGGCCGGCCGGCATGGTCTTGCCTATACCAGGCGCGGCAAGGTCAATCTGCGCAACGCCCGCCACGCCGACGATCCGCGCCCGCTCGACGACGAGAGCGATTGCCCCGCGGCGCGCGACTATTCGCGCGCCTATCTGCACCATCTGGTGCGCTCGCAGGAGGCGCTCGGGGCGATGCTGCTGACCTGGAACAACCTTTCCTATTACCAGAAGCTGATGCAGGACATCCGGGCCGCGATCGAGGCGGGCAGCTTCGAGGCACGCGGCGCCGATATCAGCGAAGGCTGGGCGAGAGGCGACATCCCGGCGTTGTAACGCACCGACGCTGCAGCGTTCAGGTGCTCAGCGAGTTCGAGGCGCGCAGGCTGCAGCCGGTGATCTGGAAGGTGCCGTCGGGCTGTTGCTGCAGCGTGTAGACCGCCTCGTAGTCCTTGCCGTCGGGGCCGACGATCAGCACGTGCTGGACGATCGAACCCGAGCCGGTCTCCTCGAACTTGCCGAAGGAATAGGACTGCGGCTTGCGCACCGGTGGGTAGCCGTTGGTCACCATGTTCATGAAGGCATCGACGGTCGGGAAGACCTGCTTCACGTTCGGGGCGGCGAAGCTATAGGCCTTGGCGCCGTCATTGGCGATGAGGGCCTTCAATTGACCGTCGATGACGGCCTGGCCAGCCTTGATCTCGGCGTCGCCGGCAAACGCTTGGGAAGCCAGCATGAGCGAAACGAACGCGAATGCGAAAAAGCCGCGGCGCATGGCCTGTCTCCACCGTCCCTCGAGAAGCCGCCTCCAGCAAAAGCTGTTCCGGGAGGCATTCTAACATACGGGTGGCGGCGCTTCACGGTTTCAGCGGGCGGCAATATTCGTCCCGCCGCGGCGAATTCCTACGCGTAAGCTTCCTTTAGGGCGGGGCTCTCATCGTGGACCCTGAGGGAGAGAGCATGCTGCGCGAGGCCGCGGCCAAGGCAGGCGCCGGCTAAGTGCGCATTCCAACGCTTGAAAGGCCGCCTCCAGTCTGCCAGAAGGGCCGCTGGACCTGGAAGTTAGCGGGACGAAGCCATGAAGGCGTTTTTCGTGCAGATCAAATGCGAGCTGGGCAAATCCTATGAGGTTGCCAGCGCGCTTGCCGACGCCGAGATCGCCTCGGAAATCTACTCCACCGCCGGCAATTACGATCTGCTCGCCAAATTCTATGTCGACGATGAGGAAGACGTCGGCCATTTCGTCAACGAGAAGGTGCAGGTTCTTCCCGGTATCAAGGACACGTTCACCGTCGTCACCTTCCGCGCCTTCTAGCAGCGCGGGGCATTTGCCCGGGCATGAGGCAGAGCCTGATCAAGCTCATATTTCAGCTGCCTCAATTTTAGGCAGCCGCAACATACTGATCGTCCGGATCTCCCAAATCACCGATTGCGCTTGATTTTCTCCAACGACGCCAGTGAAATGGCGTCACAGGGGAGTATGCGATTGGCAGCGTTCGATGAAATGCTTCCGGAGGTTTCCGGACTTAGACGACCGTATTCGGCTTACGATCGCTGGCTGAAGGAGCAGGATCCAGCCAGACTTACCGAAAAGATGCAGGACGCCGAACGCGTCTTCCGCAAGACCGGCATCACGTTTGCCGTTTATGGCGAGCAGGAAGCATCCGAGCGGCTGATCCCGTTCGATATCGTTCCCCGCATCATTTCAGGCAATGAGTGGCGTCGCCTGACGCAAGGCATCGAGCAGCGCGTACAGGCGCTGAACGCCTTCCTCGACGACATCTACCATCGCCAGGAAATCCTTCGCGCCGGCCGCGTTCCCAGGGACCTGATCGCCAGGAACGAGGCATTCCTGCCGGAAATGATCGGCGTGCGGCCGCCGGCCGGAGTCTATACCCACATCATCGGCGTCGACATCGTGCGTATCAGCGAGGACGAGTTCTATGTGCTGGAGGACAATGCGCGCACGCCGTCCGGTGTCTCCTACATGCTGGAGAACCGCGAAACGATGATGCAACTGTTCCCCGAGCTGTTCCAGAAGATCAAGGTGCGGCCAGTGGAGAATTATCCGCAGTTGTTGCGCCAGTCGCTGGCGGCGGTGCGGCCGCAGAACACCAAGGGTGCGCCGACCATCGCGGTGCTGACGCCCGGCAGTTTCAATTCCGCCTATTTCGAACACGCCTTCCTTGCCGACCAGATGGGTGTGCAGCTGGTGGAGGGGCAGGATCTGCGCGTCGTCGATGGACATGTCGCGATGCGCACGACCGAAGGCTACAAGCAGATCGACGTTCTTTACCGCCGCGTGGATGATTCTTTCCTGGACCCGCTGACCTTCAGGCCGGATTCAGCTCTCGGCATACCCGGCATCATGGATGTATATCGCGCCGGTAACATCACCATCGCCAACGCACCGGGAACCGGTATCGCCGACGACAAGGCGATCTATTCCTATATGCCCGAGATCGTCGAATTCTACACCGGCCGCAAGGCAATCCTCGGCAACATCCCGACCTGGCGCTGTTCGGAGCCGGACAGCCTGAAATATGTGCTCGAGCATATCCACGAGTTGGTGATCAAGGAAGTGCATGGTTCGGGTGGCTACGGCATGCTGGTCGGACCGGCCGCGACCAAGAAGGAATGTCAGGATTTTGCCAAGAAGCTGCAAGCCAAACCGTCTAATTACATCGCCCAGCCGACGCTCGCGCTCTCGACCTGTCCGATCCTGACTGAAAAGGGCCTGGCGCCGCGCCACGTCGATCTCAGGCCCTATGTGCTGGTGTCCGATCGCATCCAGATCGTGCCCGGTGGGCTGACGCGCGTTGCGCTGAAGGAAGGCTCGCTGGTGGTGAATTCCTCTCAGGGCGGCGGGACAAAAGACACTTGGGTGCTGGATGACTGAGCTGAGCGGGGGGACGCAGCGATCATGAAACCCATTCTTCCCTACTCCCTACTCCCTATTCGCTATTCGCTCGATATCAAGGCAAGCTGACATGCTTCTCGGCCGTACCGCGAACGGACTTTATTGGATGAACCGCTATATCGAGCGGGCCGAAAACATGGCGCGGCTGGTCGACGCCGGGCTGCGTATGGCGCTCACTCGCACCCAGAGCGCGTCGGAGGAGTGGAATTCGGTGCTGCTCAGCGCCGGCTCCGACGTCGCCTTCAAGCAGAAATACCCGGACTATACGGCGGCCAATGTCTCCGACTTCCTTTTGCGCGACACGTCGAACCCATCGAGCACGATGTCGTCGATCGAGACTGCCCGCAACAATGCGCGCATGGTGCGCACCGCGCTGACGCGCGAGACGTGGGAGAGCATCAACGAAGCCTGGATGGCGCTGAAACGGATGCTAGCGAGGCCGATCGACGAGCGCGACCTGCCCACCGTGCTCGATGCGATCAAGCGCGAGACCGCACTGATCCGCGGCTCGTTCTACGGCACCATGCTGCGCAACGAGATTTTCGACTTTTCGCAGCTCGGCACCTATGTCGAGCGCGCCGACAACACCGCCCGCATCCTTGACGTGAAATACTACGTGCTGCTGCCATCGATCTCCTGGGTCGGCTCGACGCTCGACAACTATCAGTGGGAATCGATCCTGCGCTCGGTGTCGGCGCATCGCTCCTATCGCTGGGTCTACGACGCCGACTACAAGCCGACCAATATCGCGGACTACCTGATCCTCAACGTCCGCATGCCGCGATCGCTGACCTTCTGCTACCGTTTCCTGGCAGAGCATCTGAAATTTCTCTCCGACGACTATGGCGAGCGCCATGCGTGTCACGCAACGGCGGAAAAAACGCAGGCGATGCTGAGGGCAGGGTCGATCAAGGACATATTCGACGCCGGCCTGCATGAGTTCCTGGCCGGGTTCATCCGCGACAACACCAGGCTCGGCGACGAGATCGCGCAAGACTACAGGTTTTATTGAAACATGATCCCGAACCGAAGGACCGCGTCAGCGAAAGGTGGGTACCGGCTTTCGCCAGGGATCATGCACTCGAACGGAAGATGGCCATGCGGCTGAAAATCACGCACCGGACAGAATACCGCTACGACGCACCGGTGCAGTATTTGCTCCAGAGGCTACGGCTGCTTCCCATGAGCGGGCCGACCCAGACCGTGCTGTCCTGGGCGCTGAAGGTCGAGGGCGCGCGCGAGGAAGTGCGATTTACCGACCATTACGGCAACGATAGCAGGCTGCTGAGCGTCGAGGGTGATCACGACTTCATCACAGTCGAAGCGTTGGGCGAGGTGGTGACGCGCGATACATCAGGTGTCAGCGGGCCGCATCAAGGCTTCGCGCCACTCTGGTTGTTCGCGCAGGAGACCGCTTTGACCACCATAGGCGGCGGCATCCGTGATCTTGCCGAGGCGCTCGGCAAGGGCACCGACCTTGACAGGCTGCACCGGCTGATGGCCGCCATCGGCGAGCGCGTCGCCTACACGCCGGGAACCACCAATGCGACGACTCCGGCCGAAGAGGCCTTGATGCTGAAGACCGGGGTTTGCCAGGATCATAGCCACATCTTTGCCGCCGCCGCACGCGCCATGGGATTTCCGGCCCGCTATGTCAGCGGCTATCTGATGATGGATGCGGCGGTGAAGCAGGCGGCGAGCCACGCCTGGGCCGAAGCCCATGTCGCGGGCCTCGGCTGGGTTGCCTTCGATCCCGCCAATGGTATTTCTCCCGACGAACGCTATGTGAAGGTGGCCACCGGCCGCGATTACCGTGACGCTTCGCCGGTGTCGGGAATTCGACTGGGACAGGCGGAAGAACTGCTTGCGGTCACCGTCACGGTAGAGCAGTAATCCCCCAGGGATTACTGCCTCAAGAGATTCCATGACCTATTGCGTCGGCCTCAAGATCGATCGCGGGCTCGTGTTCATGTCGGACACGCGCACCAATGCCGGGATGGATTCTATCTCGACCTTCAAGAAGATGCACGTCTGGGAGCAGCCGGGCGAGCGCGTCATCGTTTTGATGTCGGCCGGCAATCTGGCGACGACGCAGGCCGTGGTCAGCCTGCTCGACGAACGCACCAAGGCGGTGACCGACCGCCACGAGAAGCTGCTCGAAACGCCATCCATGTACCAGACGGTGCGGCTGGTCGGCGACACGGTCAAGGAAGTGATCGCGCAATCGTCACCAGCGGGCGAGAAAGCCGATTCCTATTTCAATGCCTCCTTCATCCTCGGTGGGCAGATCAAGGGCAGCCCGCCGCGCCTGTTCATGATCTATCCCGAAGGCAATTTCATCGAATCGACTGACGACACGCCGTTCTTTCAGATCGGGGAAACCAAATACGGCAAGCCGATCATCATCCGCGCTTACGAAAAGACGATGAGCCTCGCCGAGACGGTGAAACTGCTGCTGGTGTCGTTCGATTCGACGCTGAAGTCGAACCTGTCGGTCGGCCTGCCGCTCGACCTGCTTTTCCTGGAACAGGGTGCCTTTCAGGTTGGTCTGAAAAAGCGGATCGCCCAGGACGACCAGTATTACCGCACGATCTCCGACGGATGGTCGAATGCCCTGAAGACGGCGTTCGCCAGCCTGCCGGATTTTCCTGGCTAGTCCGCATATCTCGCCGTTCGCAAAAGCCGGCGCGTCACCGGCGGCGAAAGATCATGTCGGGAGGACAAGATGAACAATGATGATTTCCGGCAATGGTCGCAACGTGCCGCTGATTGGGGCGCCGACTATCGCAACAATCTGCGTGAGCGGCCGGTGCGGCCGCTGGTCGAGCCGGGCGACATTTTCAGGAGCATAGAGGCGTCGCCGCCCGAAGACGCGGAGCCGATGGACAGGATTTTCGCCGACTTCGAAGAGAAGATCGTGCCGGGGATGACGCATTGGCAGCACCCGCGCTTCTTCGCCTATTTTCCGGCCAACGCTGCGCCCGTCTCGGTGGTGGCTGAATACCTGGTGTCGGCGATGGCCGCGCAATGCATGCTTTGGCAGACGTCGCCGGCGGCGACCGAACTTGAAACGCGGACCGTCGACTGGATGCGCCAGGCGCTCGGCCTGCCGGAGGGTTTCTCCGGCGTCATCCAGGATTCGGCCTCGTCGGCGACACTCAACGCGGTT
The DNA here is from genome assembly GCF_006442195.1 of Mesorhizobium sp. B2-3-13. Taxonomy (NCBI): domain Bacteria; kingdom Pseudomonadati; phylum Pseudomonadota; class Alphaproteobacteria; order Hyphomicrobiales; family Phyllobacteriaceae; genus Mesorhizobium; species Mesorhizobium sp. B2-3-13. Next base: position 189,039 of record NZ_VFVQ01000003.1, read on the forward strand.
TTGACCATGCGCGAGCGGGCGCTGGACTGGCAAGGCAAAAAAAAAGGATTGGCCGGGCAGGGGCGGTTGCGCATCTATTCCTCCGACCAGGTGCACACTTCGATCGATCGGGCGATCTGGGTGTCAGGGATAGGCGAGGACAATCTCGTGCGCATTCCGGTCGCCGGCCGTTTTCGCGCCATGGAAGCGGCCGCACTCGAAGCGGCAATCGTCGCCGATCGCGAGGCCGGCATGCTGCCCGCCGGCATCATCGCCAGCGTCGGCGGCACCAGCACCGGCGGCACGGACGATATTGCAGCGGTTGCGGAGATTGCCAGGCGGCACGGGCTCTACCTGCATGTCGATGCCGCCTGGGCCGGGTCGGCGATGATCTGCCCGGAATTTCGCCATTTCTGGGCCGGCGCCGAGTTGGCTGATTCCATCGTCTTCAACCCCCACAAATGGCTGGGCGCGCAGTTCGATTGCTCGATGCAGTTCATCCGGCAGCCGGAAGACGTGATTCGTACACTGGCCATCAAGCCCGAATTTCTCAAGACACATGGCCGCGACGGCATCATCAACTACTCCGAATGGTCGGTGCCGCTTGGTCGGCGCTTCCGGGCGCTGAAAGTTTGGTTTCTGCTGCGCGCCCATGGACTGGAAAACCTGCGAACCATGATCCGCAACCATGTCGCCTGGAGCGAAGGCCTTGCGCTGCGTCTGGCAAGGGAGCCGGATTTCGAAATCGTGAGCGAGCCGATGCTGTCGCTGTTTTCATTCTGGCACAAGGCTGCAGCGGGCGCCGATGCCGACGAGCACAATCTGCGGCTGGTCAATGCGATCAACGACGATGGCCGCATCTACCTGACGCAAACGAAAGTCGATGGGAGGGTGGCGATCCGCTTCCAGGTCGGTCAGTTCGATGCCACGGCAGAGGACGTCGACGCCGCTTTCACCGTCATCACCGAAATAGCGCGTGCCATGGCCTGAAAAGGCTGGGTCAAGGTCGCGCCGAGGTTCACCCGTACAATCATCGGATTTCGTTAGCCGGCTTGCACCTTTTCATCGGTTTCGTTTTCGATTATAAGCAAGAAAAACGAAAACGGGAGCTTGCCTGATGTATCTGTCGCCGCGCCATGCCGAGATCATCCAGATGGCCAAGGACAATGGCCGCGTGCTGGTCGATGATCTGGCCACGCATTTCAACGTGACGCCGCAGACCATCCGCAAGGACCTCAACGATTTGTGCGACCAGCGGCTGCTTTCGCGCATCCATGGCGGCGCCTTGTTCCCGTCTGGTATCGAGAACATGGAGTATGAAGCCAGGCGCAAGATCGCGGCCGACGAGAAGGAAGCGATTGGTCGCGCGGCGGCCAGGTTGATCCCCGACAACGCCTCGCTGTTCATCAACATCGGCACCACGACCGAGGCGGTCAGCAAGGCGTTACTCGATCACGACGGCCTGATGGTCATCACCAATAACATCAATGTTGCCAATAGGATGCGCATCTACCCGTCGATCGAGGTGGTGATTGCGGGCGGAGTGGTGCGCGGCTCGGACGGGGGTGTCGTCGGCGAGGCGGCGGTCGATTTCATCAGGCAGTTCAAGGTCGACTATGCTGTCATCGGCGCCTCGGCCATCGATCATGATGGCGCCTTGCTCGATTTCGATTTTCGCGAAGTGAAGGTCGCGCAAGCGATTATCGCCAATGCCAGGCATGTCATCCTTGTATCCGACCAGACCAAATTCGAACGCACGGCACCTGTGCGCATCGGTCACCTGTCGCAGGTCAACACCTTCATCACCGATCGCTGCGATATCGCTTCGGTACGCAAGATCTGCCAGGAGGCCGAGGTTCAGCTGATCGAGACATCGCTTGGCTGAGATGAATCACGGTCTTCTCGCAGGTGTGTGATATTTCGTTTGACATTCGTTATGAGTTCGAAATAATTCCGCAACGGTTTCGCAAAAGACCCAAAATGGTGCAATGCGAAATCGTGGAGGAGCTAAGTGGACACATCTTCAGTCCGGGACATTTTCGTCATAGGCGGCGGCATCAACGGTTGCGGCATCGCCCGTGATGCCGCTGGGCGCGGTTTTTCGGTCTTTCTCGCCGAGATGAACGATCTCGCCAGTGGAACCTCGTCCGGCTCGACCAAGCTGATCCATGGCGGGCTGCGCTATCTCGAATTCTACGAATTCCGCCTGGTGCGCGAGGCGCTCATGGAGCGCGAGGTTCTGTGGAAGAACGCGCCGCACATCATCTGGCCGATGCGCTTCGTGCTGCCCTATGCCAAGGGCCTGCGCCCCGCCTGGTTGATCCGGCTTGGCCTTTTCCTTTACGACCACATTGGCGGGCGCAAATTGCTGCCGGCGACCAGGACGCTCGACATGACGAGCGACCCGGCCGGTAAGCCTTTGAAACCTTTGTTCAAAAGGGCTTTCGAATATTCCGACGGCTGGGTCAACGATGCGCGGCTGGTGGCGCTGAATGCACGTGACGCCGCTGACCGGGGCGCAACGATCCGGACCCGCACGAAAGTGATTGGAGCCCGCCGCGAAGGCGGCATCTGGACGATAAAGATCGAGAACCTGCAGACCGGCGAGACCGAAGAGGTCAAGGCCCGGTTGCTGGTCAATGCGGCGGGTCCTTGGGTCGACCACGTGCTGTCCGGCGTCGTCGGGCAGAATGACGTTCACAATGTTCGCCTCGTGCAGGGCAGCCACATCGTCATCGCCAAGAAGTTCGACGATCCGCGCGCCTATTTCTTCCAGAACAAGGATGGCCGCATCATCTTCGCCATTCCCTACGAGGACGAGTTCACGCTGATCGGCACCACCGATCAGGATTATCCCGGCGATCCGCATGATGTGAAGATCAGCGACACAGAGACCGATTATCTCTGTGCCGCGGCCAGCGAGTATTTCGCGGTTCCGGTCAAGCTCTCGGACATCGTCTGGACCTATTCGGCCGTGCGTCCGCTCTATGATGACGGCGCCTCCAAGGCGCAGGAAGCGACACGCGATTATGTGCTGAAGGCCGAAGGCGGCGAGGGCGCCGCGCCGTTGGTCAACGCGTTTGGCGGCAAGATCACCACCTATCGCCGGCTGTCGGAATCGATGTTGGAGAAGATCGAAGGGTTTCTCGGCAAGCGCGGCAAGCCGTGGACATCAGATGCGCCGCTGCCAGGTGGCGATTTTCCCGCCACCGGTTTCGATGCGCAGGTGACGAAGCTGAAATCGGCCTATCCGTTCCTCGACGCACGCCTGGCCCGCCGGCTGACCCGGCTTTACGGCACGCGAGCGCAGGTTCTTCTGGGCCTGGCCAAATCGAATGCCGATCTGGGCCGCAATTTCGGTGCCGATCTCTACGAGGCCGAGATACGTTACCTCGTCGAAAACGAATGGGCTATCACAGCTGAAGATGTACTATGGCGCAGGACCAAGCGCGGCCTGCATCTCGGCCGCGAGCAGGTGGCATCGCTCGATGAATTTATGCGCGGCATAAGCCGACGGCATGTCGCGGCTGCTGAATGAAGAAGGTTTTGAGCTGATGCTGAAAGCCTGGGAGGAGGCGTCATGCTGGAACTGAGGAACGTCACCAAGACGGTCGGTGCGGTCGAGCACATCCGCGACGTGTCGCTGACGCTTCAGCACGGCTCGCTTAACGTATTGCTCGGGCCCACGCTTTCCGGCAAGACCAGCCTGATGCGGCTGATGGCCGGCCTCGATGTACCGACTTCCGGCTCGGTCTGGTTCGACGGCCAGAATGTCACCGGCACGCCGGTGCAGAAGCGCAAAATCGCCATGGTCTACCAGCAGTTCATCAACTATCCGGCGATGACCGTCTATGACAATATCGCCTCACCGCTCAGGGTGGCCGGCGTCGAGCAGCGCAAGATCGACAGCCAAGTGCGCGAAGCGGCGGCACTCCTCAAACTGACCCCCTATCTCGACCGCACGCCGCTCAGCCTGTCGGGCGGCCAGCAGCAGCGCACAGCGCTGGCGCGTGCCATCGTCAAGAATGCCAGCCTGGTGCTGCTCGACGAACCGCTTGCCAATCTCGACTACAAGCTGCGCGAGGAATTGCGGGCGGAACTGCCAAGGATCTTTGCCGCCGCCGGCACCATCTTCGTTTATGCCACCACCGAGCCGCATGAAGCCCTGCTGCTCGGCGGCAACACGGCAACGCTGTCGGAAGGCCGCATCACCCAGTTCGGGCCGACCATCGACGTATTCCGCAAACCGATCGATCTGGTGACGGCCAGGACCTTTGCCGATCCGCCGCTCAACACCATCGTGCTGGCCAAAAAGGGGGCGGATTTTCTGCTCGAGGGCGGGGTCAAGCTGCCGGTGCCGGCGGAACTCGTCGGCATCGCCGATACGAACTATACGATCGGCTTCCAGCCGCACCATCTTTCGCTCGATCGGCCCAATGTCTCCGCGGTGCCGGTGCGGGCAAAGGTCACCATCACCGAAATCACCGGGTCCGAGAGCTTCATCCATCTCGACTTTGCCGATGCCCGCTGGGTGATGTTGACCCACGGCATCAGGGATTTCGAGACCGACGCGGTGGTCGAGGTGTTCATCGACCCGCGTCACATCATGGTCTTCGACGAGCACGGCCATGCCGTGACCGCGCCGAAGCTGGCGGCTTAGGAGGGGCGATATGGCACGCATCGACGTCAACCATGTCAGGCATTCCTATCTGCCGAACCCGCGCACGGATGCCGATTTCGCGCTACGCGAAGTGCACCACATTTTCGAGGATGGCGGTGCTTATGCGCTGCTTGGGCCGTCCGGCTGCGGCAAGACCACGCTGCTCAACATCATATCGGGGCTGCTTCACCCCTCGCACGGCCAGTTGCTGTTCAATGGCAGGGACGTGACCACACTGTCGACGCAGGAGCGCAACATCGCGCAGGTGTTCCAGTTCCCGGTCATCTACGACACCATGACCGTCTACGACAACCTGGCCTTCCCGCTGCGCAATCGCGGCGTGCCGGAACCAGATGTCGACCGCAAGGTGCGCGAGACGCTCGACATGATCGACCTCGCCTCGTGGGCGAAAAGGAAGGCAAGGGGCCTGACCGCCGATCAGAAGCAGAAGATCTCGCTCGGCCGTGGGCTGGTGCGCTCGGACGTCAACGCCATCCTGTTCGACGAACCGCTGACCGTCATCGATCCGCACATGAAATGGGTGCTGCGCTCGCAGTTGAAACAGCTCCACCGCCGCTTCGGTTACACGATGGTCTATGTCACGCACGACCAGACCGAGGCGCTGACCTTCGCCGACCAGGTGGTGGTGATGTATGATGGCGGCATCGTGCAGATCGGCACGCCGGCGGAACTGTTCGAGCGGCCGCGTCACACTTTTGTCGGCTATTTCATTGGATCGCCAGGCATGAATGTCGTGCCGGTGGCAATCGAAGGCAGGACTGCGACGCTCGGCTCGCAACGGATCGAATTGCCTGGAGTACCGAAGGCGGGCAGAGGCGCGGTTGAGCTTGGTATCCGCCCGGAATATGTGCGGCTCGGCCGCGATGGAATGGCGGTTTCAATCACCAAGGTCGAGGATGTCGGCCGCCACAAGGTGGTGCGCGCCAAGCTGGAAGGCCGCGACATCGCGGCGGTCATCGGCGAGGACGAAACCGTACCCGCCGAACCAAAGGTGCGGTTCGACCCGGCCGGCATCAACATCTATGCCGATTCCTGGCGCGTCGAGATGGGGGCGTAGATGGAAAAGACCTGGAACAACAAGGCCTGGTTCCTGGTGCTGCCGGTGCTGGTGCTGGTGGCCTTCACCGCGGTCATCCCGCTGATGACGGTCGTCAACTATTCGGTGCAGGACACGTTCGGCAACAATGTCTTCACCTGGGCAGGCACCGAATGGTTCGAAGACCTGCTCTCGTCCAGCCGCTTCTGGGAGGCGATGGTTCGCAACCTGATCTTTTCCTTCATCATCTTGGCCATCGAAGTGCCGCTCGGCATCTTCATCGCGCTCAACATGCCGAAAAAGGGCTGGGGCGTGCCGGTCTGCCTGGTGCTGATGTCGCTGCCGCTGCTGATACCGTGGAACGTGGTCGGCACCATCTGGCAGGTGTTCGGGCGCAGCGATATCGGTCTGATGGGCTACTACCTCAACGCGGTCGGCATCGACTACAATTATGTGCAGGATCCATTCGACGCCTGGGTGACGATCATCATCATGGATGTCTGGCACTGGACCAGCCTTGTCGTGCTGCTCTGCTATGCCGGCCTGGTCTCGATCCCGGATGCATTCTACCAGGCGGCCAAGATCGACGGTGCGTCGCGCTGGGCGGTGTTTCGTTACATTCAGTTGCCGAAGATGCAGCGCGTGCTTCTGATCGCCGTGCTGCTGCGGTTCATGGACAGCTTCATGATCTACACCGAACCCTTCGTCGTCACCGGCGGCGGTCCGGGGAACTCGACGACGTTCCTGTCGATCGACCTCGTCAAGACGGCACTCGGCCAGTTCGACCTTGGTCCGGCGGCGGCAATGTCGCTGGTCTACTTCCTCATCATCCTGTTGTTGTCATGGGTGTTCTACACCGTGATGACCAACTACGACGCGGAGCGCTGATATGGCTGGCGCCAACGAACGCACCGAGCGCAATGCAATGAGCCGGACCGCCCCCGCGGAAGGGGGGCTCGCCAGTTCACTGTCACAGAGCGAACTCGACAGGCGGATGCGCCGGCGCGGCGAGGAATCGCGCTGGTGGTGGATCGTGCCAACGCTCTACATCATCGTTCTGCTGCTGCCGATCTACTGGCTCATCAACATGAGCTTCAAGACCAATGCCGAGATCGTCAACTCGCTGACGCTTTACCCGCACGCACCGACGATCGCCAACTACGTCACCATCTTCACGCAGAAGGCCTGGTATTCCGGCTACATCAACTCGATCACCTATGTCGTCATGAACATGGTGATTTCGGTGTCGGTGGCCCTGCCGGCGGCTTACGCTTTCTCGCGCTATCGCTTCCTTGGCGACAAGCATCTGTTCTTCTGGCTGCTGACTAACCGCATGGCGCCGCCGGCCGTGTTCGCGCTGCCGTTCTTCCAGCTCTACTCGGCCTTCGGCCTCATCGACACGCACATAGCGGTGGCGCTGGCGCACTGCCTGTTCAACGTGCCCCTGGCGGTGTGGATCCTGGAAGGTTTCATGTCGGGCGTGCCGAAGGAAATCGACGAGACAGCCTATATCGACGGGTATTCCTTTCCGCGGTTCTTCATCAAGATATTCATGCCGCTGATCGCCAGCGGCATCGGCGTCGCCTGCTTTTTCTGCTTCATGTTTTCGTGGGTCGAACTGCTGATCGCCCGCACGCTGACCACGACCGATGCCAAGCCGATCGCCGCGACCATGACGCGTACGGTGTCGGCCTCGGGCATGGACTGGGGTCTGCTGGCAGCCGCCGGCGTTTTGACACTGATCCCCGGCGCGCTCGTGATCTGGTTCGTGCGAAACTATATCGCCAAGGGCTTTGCCCTGGGGAGGGTCTGACATGAACCTCGACTTTTCCTGGATGGCGTGGACCTTGCCGACGGCCGCGTTCTTCAGCGTCATCGCGCTGCTTTTGCTTGGCATGGGTGTCTGGGAATATGCCTCGCCCGGCGGCAATCCGCGTATCGGCGTGCTGCGCTTCGAGACGACGCGCGGCGACCGCCTCTTCGTTTCGCTGCTTGGCAGCGCCTTTATCCATCTCGCTTGGCTGGGTCTGGTTGGGTCCAACCTGTGGTGGGCTCTCGCTCTCTCTGTGGTCTACGCAATTGGCGTGTTCCGCTACGTATAGAGGGGGATACTGATGGAGCGGCCCGTAGGTGGTCGCTCCAGTTCGCACTTGAAACCTTTTAAAAACTCGGAGGAGACACAATGCGACGGCAATTTTTAACATCAACGACAGCCCTTGCCCTTTTGCTCGGCGCGGGCCACGCCTATGCCGGAATGGATGAGGCAAAAGCCTTTCTCGACAAGGAGATAGGACCTCTTTCGACGCTCTCGCGCGCCGATCAGGAAAAGGAAATGCAGTGGTTCATCGATGCGGCCAAACCGTTTGCCGGCATGGACATCAAGGTCGTCTCGGAAACCTTGACCACCCACCAGTATGAATCGCAGGTGCTGGCGCCTGCCTTCACTGCCATCACCGGCATCAAGGTTACGCATGACGTCATCCAGGAAGGCGACGTCGTCGAGAAGATCCAGACCCAGATGCAGACCGGCCAGAACCTTTATGACGGCTGGGTCAACGACAGCGATCTGATCGGCACCCACTGGCGCTACCAGCAGGTGCGCGACCTGACTGATTGGATGGCGGGCGAAGGCAAGGACGTCACCGATCCGATGCTCGACGTCAACGACTTCATCGGCACCAAATTCACCACGGCGCCGGACAAGAAGCTCTACCAGCTTCCCGACCAGCAGTTCGCGAACCTCTACTGGTTCCGTTACGATTGGTTCAATGACGAAAAGAACAAGGCCGACTTCAAGGCCAAGTACGGCTATGACCTCGGCGTGCCCGTCAACTGGTCGGCTTACGAGGACATTGCCGAATTCTTCACCGGCCGTGACGTCGGCGGCAAGAAAGTCTATGGCCATATGGACTACGGCAAGAAGGACCCATCGCTCGGCTGGCGTTTCACCGACGCCTGGCTGTCGATGGCCGGCAACGGTGACAAGGGCCTGCCGAACGGCCTGCCGGTCGACGAATGGGGCATCAAGGTCGACGAGAACTCTCGTCCGGTCGGCTCATGCGTGGCGCGCGGCGGCGACACCAACGGCCCGGCGTCGGTCTATGCGATCCAGAAATACCTCGACTGGTTAAAGGCTTATGCGCCGCCGGAGGCGCAAGGCATGACCTTCTCTGAATCGGGTCCGGTTCCGGCGCAGGGCAACGTGGCGCAGCAGATCTTCTGGTACACCGCCTTCACCGCCGACATGGTCAAGCCCGGCCTGCCTGTCATGAACGACGACGGCACGCCGAAATGGCGCATGGCGCCGTCGCCGCACGGTTCCTACTGGAAGGACGGCATGAAGCTCGGCTATCAGGACGTCGGGTCGTGGACGTTGATGAAGTCGACACCGACCGACCGCGCCAAGGCCGCCTGGCTCTACGCGCAGTTCGTGACCTCCAAGACCGTGGATGTGAAGAAGAGCCATGTCGGTCTGACCTTCATCCGCGACTCCACGATCCACGACAAGAGTTTCACCGAACGCGCTCCCAAGCTCGGCGGCCTGATCGAGTTCTACCGTTCGCCGGCGCGCGTACAGTGGACGCCGACCGGCACCAACGTTCCCGATTATCCGAAGCTGGCACAGCTCTGGTGGCAGAACATCGGTGACGCTTCGTCGGGCGCCAAGTCGCCGCAGGAAGCCATGAATGGCCTCTGCGCCGATCAGGAGAAGGTTCTGGAACGAATAGAGAAGTCGGGTGTCCAGGGCGATATCGGTCCGAAGATGGCCGAAGAGCATGACCTTGCTTACTGGAATGCCGACGCGGTCAAGAAGGGCAACCTCGCGCCGCAGCTGAAGCTGGACAACGAGAAGGAAAAGCCGGTCACCATCAATTACGACGAGTTGGTCAAGAGCTGGCAGAAGTAAGACGGTCTATGCGGGCGTTCGCGCCCGTATGAATTGAGGGAGGCGGCGCGTTGCCGTCTCCCTTCTTTGTGTCAAGGCGGAGGATGCGGGAATGAGCGGTTTTGTGCTGGCGATCGACCAGGGGACGACATCGACCCGGGCGATCCTGTTCGACGGCAAGATGAAGGTCGTAGGCAGCGGGCAGAAGGAATTCGCCCAACACTATCCGGCCTCCGGCTGGGTCGAGCACGATCCCGAAGAGATCTGGGCAAGCGTCATGACCACCGTGAAGGCTGCACTGAAGGCCGCCGGCCGTAGCGCCTCGGAGGTGGCCGCCATCGGCATCACCAACCAGCGCGAGACCGTCGTCATCTGGGACAAGGCAACCGGCAAACCGATCCACAACGCCATCGTCTGGCAAGACCGCCGCACGGCACCGCTGTGCCAGAAGCTGAAGAAGCAGGGGCTGGAGAAGAAATTTACACGCAAGACAGGGCTTCTGCTCGACCCCTATTTCTCGGGCACCAAGATCGCCTGGATGCTAGACAAGGTGAAGGGCGCGAGGAAACGTGCCGAGAAGGGCGAATTGCTGGCCGGTACCATCGACAGTTTTTTGATCTGGCGGCTGACCGGCGGCAAGGTGCACGCCACCGACGCGACCAACGCCTCGCGCACGCTGGTCTACAATATCGAGAAGAATGCCTGGGACGACGAACTGCTTTCCATCCTGCGCATCCCGGCCGCGATGCTGCCGGAGGTCAAGGATTGCGCGGATGATTATGGAATCACAGAGAACAACTTGTTTGGCACCGAGATTAGAATCCTAGGGGTTGCCGGCGACCAGCATGCCGCGACCATCGGCCAGGCCTGTTTCGAACCGGGCATGATGAAGTCCACCTACGGCACCGGCTGTTTTGCGCTGCTCAACACCGGCAGCGATCTGGTGCGCTCCAAGAACCGGCTCTTGACGACCATCGCCTACCGGTTGAACGGCAAGACCACTTATGCGCTTGAAGGCTCGATCTTCATTGCGGGTGCCGCGGTGCAATGGCTGCGTGACGGCATCAAAGTCATCGGCAAAGCCGAGCAGAGCGGCAAGCTCGCGGCGGAAGCCGATCCGACGCAGAACGTCTATCTGGTACCGGCCTTTGTCGGGCTCGGCGCGCCGCACTGGGACGCCGGGGCGCGCGGCGCCATCTTCGGGCTAACCCGAAATTCCGGTCCGGCCGAGTTCGCCCGAGCGGCTTTGGAATCAGTCGCTTATCAGACTCGCGACCTACTCGACGCCATGCACAAGGATTGGAAGGGCGCCAAGGCAAAGACGGTGCTCAGGGTCGATGGCGGCATGGTGGCTTCGGACTGGACCATGCAGCGCCTGGCCGACATACTCGACGCGGCGGTTGACCGGCCGACAATCCTGGAGACGACCGCGCTGGGGGCTGCCTGGCTCGCCGGCTCGAAGGCGGGCGTGTGGCCCAAGGTGAGGGAGTTCGCGAAAAGCTGGGCACTTGAGCGACGGTTCGAGCCTGATATGGGTAGCTCGATCCGATCCGCCAAGCTGGCAGGCTGGCGCGATGCCGTGCGCAGGACGCTGAGCGCATAAGGAAAGGCCCGCGCCGTTCCGCCGCGGGCCTTCCACTCACACCACGCATCAGTAAGGCGAACGGCATTCCCGACGAGGACCGTTGTTCGGCTGGAAGGTATTGTCCGAGGCGCGGTAGCTCCGATAATGGTCGTAGCACCACTGCACATGGGCATTGCCTTCATAGACGCGGTTGTTCTCGTTGACGATTGCGCCGGTGATCAAGGCGCCAGTCGCAAAGGCCGCGAGCGGGAACCAGTAGTCGCCATGACGGCGATAGCCGCGGCGATATTCACGATAGCCGCGGTGACCATTCCAATACATGTCACCGTTGCGGCTAAAGCTGCGATTGCGTGAGAAATTGCGGTCGAAGGAGCGGTTTCTCCTCCACTCCCGGTACTGCACTGTCTGCACATCCGGCATTGCCGCCTGGGATAATGGCACGTAGCTCGGCTGGGCGTTGACCGGCACCACCTCCGCCGCGACGAATGTGGCCGAGAGGGTGGCGGCAAGCAGGCCCGTTGTGATTCTATTCATTGGTATTCTCCGCAAAGGTTTGTCGGGCGTCCCATTGGCAAAAAACGATAGCGCGTCGGATTTGTTCCCCATGCTGGCGGCCGCCGGACTGAGATCGACTGCCTGGCTGCTCGCCAGAGCCCGGGGAACAAGCAGGGGCCAGCGATTTAGGGCAAAGCGCGGGTTTGGAACCCATCTTTTCCGGTTGACCGGTCGCGGCACTCTCCCTATGTTCCGCGCAATTTCGAGGGCGGCCTTTTCGAGCCCGCGGGAGCGCGTAGCTCAGCCGGTAGAGCAACTGACTTTTAATCAGTAGGTCATGGGTTCGAATCCCATCGCGCTCACCAAAAACTCAAGGGTCCGTTCCGGACACATAGGTTACGGTTTATACCGGAGACATGGGTAACACTTTTGGCCCGAAGGGGTTTTGGAGTGGTTCGAGCCTGCATGTCTCATCGTCGAAATATCCCAAATCATAGTCCATGAAGCTAGCCAGCCAGATATGGTCCTCGACCTGTTTGATGCCGACGCTCTGGCCGGCGAAGACGAGGCTGAGGTTGATCTTCTTTCTGTTATAGCAGATGCGGCCGCAGGTAGTGACGATGACAGCCTTGTCGTGAAACGGATAATCGAGATCTGGCAGGCCGGCATAGGGTCGCGTTGAGGGTGCGTAACGCTCTGCCGGACAGTCCATGCCGAGGGCCTGGTGGGGGCGTTCTGAGTTGAACTCGTCGATGAAGTCATCGAACCTGGCCTGCTGCTGCAGAAAGTTGGCGCCTGCCGGTTTGGTGGTTTCCTTCTTCAGGGTCAGGTGCATGCGTTCATGGCGCCCGTTCTGCTGCGGGCAGCCCGGTTTGATGCGCTCGATGTCGATGCCCAGGCGCAGCCACCAGACCGACAGTTTGCTGAGGTTGAACAGCGCATTGGGGCTGGCGAAGGGAACACCATTGTCGGTCCTGATCGCGCTGGGCAGGCCGAACTCCTTGAAAACCCTTTCGAACACGGTGAAGGCATAGGCTTCCTTCGTGGTCGACAGCGCCTCGCAGGCGATGAGATAACGGCTGGCGAAGTCGGTGATCGTCAGCGGATAGCAATAGCGCCGATCGGCGAGCATGAACTCGCCCTTGTAGTCGGCACACCAAAGATCGTTGGGCCGACAGCCGTTGGAAAGCGGTGTTCCCGTCGCCCTGTTGCGCCTTCGCTTGCGGTGCTCGACCATGCCGTGCCGGTCGAGCACGGCGTGCACGGTCGAAATCGCGGGCCGGTGCACATCCGGATATAGCCGGGCCAGCCGCTCGCGTATCTTCGGCGCACCCCAAGTCGGCTTGTCTTGCTTCAGACGCACAATCAGCTTCTCGATTTGAAACGGAAGCTGATTGGCATGGCGGTAGGGCCGGCGCGATCGATCCGTCAGCCCCTCCAAGCCGCTATCATTGTAGCGCGTGAGGATCTTGTAGCCGGTCTTGCGCGAGATATCGAACTCACGGCAAAGCACGGCCATCTTCTCGCCGTCCAGCAGCCGCGCGACGAACTTCAGCCGCTCGTCCATGACGTTACACTCCTTCCAAGGCACCTTGCTCTCCTTGCAAAGGGCCGAAAGTGTAACCCATCTATCCGGAATGAACTGTCACCCATCTCTCGGGAAGGGCATCGGGTGTACGGCCCGGAGACATGGGTAACAGTTCGTACCTAAGACATGGGTGACAATCTCGTGCCGAACGGATTGTCGATGGTCTGCAAGGTTCTCTGCTCCAGGTCGATGTACCCGAGATCATAGCTCATGAAGGAGACGAGCCAAATGGCGTCGTCGACTTCCTTGATGCCGAGCCGTTGACCGGCGAGCACATGCGAGATGTTGATTTTCTTCCTATGCATGCAGATGCGGCCGCAGTTGGTGACGAGAATGTCGCGGTCGTGGAAAGGGTAGTGCAAGTCCTGCAAGCCGGCATAGGCTCTTGAAGAGGGTGCGTACAGGTCCGCTGGCGCCTTCATGTCGAGCGCCTCATGCGGCCGCTCGCAAGACTTCGCCGATGAGTTCAGCGGCTCGCAGCGGACGGAGCCGGCGAATTCCCCGCAGGCCTCATGATCTCGGCGTAACCTTTGGGATTGAAGCGCAGATAAAGGAATGTTGTGGTCGTCACGCAGACAAGATGCATGATCCATCCGGAGGCGAAGCTCCCGCTCCAGTCATGCAAGAGAGCGGTGGCAAAGGGGCCAAGTGCCGCAATAAGGAAACCGCCACCCTGCATCAGCGCAGCCAGGGCGCCGGCCTGCTCCGGTCGCGGCAAATGATCCAGGGCTATGACGATCGCAAGCGAGAAGCTTCCACCAAGGCCGGCGCCGCATATCCCAACCCAGAGAATGGGCGACTGTGCCGGAAAGAACGCCAATCCGGCAAAGCCTGCTGCCTGCAGAAACAAGGTCAGCAAGAGCCAGGGTCGACGGTCAACGTTTGCGCGGGCAAGTATCGGCAGCGCCAGGGCCGAGATCGCTTGGCAAACGGCCATCACGGCGACGAGGTTGCCGCTTGCAACACTGCTCCACCCTTGCGCCTGGTAATAGGGTGCAAGCCACGCAACCATGGATGAATAGCCGGAATTGACCAGTCCGAATGCCGCCATCAGCGCCCATGTCCGCGGGCGGCGCAGCAGCAGGCCGGTCAAGGCGCGATCGGGCCTTGCCTCCTTGGCGTCGGACAGGACGCGGAATGCCGCGCATAGTGCGATGCCGGCGGGAACGGCGAGCCAGGCCAGTGCCGCACGCCAGCTGTAGCCACTGTTGACAAGCTGGGGCGCCAGGCGCGCGCCGAGTGCGCCGCCGCCCATGATCATGCAGGAATAGAGGCCGGTCACCGCAGGCGTGCTTGCCGGAAATCTTGCCTTGATAATCCCCGGAAAGGCCGCCTGGATGAAGGCCACCCCTGCCCCGCAAAGTGCGGCTGTCAGGATCAGTGACAGGCCGCCGGTCGCGACAAGCCTGATCAACGAGCCCGAGGTCAGCACCGCAAGAGCCAGGAGTAGGCCCCGGCGTGTCCCGACAGCCGCCTGGATGCCTGGTGCAACAAAAGCACCGACACCCATCAACAGCATCGGCAGCAGTGTCAGCATGGCCAAGCTGCTGTAGCCCATGCCGGTGTCGGCCACGATATTGGCCAATATCGGCCCCGGCGCCGTCAGGAAGGGACGCAGGTTGATTCCGACCAATACGACCAGGACAAGCAAACTCCATTGCCTGCCGGCCGCAGGCTGTGTGGTCCCCGACATGGTCTTCCTAACCTTCTGGTACAGTGCGGGCTTTGCCGATGCCGCTCATCTGGCGCCCGCCTTTTCCAGCAGGCTCACCATTTGCACGTAGCCGTTCTTGCGCGCGTGCCGCAGCGGCGTCACGCCATCCTTGTCGGCGAGATTGACGTCGGCGCCGGCGTTGATCAGCCGGCTTACGATCTCAACATGACGCGGTCCGCCATCGGCCAGAATGATGGCCTCCAGCAAGGCGGTCCAGCCGAGCTTGTTGACGTGGTCGACATCGACGCCGGCCTCAATCAGCATGCTGACGGCCTCGACATGCCCGCGTTCGGATGCCGGAATAAGAGCGGTGCCGCCGTAACGGTTGGTGCTCTTGAGGTCGGCTCCGTGCTCAAGCGTCATCTTCAGGATTTCGATATGCCCGCGGGCGCCCGCGTAAAGGTATGGGCTGTCGCTGATATTGTCCTTGGCGTTGACGTCAGCGCCGGCCTCGATCAGGGCCCTGGCGGCGTCCACCCTGTTGCGCTGGATCGCGACGAGAAGAGCCGTGCGGCCGTTTGCGTCGCGCGCGTCGATGCTGGCTCCCTTGGAAACGAGCGTCTTGACCGTGGCGACGTCGTCCTGTTCCGCCGCCGAATAAAGTGTCGTCTCATTCATGGTCTGTCCCAACGCGATCAATGGAATGCAGGCGGCGATCCCGCACAGCAGAATTCTGCGCTTCATGATCCGGCCAAGCTCCTCGATAGGCTGGCTGCGGAACTCGGATGCCTTGCCGCGGCGAACGACGCTGCCTTGCCCTGCCGGGAGGCGGTGAAATCATGCGGCCTGGGGTGCAATTCCAGACCGACAAGCAACTCGGCAAGCCTGACAGCCGCCGAAACCCCTTCGACCACCGGGATGCAATGAAGGCCTGACAGCCGCTTCGCCATGTCGGCCATCCCGGCGCAACCAAGGACGATGGCGTCGGCGCGATCCACCCGGAGCGCCTCCCGAATCTCGGCGCCGATGATCGACAATGCCGCCTCGCCGTCCGCTTCCAGCGCCAGCACCGGAATGCCGCTTGCCCGTACCGTGGCGAAGGACGAAAGGCCGTAGCGGACCAGATTGTCCTCGAGAATGGAAATGGAAACCGGTAAGGTCGTAATGACCGTGAAGCGCCTCGCCATGATGCTCGCGACACGCGCCGCGGCCTCGCCTATGCCGATGACGGGCTTGCGCGTCAGCATACGCGCGGCGTCGAGCCCGGTGTCGTCGAAGCAGGCGATGATATAGGCATCGACGGCGTCGTCCTGCTCGGCGCGTTCGATGCGCTCGAGAAGACCCGGAACCGCCATTGCGCCATCGATCGCGCCCTCGATCGAAGCAGGTCCGTTCTCGTTCTGCATGACGATGATTTCCGTGCCTGCCTGCGCTGCCCGAGATGCCGCGGCACCGATGGACGTCGTCATCGACGCTGTCGAATTGGGATTGATAATGCCGATGCGTGTCATGCGATAATTCCTGAGGGCTGACCGACGGAACGAGCGTTGCAACCGCCGGCGATCGCCGGTGACCTGTTTCGTCTCCAGATCGACCTATTCGATCAGATCCGTGTCGCGGCTGTGCCTCCAGAACCTGGCGGGGGTCCTGAGCAGCTCGCGCAGGCCCAGCCGCTCGATCATCAGTTCCGTCTCGCGTTGCGCGGCATCGAGCACGGCATCCTGATCGACATGAACGGGCTTGCGGTCCCGCAAGAGCACGCGTCCGCCGACCAGCACGGTGTGGACATCGTTTCCATTGGCGAAATAGGTGACGCGGAATTCCGGCATGTTCGCGGGGTAGAGATGCGGACGTCGGAGGTCGACCAGGATCACATCGGCCTTCTTGCCGGGCTCCAGCGATCCGACCTCATGATCGAGCCCAAGCACGCGCGCGCCGTCGATGGTGCACATCTCCAACGCCTTGCCCGGCGGAAGCCAGCTTGGGTCGTGGAAGTAGGTGCGGTGGTAGTGCATGCATTGCTGCATGTGGCGGAACATATCCGCCGAGCGATCTGGTGCGGTCGCATCGGAGCCGATGGCGACCGTGACGCCGGCGTCCAGGAGTTCGGTCACCGGGCAACGTGCCAGAATGGCGGCTACCGCGCTGGGATTGTGCACGATGCTGGTGCCGGTCTCGGCGCAGATGGCGATTTCCTCTTGAGTAAGAGCGGTTGCATGCGAGAGCAGCGTGCGCGGTCCGAGAACGCCGATCTCTCGGGCGATCTTCACGCTGCCCTTGGTATGACCATCCTGGGTGAAGACCAGGCCGCGCTCCTCGGCGATCCGCTTGACCTTTCGCGATTGCGCCATGGCATCCCCGGCGCCGGGACCATCGAGATGCTCTTGATGCACGGTCGGCGTCAGCAGGGCGACATGCAGGCGATCCTCGTGAGTGCCATGCCAGCGGTCGGCCAGCTGTTGGGAAGTGGCAAGCTGCTGGTCGAACGATACCGGATAGTCCGTGCGGCTGGAGCCTTCCCAGCGCGCATAGGTCAGGGGATGCGGCGGGCGCGTCGTGCCGACGGCCACGACGGAACGCGTGCCGATGCCGAGCACGCCCTCCATATGCGCATCGCCATAGGCCGGGTCGTCGGTGCGCATGACGGAATCGCCGCCACCCAGCAGGGACACACCGGTCGTCACGCCGAACCGCAGGCGCTCCAGCGCGGCAAGCTGCGCCTCCGCGTGCCAGAACTCCGGCGTCGAGCCCACCGTGTAGGCCCCTTGGCATGCCCGGTACCAGAGATCACTGCGTCCGCCGCCCAACGTCTTGATCAGCCCATGCCCGGCATGAGCATGGCTGTCGACGAAGCCGGGCATGATGGCCATCCCAGTGGCATCGATCGTTTTGCACGCTGGATGGGCTGTCGCCACATCCTCCGCGCGGCCGACAGCAACAATGCGATCGCCTTTTATGGCGACGGCGCCATTGGCGATGATCCGCCGTTCGGGATCGATTGCAATGACGGTGCCGCCCCTGATCAGAACATCTGTCATGCTGCTATCTCTCACAGGCTCGCTTGAGCATTTTCTCTGGACAGGACACGGTCGAGCGAGGGCGCGAGGCGCAGCAATTCCCGCGTATATTCATGGGCGGGAGCGGTAAACAGCGTTTCGGCGTCCGCAAGTTCGACGATCTCGCCCTGTCTCATCACCGCGACGCGGTCGCACATCTGACGTATCACCGCGAGGTCGTGGCTGATGAACAGCATCGACAGGCCCGCGAGATCGCGTAGGTCCTTCAACAGATTCAGGATCTGCGCCTGCACCGATACGTCGAGCGCCGAGGTCGGCTCGTCGCAGATCAGCAGGGATGGCCGTGGGCCGAGCGCCCTTGCGATCGCGATACGCTGGCGCTGGCCGCCGGAAAAAGCGTGGGCGAACCGCGTGCCCGCATCGCCCGGAAGCCCGACCGCCTCCAGCAGCGTCTCGGCATCCAGCCGCGCCTCCGCCGCGTTCGAGGCGAGCTTGTAGAACAGGATCGGTTCCGCGATGGCCGCGTTGATCCGCAGCCTCGGATTGAGGGCCGAATAAGGATCCTGAAACACCATCTGCAGAGACTGGCGAACGGATTTGTCGCGACGCGCGCCAAGCGCCGTGCCCTGAAAATCGATCGTTCCCGAACTCTGCGTTACAAGACCGGCGATGGTGTTGGCGACGGTGGTCTTGCCGCAGCCGGACTCGCCCACAAGTCCGAATATTTCGCCACGGCGCACATCGAAGGACACGTCCTTCACAGCCTTGAACACCGATGCCCTGCGGCCCGGGATGAAGGACCGCTGGCCGTACTCCACGCACAGGTTTCGCACCGTCAGCTTGGCCTCACCACCGCCGCTTGTGGCGCCGCCGGTATTCTTGCTGCGCACGGCCTGGCGCGCCTCCAGCGTTGCTTTCGTCTCCTCGCTCGGCACCGGCAGGCGCTCGAGCCGGATGTCGATCGGCGGAACGGCTCCGATCAGCGTGCGCGCATAAGGTGCTTTCGGCTTGGCCAGCACATCACGCGCGGGCCCGCTTTCCACCACGCAACCGTTCTGCATGATCGTCACGCGGTCGGCGATTTCCGCCACCACGCCCATATTGTGGGTCACCAGCAGGACACCGACGCGGCGGTCATCGGCGAGATCGCGGATCAGCTTGAGGATCTGCGCCTGCACCGACACGTCGAGCGCCGTCGTCGGCTCGTCCGCGACAATCAACCTGGGACCGCAGGCGAGCGCGGTGGCGATGACAACGCGCTGGCGCTGCCCCCCCGACAATTGATGCGGATAGCTGCCAAGCCGGCGCTCCGGCTCGGGAATGCCGACTGCCTTCATCAGGTCGAGTGCGCGGCCGCGGGCTTCGCCGCGGCCGATCTTCAGATGCGCCAGCATGCCCTCGCACAACTGGCTTTCAACCGTGAAAAGCGGGTTCAGGCTGGTCATCGGATCCTGGAAGATCGCGCCGACGTCACGGCCTGGAATGATGCCCTTGGTGCGGCCGGTGCGGATGTCGATTGGCTTGCCCGCTATGGTGATGGCGCCCGAGGCAATCCTGCCCGGTGCCTGCAGCAAACCCATCAACGCGTTGCCGACGGTCGTTTTTCCCGCCCCGGATTCTCCGACCAGTGCGTGAATCTCGCCGGGTTGGATCGTCAGGTCGATGTCGTCGACCGCGGCGAGGACGCTGCCGTTGGCAAGCGGATATTCGACCCGCAGGTTCCGGATGTCGAGGACGGGCGAAATTGCGTTTTCCATCAGTTCGTCATCAGTTTGGGGTTGAAGCGATCACGCAGATAGTCGCCGATCACGTTGACGGCCAGAACCAGAATCACCAGCACGATGGCGGGCATCACGGCGATCCACCACAGACCCGAGAACAGGAACTCGTTGCCGATGCGGATCAGCGTGCCGAGCGAGGGATAGGTGGCCGGCATGCCCGCGCCCAGGAATGACAGCGTGGCTTCGGTCAGGATAGCGCCGGCGAGGTTGATGGTGGCGATCACCATCACCGAGCTCATCACATTGGGAAGGATGTGGCGCATCATGATCCGGCCAGACGGAAGGCCGATGACCTTGGCGGCCCGCACATAGTCGCGGGAAATCTCCACCATGCTGGATGCCCGCACGGTGCGCGCATATTGCACCCATTCATTGATCGCGATCGCAAAGATCAGGATAAGCGGAGCCCAGCTCGTCACGGTTTCGGCGCTTAGTTGCGCGCGGGCGATGCCGCTGATCAGAAGCGCGACGAGGATCGTCGGGAAGCTGACCAGGACATCGGCGATCCGCATCACGATGCTGTCGATGATGCCGCCGAAAAAGCCGGCTATCGATCCGAGCGCCACACCTATCGCGGCGGCCAGCAGCACCGCCCCGGCGCCGATCAGGACAGATATGCGCAACCCGAACAAGATGACCGACACCAGGTCGCGCCCCTGGTTGTCGGTGCCGAGCAGGAAGCGCGGATCGCCACCGTCCATGAACACAGGTGGAATTTCCATGTCGATCAGCGAATAGGAGGAGACGTCACGCGGATCGATCGGCGCGATCAGCGGGGCGAAGATCACCAGCACCAGCATGGTCGCCAGGACCAGGCCGGCAATCATCACCGAGACGGGCGGAAGCCTGCGCAGCAGGGTGGCATTCGTCGCCATTATCTTGTCCTCAGCCGGGGGTCGATGAAGGCATAGAGCATGTCGACGAGCATGTTAATCAGCACGAACAGGAAGCCGACGAAGAGGAGATACGCAGCAAGAACCGGGATGTCCGGATAACTGACGGCGTTGGTGAAGAGCAGTCCCATGCCCGGCCATTGAAAGACGGTTTCGGTGACGATGGCGAAGGCGATGAGCTGGCCGATCTGCAGGCCCGTGACGGTTACGACCGGCATCAATGCGTTGCGCAGCGCCAGACGTCCATAAATGTAGGTGCGAGGCAGACCGCGCGCGAAGGCGAAACGGATATAGTCCGAAGACAGCACGTCGATCATCTCGGAGCGCACCAGGCGCATGATCAGCGTCAGTTGGAACAAGGCCAGTGTGATCGACGGCAGGATCAGCGATTTCAGGCCGGAAGCCGTCAGGAAGCCGGTCTTCCAGAAGCCGAGATCGACGAGGTCTCCTCGTCCGGATGAGGGGAGCCAGCGAAGGTTGACGGCGAAGATCAGGATCAGCAGCAGGCCGGTAACGAATGTCGGCATCGAAATGCCGACCAGCGACAGCGACTGGATCAGCCGCGACAGGAAGCCGTTCGGCCTCAAGGCGCACACGATCCCTAACGGAATGCCGATGGCCAGCGACATGACGGTCGCGACCACCACCAGTTCCAGCGTTGCGGGAAGCCTGGTCAACAGAAGATTGACGACCGATTCCTGATAGCGAAAGCTCGTTCCCAGATCGCCGTGGAGCGCACGCCCCACGAAGCCGAGGAACTGGACCAGAAGCGGCCTGTCGAGGCCGAGCGTGGCGCGCAATGCGTCCTTCTCGGCCTGGCTGGCTCCTTCACGCACCATTGTGGCGACAGGGTCGCCGACAAAGCGGAACATGATGAAGGCGATGGCAGTTACGGCAGCCATCACGAGGATGGCCTGAAGCAATCTTACCGATAGAACCCGGATCATCAGGAATACCTTGTAGGAAGCGCGGATCGAGCCGGATGGGATTTGCACCGGCCGCCGGTGGGCGTGCGCAAAAGCGGCTTCGCTTTCGTGGGCACACACCGGCGGCGTGGTTTCAGCAGCTATTTCATATGCGCGAACCAGGGACGCACGTATTCGTCGGGGAATTGCGGCATGTCGACCTTGTCGCTCATCGCCCAGGCCACCGGCTGCTGATGCAGCGGCAGATAGAGGGCTTCGTCATGCGTGATCTTGAAGGCTTCCTTCAGCATCTCGACGCGCTTGGCCTCATCGAGTTCGGTCGAAGCCGAACGGGCCAGTTCGTCGATCTTGGCATTGGAAAGGCCATTAGGATTACTGCCGCCGAAATTGCCGTCATTGGTCGCCAGCAAGGCCTGCAGCACGCTGTAGCCGTCCATCGGCGGCAGGGAAGCCCAGCCCAGCATGTAGATGTCGAGATCGCCCTTATCCATGCGTGGAAAATAGGTTGTCTTGCTTTCGACATGAACGTCGGCCTGCACGCCGATCTTGGCCCACATCGAAGCGATCGCCAGACATATCTGTTCGTCGGCGATGTAGCGGTCGTTGGAACAGGCCAGCCCGACCTTGAAGCCATCGGGATAGCCGGCCTCCGCCAGCAGCGATTTCGCCTTGGCGACATCATAGTCCAGGGGCACGTCGATCGACTTGTCGTAACCGGTGACCTCCGGCGCGACCAGCATGCCTGACGTGCGGGACTTTCCGCGCATCAGACGCTTCTGGATCGTGCTCAGGTCGACCGCATGCCAAAGCGCCTGGCGCACCTTCAGGTTCAGCAGCGGATTGGGCTTGCCGGGCTCGGCATGAAGTTCGGGCCGGAAGCTGAAGCCGAGAAAGATTTCGCGCAGGGACGGGTTCTCGACCACCTTCAGGCCGGGGGTGTTGCTGACGCGGTCGATATCCTGCAGCGGAATCGGGGCGATCATGTCCAACTCTCCCGAAAGCAGCGCGGCGACGCGCGTGGCGGCCGACGCGATCGGACGGAATTCAACGCCCGTCAGATTGTGCTGGGGCTTGTCCCACCAATCCTTGTTCACGGCGAAGACGGAGCGCGAATCCGGCTCGTAGCTGACCAGCTTGAAGGCACCCGTTCCGTTGGCATGATTGCTGGCATAGGTAACGACGCCGGTCGAAGCATTGCCGGGCTTGAGGGCGTTGTGCTCCTCCATCCACGGCTTGCTCATCATGTATATGGCAACCAGATCGTTCAGCAGCAGCGGATAGGGTCCGCGTAAGGTCATGTCGACCGTGTAGTCATCGATCTTCTCGACGCCGGTGACAGCGGAGAGGTTTTCCTTGTTGCGCGCCCCCGGATCGATCTGGCGCTGGATGGTTGCGACCACGTCGTCGGCATTGAAGGGCTGGCCTTCGTGGAACTTGACGCCCTGCCGCAGATGGAAGCGCCAGCGGGTCGGCGAGACGGTCTCCCAGGAGGTCGCGAGCGCCGGTTCGATGGCCATATCCTTGTTGCGCCGCACCAGCGCGTCGAACACCATGTTCTGCACGCTTTGGGTAAAGCTGTCGACCTGGGCGTTCGGATCATACGAGATGACGTCGCCCGCCGACGACCAGCGCAATGTCTGCGCAAGCGACGGCGCCGTTACCGACATGACCATCGCGAGCCCCGCCAGGAGGGCCTTGACACACTTCTTCACACGTTTCTCCCATTTCTTGTATACCAATTCACATTTCAATTGGATACGATTATTCCCGTTGCTACCGTACATATCTTGTGCACAATATCAAGCCTGCCATCTTCGATTTCGCTTTCGCATGTGCAAAAGCACTGAAACACCGTTCCGGAATGGGGAATACCGATGGTCAAGTCTCTGCTCATAGAAAACGGCGTGATCGTCACCATGGACGCAGGGCGCAGGATTTTCTCGAAGGGTCATGTCCTGGTGGAGGACGACCGGATCGCTGCCATCGGCGACGCCGCGCCGCCCGCGCCAAGCCCGAATGCAACCCGCATCGACGCCTCCGGCATGGTGGTGATGCCGGGTCTCGTCGACACACACGCCCATGCGGGCCACATGTTGACCAAGGGCCTGGGAGACGATTCGGAAGCATGGATGAATACGGCCGGGCGTATCTATGCCGAGGCAACCGACAGCGAATTCTGGGCTGCGGAAGGCGCATTATCAGCGCTTGAGCGCATAAAATGCGGCACGACCACCGCCGCGCTGCTGTTTGGCGGCGGGCCGGATATTATGCGCACCGAGGCGCCCGAGGCGGCTCAGGCGCATCTGGCCGCCGTCGCCGGGATGGGCGTGCGCGAGATACTCGGTGTCGGTCCGAACCGGCCGGGCGCGGCCCACGTCTATCGCGACTACTCACGAAGCCCCTGTGCGGACATCTCCGTTTCGCCGGAGGCCCAGTTGGCCGTGTGCGCCAGACTTGTCGACGACTGGCAGGACCGCAACGGTCGTTTGCGGCTCGCGATTACCCTTCCGGTTTTCACCGCACGCGAGCTCGAAGATCCGGCAGTATACAATCTATCGCGCAAAGTGCGCGACTTTTCTCGGGAAAAGGGTATGCTGCTCATACAGGACGGGCATCGCGGAGGGTCTATCGCCGCTAATGCGGAGCGGCTCGGGCTGTTCGATGGACATTCGCTGCTGGCGCATTGCGTCGAACTGACCGAAGCCGACATTGCCGCGCTGAAAGACACCGGCGCCAAGGTGGCGCACAATCCAAGTGCGCTGATGTCGGTCTCCGGCCGCTGCCCGGCGATAGAACTGATGGAGGACGGCGTCACCGTATCGCTCGGCACGGACGCGTCGGCACCCGACCGCTCCTTCGACATGTTCCGCAACATGTTCCAGGCGCACCGCTACCATGCCCGGCATTTCAGGGACGACGCAGTCCTGCCGCCGATGCAGCTGCTGGAGATGGCGACCATCGAAGGCGCGCGCGCTTTGTCGATGGAAAGCGAGATCGGCTCGCTGGAGCTGGGCAAGCGCGCTGACATCATCCTGGTCAATATGCGCCAGCCGCATCTGTGGCCACCGGCGCATCCCGTGCAAAGGCTAGCACGCTTCGCCAACGGTGCGGACGTGGATACGACGATTGTCGACGGCCGCATCCTGATGCGCGCACGCAAGCTCGTCGACCGTGATGAGGATGCCATTCTGGATCGCGCCGAAAGGGCTTTCCATCTGATGATGAACCGCGCCGGGCTGGCATAGGCCCGTGGCAAGCCGGGACCGGAAACAGGGGGAGACCCAGATGACTGAAGACCTTCTCATTCGCAATGTCAGGCCACTGGGCGGCGCCGTGACCGATCTCTACATTCGCGACGGCCGGTTCGCGCAAGCAACCGGCGGGAAAGCGGCACACGAGATCGATGGGCGCGGGCACATCGCCCTGCCCGGCTTGGTCGAGGCGCATACGCATCTCGACAAGACGCTTGTCGGCATGGACTGGTTTCACAATCGTGTCGGCCCCACCCGCAACGACAGGATCCTCGCCGACCGGACGGCCAAGCGGGAACTCGGCATCGACGGGCGCAGGCAGTCAGCGCGCCAGATCCTGCAGACGCTGGCTTTCGGCGTCACGCATATCCGCAGCCATGTCGACGTCGACACGGAAATCGGCATCGCCAACATCGAGGGCGTCGTGGCAACGCGGGAAGCCTTCAAAGGGCTGGTCGACGTGCAGATCGTCGCCTTCCCGCAAAGCGGCATGCTCGGACGCGAAGGCACGCTGGCGCTGATGGAGAGTGCGCTGAAGGCGGGTGCCGACATCGTCGGCGGCATCGACCCGGCGACGATCGAGCGGGACCCAGTGCGCCATCTCGACGCGATTTTCGCGCTCGCCGATCGGTACGGCAAGCCGATCGACATTCATTTGCACGAGCCGGGAGAGTTAGGCGCCTTCTGCCTCGAACTGATCGTCGAACGCACCCGGGCGCTGTCCCTCCAGGGCCGCGTCATGGTGAGCCATGCCTATTGCCTCGGCATGCTGGATACACAGAGGCGGCACGCGCAGGTCGACGCGCTCGTCGCTCAAGACATCGCCGTCATGACCGTCGGCAGCCCGTCCGCGCCGGCGGTGCCGCTGCGCATATTGCGCCAATCCGGTCTCGTCGTCGCGTCCGGCTCCGACGGGATACAGGGCACCTGGGAGCCATGGGGCAATGGCGACATGCTGGAGCGGGCCAAATATCTGGCGCAGCGCAACGGCATGACCAACGATGCCGACCTGGAGGAGATGGCGCGCATCTGCACCTTCGGCGGCGCCGAGGGCATCGGCCTGACCGACTATGGGCTTTCGCCCGGGTGCCATGGCGATGTCGTGCTGGTTGGCGCGCGGACCCTTGCCGAAGCCGTCGCCCTCACCCCGCAAAAGCGCACGGTTATCCATGGCGGGCGCGTGCTTGTGCGCGACGGTGTCCTGGCCGGAGACCTGCCTGATGCCGCATAGCCATCAGACGAACCGGCGCGACGATGGTCCTACCCTGCTCACCGCGCGCTGGGTTGTCGGCCACCGTGACGGACGCCATGTCCTCTATGAAAACGGCGAGATCGTCCATGAGCACGGCACGATCCTCTTCGTCGGCCATCATTATGCCGGGCCGGTAGAGCGGCGGATCGATCATGGCATGGCTCTGATCGGTCCGGGGTTCATCGACCTCGACGCGCTTTCAGACCTGGATACCGGCGTGCTCGGCCTCGACCATCAACCCGGTTGGAAGAAGGGCCGCGTCTGGCCGCGCGACTATGTGGAAGCCGGGCCGGTCGAAATGCTGGACCCCGACGAACTGGCCTTTCAGAGACGCTATGCCTTCGCGCAATTGATCCGCAACGGCATCACCACCGCTTTGCCGATCGCATCGCTGTTCTATCGCGCCTGGAACGAAACACCGGACGAATTCGTCTCCGCCGCGCAAAGCGCCGCGGAATTGGGGCTTCGCGTCTATCTCGGGCCAGCCTTTCGCGCCGGCCATTCCGTCGTCGAAGCGGATGGCAGCATCGTCGTCGAGGTAAATGAAGCGCGCGGCTTGGCAGGCCTGAAGCAGGCCATTGCCTTCTGCGAGGAGCATGAGAGCCGGTTTTGCGGGCTGGTGCGCACGATGCTCGCGCCGGACCGGGTGGAATTCTGGACCCCCGGCCTGTTGCGCCGGACCGCCGATGCAGCGCGCGATCTCGACGTGCCTGTCCGCCTCCACTGCTGCCAGTCTTCGTTCGAGGTCGAGACGATGCGTGGCCGGTTCGGCACGACATCGGTCCGCTGGCTTCAGGACATCGGCTTTCTCGATGACAGGGCGTTGCTGCCGCATGGGACCCATGCCACCGACGACGATCTCTGTATCATCGCCAACTCCGGCGCGACATTGGTCCATTGTCCGCTGGTGATGGCGCGGCATGGCGCGGCGCTCGACAATTTCGCGCGGCTCCGCAGCCAGGGTTTGCGCATCGGCATGGGCACGGATACCTGGCCGCCAGACATGGTCTTGAACATGCAGCTTGGCCTGATGCTCGGCCGGATCATGGCCGGCAATTTCGAAACGCCGAAATCAGCCGACCTCTATGACGCCGCGACAACCGGCGGCGCCGATGCGCTTGGGAGGCCCGATCTCGGGCGCCTGCAGGAGGGGGCAGCCGCCGATATCGTCGTGTTCGACCTGTCCGGCAATCACCTGGGCCAAGTGGTCGATCCGATTGCCTGCCTCATGACATCCGCGAGCGGGCGCGACGTGCACACTGTCATCATCGACGGCCGCACGGTGATGAGCGCCGGAACGATCGCCGGCTTCGATTTCGAAACGGCCCACGGCCGTGCGCAGGCCCAATTCGAGCGCCTTCTACATCGCTATCCGCAACGCACCTGGCAACATCCCGGCATTGCGGAGATTTTTCCACCCAGCTATCGGACATTCGTGGCATGAGAGTCTTACACAAACACCTGCCGGCAATTGGAAATGATTTGCCGGCATGCAGGCCGGCGGCCTTATGACCTCGACGGCGGGCTGGCAACTTTTCTAAACTCTTGCTTTGCGAATGCTTTTCTTCGTGCGCGCTTGGACATGAACTCAGGATCGGCCATGACACTGACGATACGTAACCAGAAATCTGCCGGGTCCAAATCCGATGCGGTCTATCGCACCTTGAAACGCGCAATACTCGATCAGGCGCTGACGGCGGGAACCAAACTTCCCGAGGATTCGATTGGCGAACGGTTGGGTGTCAGCCGCACCATCGTCAGGCAGGCATTGGCAAGGCTGAACGGCGAGGGCCTGGTTGAATTGCGTCCGCACAAGGGAGCCTGCGTGGCCGAGCCAAGCCTTGACGACGGCCGCAACATCTTTGCGGTGCGGCGTGCGTTGGAGGCTCTGGCGATCGATACGCTGATCGGCAAGCTTACACCGCAGACGATCGGGCAACTCGAAGCCCATGTCGCCGCGGAAGATGCAGCAAAAGCCAACAGCACCGCGGCATCGGTTCGACTGGCCGGAGAATTTCACGTGCTCCTCGCCATGCTGACGGAAAACGATCTGTTGGTGCGCTATGTCACGGAACTCGTATCACGCTCGTCGCTCATTCTGTCGCTTTACGGACGGCCGCATTCGGCCGATTGCGCCGTCTCGGAACATCGTGAGATCATCGCCGCGCTCGCGCAGGCTGATCGGAACAAGGCGATTGCCCTCATGGAGCATCATATCGATGCAATCACCACGCGCGCGCTGCTGAAGGCCAATCCAGGAAATGATTTTCCCGATCTCCTCGCCGCCTACGCACGGGAGGAAGGCCTGTGAGGTATTGGATGGGCCCGGCTGCACGGCGTATCGTGGTTGTTTTGCGTAAATACCATCAGCGCCGAACCTTGGAGACGCTCCGTCTCGGCGCGGCGAAGCTGGCAAGCACATCCTGGCCGCAGAATTCGCTGATGGCACAGCGTTATTCCGCGTTGCCAGTTGCTGTTGGCCACCAGTTCAACCAGCGAACAAGACCGTACCTGCGAATGTACCCACCGGTGCTGCCGCGGCTTTCACTGCCAGCCTCGTAGCGCGACCTACCTTTCGTCGCGCTCAAGGATCCGCTGGCCCGGCGCCAGGTTGGGCTGCCTTCCCGCGCTTCCGAGATCGCCTCACCGGCTACGGAAGCTTTGGCCGCGAACTGCGTCGGATCGTCAACGCGATTGCCGACGAATTGGATGTTGAGGTGATTGCGGCCTGAGGCGGGCGAGGTCGGCTGGCCACTTGGCCGAAGGCACTCTACGCAGTGGCCAGTGCTTCGGCCAAGCCTTCGAGCAAATCCTCCGCTCGCTCTAAGGATATTCCGCAAGCTCGAGCATTCCACGCGACCTACCTGCCAACCGACTTCGTGGTAACTCGTTCGAGACCAAGCAGTAGTATCAGCGTTGCGGCGACCAGGATCATGGTGAGCGCCGCTCCGTTGAAGATGTCACCGCGGTCGGTCAGACTGAAGATCGCCACCGGCAGCGTCACCCAGCCTGGCGGATAGACCATCACGGTCGCGCCAAGCTCACCCATGGAGAGTGCGAAGCTTAAGCCGAAGGCGGCGACCAGATAGGGAGCGAGCAGCGGCAGCGTGACATGCCAGAGCCGGTAGGCCGGCCTGGCGCCAAGGCTCGACGCCACCTGTTCGAAATCGGGCGAAAGCCGTGCCAGCCCGGCCGAGACATTGCCGAAAGTGAAAGCCGAAATCAGCACGAAATGCGCGATCATGACGATCGCTACCGTGCCGTTGAACAGAAGCGGCGGATGGCTGAACGCAACCAGCAGGCCAAGCCCGACGGATACCGAAGGCACCGCGCTGGGGACAAAGAACAACAGGCCAAGCAGCCGCTTTAAGGCATGCGCATGAAGGCGAAGCGAAAGGGCCGCCCAGGTGCCGCTGACCAGCGCCAGGGCGCTGGCCAGGAAGCCGGTGATGAGGCTGGCCTTGACCGAATTCCAGGCCGCGCCCTTGACGACGTCGGCGTAGTGCTCCGTCGTCAAGCCATTGGGCAGCACACCGTTCCATTGGTCGGCGAGACTGGACAAAAGAATGACCGCCAGCGGCGCCAGGAACAGCACGCCGAAGATCAGCGCGAAGAGCATCCACAGCACGATCCGACCAAGGCGCGACCAGACCAGCATGACTAGACCCCCAGCCGGCCGGCGGCGAAGCGGTATAGGCCGAACAGGCCGAGCGACAGCGCGATGTTGACCACGGCGATGATGCAGGCGACCTGATAGGCCGATTCCTGGATCGCCTTGCCGTAGATCAGCAGCGGCAGCGTGATGACGCCCTTGGCGCCGATGAACAACACGATGCCGAATTCGTTGACGGTGAGCAGCAGACAGAGGCTGCCGCCGGCGATGAGCGCGGGCACCGCGGCCGGCAGGATGACTTGACGGACGATGCGGAAAGGCCTGGCGCCCAACACACTTGCCGCTTCGATCTGGCCACGATCGACCAGCGAGAAGGTGGCGAGGAGCGGCCGCAGGATGAACGGCGTGTAGACGGTGACTTCGGCCAGCACCACGCCCCAAGTCGAATAGAGGAAATCGACCGGCGGCAACGGCAGCGAGAAGGCCTCCATCAGCCCGGTGTTGAGCATGCCGGCGGAGCCGTAGAGGAAGGTGAAGGCAAGCGTCACCAGGAAGGTTGGCAGCGCGATGAAGGTGTCGATCAGCCGCGCGATGAAGCCGCTGCCGGGGAACGGCACGAAGGCCAGGATCAGTGCCAGCACGAGGCCGACCACCAGGCATCCGGCCGTGGCCGTGACCGAGATCGTCACCGTGTTGATCAGCGCGTTGAGGAAGAAGCGCGAATGCAGCACGCGAAAAATCTCGGTGGCATTGGCGACACCGCCGTCATCCAGAAAGGCCTGCCGGGCAATCAGCGCCAGCGGATAGAAGAACAGCAGGGCCAGCAGGGCCGCCGGCGGCACGATCCAGAATTTGCCGGGCTCTCTCCTGATCGCCGGCACGCCAATTGCGACGGCGTCAGACACCGGAATCTTCCGGAAGCAGCGACGTATCGGCCGGTGCGAAAAACAGCGGCACCCTGGCGCCGGGTTCCGGCAATGCCATGGGTAGTTTCGTTGCCGAGACGCGCACCGGCGTGCCGTCGACATCGAGCACGAGGTGGGTGAGTTCGCCCTGCCAGTGCACTTCCCTGAGTGTGCCGACGATGCGGTTGGTGTGCTCGGCGTCGGCCGTCAGGCTGAGATGCTGCGGCCTGATGCAGAGCAGGCTCTTGTCGCCGGCCTTCTCGTCGCGACCGGCGCCGGTGAGCACGGCATCGCCATGCCTTGCCGTGGCAAAGCCTTTCGACCCGACAGGCTCTTCAACCGTCACCGGCAGAAGGTTGGCGCGGCCGAGGAACTCGGCGGTAAAGCGATTTGGCGGACGGCGGTAGAGTTCCGTCGTCGGTCCGTGCGAACAGACCCTGCCGTCGCGCATGATGGCGATCTTGTCGGCAAGGGTCAGCGCCTCGGTCTGGTCGTGGGTGACGTAGAGGATCGTCAGGCCCGGCAGGCTGCGGTGCAGGCGGGCGATTTCCTCGACCATGTTGCGGCGGATCTGCGCGTCGAGCGCCGAGAGCGGTTCGTCGAGCAGGAGCACGCGCGGCCGCACCGCCAGTGCCCGTGCAATCGCCACACGCTGCTGCTGGCCGCCCGAAAGCTCGCGCGGATAGCGCCTGGCAAAGGCAGACATGCCGACGGTGCCGAGTGCATCCTTGACCCGCTCGGCGATCAGCGCCTTGTCGGCGCCTTGTGCCCTGAGGCCGAAGGCAACGTTGTCCTCGACCCGCATATGCGGAAACAGCGCATAGTTCTGCACCACCATGCCGAGACCACGCTCGTAAGGCGGCAGGTCGGTGACGTCGGTGGCACCGATGCGGATGCGGCCGCTTGCAGGCCGCACGAAACCCGCCACGGCCCGCAAGGCAGTGGTCTTGCCGGAGCCGGAAGGGCCGATCATCGCCAGGATCTCGCCCGGTGCGATGTCCAGGGTCAGCGGATGCAGCACGATAAGCGCGCCATAGGCGACGCTGACTTTGTCGAAGTGGACGTTGGAACCGGCGCCGCGAACCTTCGCGGCGTCGATATCCATAACACTGGTACCCGTGAAGGCGACGGCCGACATGGCGTTGTTCTCCCGACTGGTTCCCTTGGGGATCAACTTCCGGTCGCTTCGTTCCACTTCTTGACGTAGTCGGGAAGCTTGGCCAGCGCGTCATTCCAGTTCGGCGACCAGATGGTCAGGCCCTTCATCGCGTCCTGCAATTTCGCGAAGTTGGCGTCGTTCGGCGTCACGTCCTTGCGGGCCGGCAGGCCGATAGCAACGGAGCTCACCGTCGACTGCGCATCCTTGGAGAGCAGGAAGTCGATCAGCTTCTTGCCGTTGTCGCCGTTGGGAGCGCCGGTCACCAGGCCGATCTCATAGGGCAGCGCGAAGGTCGAACGGGTGCCGTCCGGCCCTGCGGGCCAGAACACCTTGATGTTCGGATTGTCTGCCATCTGCGACATGTTCATCTGCAGGTCGCCATTGGCGATGTGCAATTCGCCCTTGTTGACGAGCGCGGTCAGCTTGCCGGTCGAGGCGGACGGGCCGACATTGTTTTCCTGAAGCTTCTTCATGAACGCGAAGCCCGCATCCTCACCGCCGAAGGCGTGGATGATCTGCAGCATCACGGCGGTGCCGTCGCCGGCCTGGCCGGGCGTCGAATACTGGATCTTGCCCTTGAATTTCGGGGCGAGCAGATCGTCGTAGCTCTTCGGCGCTTCCGGGAGCGCGGCGCTGTTGTAGATGAAGTTCATGTAGTTGTTGACCAGCGGCCGGTACTTGTCGGTGCCGCCGTCGATCTGGTCGGCGCCTTGCGGCTTGTAATCCTGCAGCAGGCCGTCGGCGGCAGCGCGCTGGACGAAGGGCGGCAAGGTCACCAGCACATCGGCCTGCGGGTTCGACTTTTCCTTGGCGACGCGCTCGACGACGCCGCCCGAACCGGCCTCGATATACTGCACGGTGATGCCGGTGGCCTTGGTAAAGGCAGCGAATTCGGTCTCATACCAGCTGCCATTGCCATCATGCAGGCCGTCGGCGGAATAGATAGTGACGACGCCGTCGGCGAACGCCGGTGCGACGAGAGCCGACGACGCCAGAAGCGACGCGGCGAAGGTCATTGCGATGGTTGCGTTTCGCGATTTCATGGATCAGTTCCCCTTTGATTGATGGCACATTCTGCGATGCACTAGGACCGATCGGCTTCGTATCTCTGGCGGACGTTGAGCCGATTGGATGTCGTCGTTGTGACAACTTTGGGGATCGGCAATCGATAAGTAAAATCTATTTATTTTATGACAGACAAGCTTCCTCTGATATTTGTCATGGAACTGTCGCATCCATGTTGTGGAGGCATTCCGAGTTCGCGGAACCGGCCCGTGGTAGGGTCCCTGAAAGTTAAAAGTGATGGAAATCAGGAGAATAAAATGCCTGCCGTCTGCGCCCGCAGACGAGGATCGAACGAGCGGACTGTCACCGGACGCCCGTCGAGGATTTCGAAGCAGCGGGCGAGCGTGTCCTCTTCAAGCCGGCGCATCGCTTCCGCGGTGAAAAATGTGAGATGCGGAAAGAGGATCACATTGTCGCGACCGAACAATGCGCTCATCGGATGGCCGGACTTCGCCAAAGGCTCGACCGAATAGACGTCGAGCCCGGCGCCGGCTATGCGCCCGGCGAGGATCGCCTCGACGAGTGCCGCCTCATCGATCAGCGCGCCGCGAGAAACGTTGATGATGACGGCGGAAGTTTTCATGCAAGCGAGTTCGGCCTTGCCGATCAGGCCACGCGTCTTGTCGTTCAGCACACAATGGATGGAAACGAAGTCGCAGGTCCGCAGCATGGTGTGGAGATCGTCGGCCTTCTCGATGCCGGCAGCGTGCATCGTCGCAGCATCGACGCCAGGATCGAAACCAAGAATCCGCGCGCGAAACCCTTGGCCTGCCATGCGTGCCATGCTGCGGCCGATCTTGCCGCAGCCGACGAGCCCCAGCGTGGCGCCGGAAATGTCACGTCCGAGCCAGTGTTGCGTGGGCCAGACCCAGCCGTCGCGCGACACTGCCGCCGTGATGGCCGGCAGCCGCTTGGCAAGCGCGATCATCAGGGCGAAGGCGCCTTCGGCGACGGTCTCCTCGGCATATTCGGGCACATTGACGACGGGAATGCCGCGCCGGATCGCGGCGGGGATGTCGATGGCATCGACGCCGACGCCATATTTGACGATGCCCTTCAATTTCGGTGCGGCGTCGATCACCCGCGCCGTAATCGGCGTGTAGCACATGAGCAGAAGATCGGTGTCAGCGACGGCCTTGATGAGATCGTCTTCGGGAATGCCGTCAGGCAGTGTCGCGAGTTCCACGCCGCGCGCCCGCAAACCGGCGTCAATCCCGGGGCATTCGAGTTCCCGATCGGTGCGCACGGCCTTCATGGTCAGGCCGCCAGCACGGCGCGCTCGACAATGTCGAGCGCCCGGTCGAGATCACTCTTCGAAATGACCAGCGGCGGCGACAGCGTCAGCACGTTACCCTGGCTGATCTTGAAGCTCAGGCCCTGCTCCAGGCAGGCATAGAAGACCCGTTCGGCAAGCGCGCGCGCCGGCTGCCGCGTGGCCCGATCCTCGACCAGTTCGACGCCGACCATCAGCCCCCTGCCCCTGACATCGCCGACATGGGCCGAGCGAGCCATCAGGTCTTGCATGCGTCCCAACATATGTTGGCCAAGCTCGGCCGCGCGCTCGACCAGCCCTTCCTCAAGGACGATGTCGATCGTGGTCAGCGCGGCGCGCGTCGTCACCGGGTTCTTTTCGTGGGTGTAGTGACCGATGGCGAAGCCGCCGGTGACGTCGAGGTCGCGCCGCGCAATGACGGCGGCGATCGGCAGGATGCCGCCGCCCAGCGATTTGCCGAGCACGACGATGTCGGGCGTCACGCCATCATGCTCGTGCGCGAAGAATTTGCCGGTCTTGCCGAGGCCGGTCGGGATCTCGTCGAAGATCAGCAGCGTGCCGCGCCGGTCGCAGGCTTCGCGCACCCGCTTCCAGAAGCCGGGCGGCGGCGGATTGGGCGTCGCCCGCATCGGCTCGGCGACGACCGCCGCCACATCCTGCTCGCGGCCGAGCACATAGGCAATCATGTTGGCGCAGGCGGTCCCCGACGCTTCCAGCGAATCGTGGCCGTAGGGACAGCGATAGCCGTCCCAGGGCGCGACATGCTCGGTGCCGGTCATCATTGGGCCGGCGATGTGCGAACGGAAAGTCGCTTCGCCGCCGACACTTGCCGCGCCGAAACCGGCGCCGTGAAACGCATCCCAGAACGACACCGTCTTGAAGCGGCCTGTCGCGGCACGCGCGATCTTCAGCGCCACTTCGATGGCATCCGAGCCGCCTGTCGTGAACAGCACCTTGCCGAGATCGCCGGGAGCAAGTTCCGCGAGCTTTTCGGCCAGCTCGACAGCGGGCTCGCAGGTGAAGCGGCGCGGTGCGAAGCAGAGATCATCAAGCTGCTTCTTGATAGCGGCCACCAGCCTCGGATGGCCGTAGCCGAGATGATGCACGCTGTTGCCATGGAAATCCATGAAGCGCCGGCCGGCCGTATCCTCGATCCAGATGCCTTCCGCTTTGGCGATCGTCGACAGGCAGGGACTGGACAGGCTCTGGTGCATGAAGGCGGCAGCGTCGCGGTCGAGCAGGCCGCGGATACGCAGATCATCCTGGCCGGCGTCCCAGCGGCCGCGCGCCGCCGTGGTGTTGGAATCACCCTCGGTATGCACGAGCTCAGATATTGCGGCCATAACGCTCTCCGAAACGCGAATGAGGGAGCGTGGAACGCCCCCTCGTTTTGTCCTGCCAGTCAGTGTGATCCGGTCAGGACCAGGGCAGCGAAAACGTCTTCACATTGGTATAGCTCTTCATCGCCTCGATGACGCCTTCCTTGTAGCCATTGCCTGAATCCTTGATGCCGCCAAAGGGCGACATCTCGATGCGGTAGCCCGGCACTTCCCAGATATTGACCGTGCCGACCTGCAGACCGGCGATGTATTTCTGCATGCGTGGAAACGAGTTGGTGCAGACACCCGATGACAGGCCGAAGGCGGTCGAGTTGGAGAGCGCAATGAGTGCCTCGTCATTGTCAGGCGCGCGCACGATCGGGATGATCGGCCCAAACGTTTCTTCCATCACCAGTTCCGACTTATGCGGTACGCGATCGACGACGATCGGCGGCAGCAGCGCACCCTGGCGACCGGGATTGTAGAGGATCTCGGCACCTTGCTCGGCGGCCATGTGGACGCGGGCTTCGAACAACGCCGCCGCCTTCTCGTGGACTACGGTGCCAAGATCGGTCGAACGGTCCATCGGATCGCCGAAGCGGATCTTCTTCGCCCGCTCCAGCACCAGCGGCACGAAACGGTCGGCGACGCTTTGCTGAACGAGAATGCGCTTGACCGCCGTGCAGCGCTGGCCGGAATTCTTCGTCGCACCGGCGACGGCGAGATCGGCGGCCTTGGCTAGATCGTCATCGGAGAGATCGTTGAGGATGATCAGCGGATCGTTGCCGCCGAGTTCCAGCACCTGGCGCCTGTAGCCGGCGGTGCGGGCGATCATCTTGCCGACCGGCACGCCGCCGGTGAAGGTGATCAAGTCGATATTCTCGTTGGTGATCATCTCGTTGCCGATGTCGACCGGCCAGCCGGTCACCACCGAAAGCATTTCCGGCGGCAGGCCGGCTTCATAAAGAATGTCGGCCAGCAGCAGCGCAGTCATCGGCGTCAGTTCGGTCGGCTTCACCACCACGCAATTGTTGGTGGCGATCGCCGGCGCCACCTTGTGCGAGACCATGTTGAGCGGATGGTTGAACGGCGTGATCGCGGAGATCGCCCTCAGCGGCTCGCGGGTGGTGAAGATCTTGCGCGCCTTGCCATGCGGTGTGAGATCGCAGGAGAAAATCTGGCCATCATCCTGGATGCACATCTGCGCCGACAGCGTGAACACGTCATAGGCCCGGCCGACTTCATAGAGCGAATCCGTCTTGGAGATGCCGAGTTCGAGCGTGATCAGATCGGAGATCTCTTCCCGGCGCGACGCCAGCGCTTGCGCGGTGCGAAACAGGATCTGCTGGCGCTCATAACGCGTCAGCTTCGACTTATAGCCGGCGGCGATGTCGAACGCCTTGCGGGCATGCTCGGCGCGGCCCGCCGGCACGGTGCCGATAACGGTATCGTTCCAGGGGTAGCGCACCTCGACGACGCCGTCGGCATCGACCTTCTTGCCGGCGATACGCATCGGCTCATGACGAACTTTGATGGCAGGGTCAAGCTTGGTCATGTGAGTCTTCCCGGTGCTTAGTGAGCCACATCGAACTTTTGTCGGCGCGACCATCGCGTCTTGGCGATGCTTCCCCCACTCCGTCGCCGCTGCGCGGCGCCACCTCTCCCCTCTCCGGAGGGAGAGGAAGGAAGCCAAGATCGGCAACCCGCGCGCCCTTCCTCTCCCCCGTCGATCGGGGGAGAGGTGCCGAGCGAAGCTCGGCGGAGTGGGGGTCGACAATCGCGCTCGACATCAAGCCTGCGCCGCTGCCATCGTTGCGTAGAGGAACGCGTCGAAATTGCGCAGCGTCGGCTCGTTCGGCAAATCCAGCAGCACGCGGTTGACGATGAACGGCACCTCCTGCTCGGTCAGCCCGCCATGCGAGCGCAGCGGTTCGTTGAGCGCCGCCAGATCATGTCGGTGTTCGCTGGTGCCAATGGTCTTGTTCTCCGTCGAGATCAGCACGATGTCACCGATGCGGTCGGCCGGTAGCTCGAAACGCTCGCAAGCCGTCGGGCTGTCGACGACCAGCATAATGCCATCGATCTTGGCCAGCCGCGCCATGATGCCGGCCCGGTCGGCGCCATCAGGAAGATAGGCGGTGGCAAACGAGCCGAGGGCGCCGTGGTGCACAACATAGGGGTCGGTGATCGGCAGGATGACTCTGGCGGCGTCCTTGCCCAACCACTCGTCCAAAAGGTCCTGGATATAGACGACGTCGGGCGAACCGTCGGCCTTGTGCTTGGGCTTCATGCCATGGTCGGCGGTGACGACGATCGCCGCGCCCAGCGCATCGAGTTCGGTCAGGTACTTGTCGAACATTTCATAGAAGGCGTTGGCCTGCGGCACGCCAGGCGCGTATTTGTGCTGCACATAGTCTGTCGTCGTCAGGTACATGATGTCGGGGCGGAACTCCTTCAGCAACTGGACGCCAGCGGCGAAGACGAATTCCGACAGCTCGGCCGAATAGACCTCGGGCACCGGCAGGCCAAAGTGCTTCGAGGCATTGTCGATGCCGTGTTCTGCGACAGTCGTGGTGTCCGACTTTTCCGCCGAGAGACACAGCGCGCGGCCTTCGTCGAAGGCCAATCCCTTGCCGAGCAAGGCGCGCAGCTTGTCCTTGGCGGTGACCACCGCGACCTTGGCGCCGGCATCATAGAAAGCCTGGAAGATCGTCGGCGCGCGCAGGAAGCGCGGGTCGTTCATCATCACTTCCTTGCCGGTCTCGCGCTCGTAAAGATAGTTGCCGCAGATGCCGTGCACTGAAGGCGGCCGACCAGTGGCGATCGACAGATTGTTGGGATTGGTGAAGCTCGGAATGACCGAGTGGGCGAAGCGCACCGTGCCCTTTTCCTTGATCCTGACCAGAGCCGGCATCAGCCCGGCATGAATAGCTTCGTCGAGATAGGCCGGCTCGCAGCCGTCAAGGCAGATGGCGATGGCCGGCACACGCGGCCAGGCGTAGGTGCGGCCGTTGACCGCGACATTGATCGGAGACATCTGGTTCATCGAAAATCCCTTGAATAGTGCCGCTTCAGGCGGCGAGTTTGGCGCGCTCGGCGATTGCAGCGGCGGGTGGGGCAGCCGTGTCTACGCCCATTTCCTTCAGTGACTGGGCCGCCGCCCCGACGACGCGGCGCATGACATGTTCGTCCATCTGGCCGATGCAGCCGACGCGGAAGGAGTCCACGGCGGTCAGCTTGCCCGGATAGATGATGAAGCCCTTGTCCTTCATCAGCTCGTAGAAGCGGTCGAAGGCGAAATTGGCATGGGCCGGGTTGAAGAAGGTGACGATGATCGGCGACAGCCAGCGGTCTTTCAACAAGGTCTCGAAGCCAAGGTCGCGCATGCCGGCCACCATCACGTCGCGGTTCCTGGTGTAGCGAGCACCTCGGCCGGCGACGCCGCCCTCGGCCTCGTGCTGGCGCAGCGCTTCGAGGAAGGCAGCAACGACATGTGTCGGCGGCGTGTAACGCCACTGGCCGGTCTTGTTCATGTGCGCCCACTGGGCATGGACATCGAGCGACAGCGAGTGGCTGCGGCCCCTGGCGGCCTCCAATTCGTTCTTGCGGGCGAGGATGAAGCCAAAGCCCGGCACGCCCTCGATGCATTTGTTGGCGGAGGAGACCATCGCCTCGTAGCGGATATCGTTGACATCAAGCGCGACGGCGCCGAAGGCGCTCATGGAATCGACGAGCAGCTTGCGGCCCTTGGCGTGGACGGCTTCGGCGATCTCGGCGACCGGATTGAGGATGCCCGAACTGGTCTCGCAATGGATGGCGATGACATGCGTGATCGCCGGGTCGGCCTCGAGAGCCGCCGCCACCTCGTCACCGCGCGGCGGCAGATAGTCGCCCTTGTCGATCAGCATATAGGCGCGACCAAGATACTGCATGGTCTGCGCGGCACGCAGGCCGTAGGCACCGTTGGCCAGGACCAGCACCTTGCCATCCCTGGGCACGAACGAACCCAGCATCGCCTCGACGCAAAAGGAGCCGCTGCCTTGCATCGGCACGCAATCGAAATCGCCAGTCGTGTCGCCGGTCAGCGCCAGCAGGCGGCGGCGCATATCGGCGGTCATGCCGCGAAAATCGCCGTCCCATGATCCCCAGTCGCGCAGCATGGCCTGCTTGACCGAATAGGCCGTGGTCAGGGGGCCTGGGGTCAGAAGATAGGGCTCGCCCAGTGCCGGACTGGCCAGCGGCTCGGCGGCAAATTTGGTCTCGGCGAGCATGGTGTCCTCCGACAGATCGCTGCTTTTTGATATGGCCTAAGTTTCGGCCTGAATGACATATTTGTAAAATCGTTATTTTGTATCGATGTATCGATTTGGACGATGGATAAGTTTGCCGGCTTCATCGAGCAGTTCCGCCTTGTCATGCCACCGCGGAAGCCATCTCATCCGCAACCCCGCCGCCCTTCGCCAGCCGGCTTTCGAGCAGATCGCCGCTTTGCGTCAGCAGGGGATAGGCGACCGACGCCATCAGCGAGTTGATTTCCTTCAATGCCCCGACCGCCTCGAGATGGATGTCGCTCGTGTCGATGCTCTGCGGCATTCCCGATTGCAGGCGCTTCAGGTGACGATCATGGCTCATGCGTTCCAGCTTGCGCATCCGCTCCTTCTGGATGACGAGTTGCCGCGCCGAGTCGAGATCGCTCGACACCAGCACGTTGAGCGCAAGCTGCATGTTAGCCATGACACGGTTATGAAGCCCGGACAGTTCGCTCCAGCCATCGCGTGAAAAGCGCAGGTTCTTGTCGCGCAATTCCCGGGCGAGCACGAGCAGGTTCTTGGCGACGATGTCGCCGGCGCGTTCGAGATTGATGGCGAAATCGGTGAGTTCGATACCGCGCTGGGCTTCGGTCGCGGTCATGCTGCCGCGATTGACCTCGGCGATGTAGAGCTTGATCTCGGTATGGGCGCGGTTGACCTCGTCATCGAGCTTCTGCGCCTGGCGGATCTGATCGGCGGTGCCGGCGTCGAAGAAATCCATCACCGGACGCAGCATCACCTCGACGACCTCGCCCATGCGCAGCAACTCGCGGGTGGCACTGGCCAGCGCGAGACCTGGCGTGCGCATGACGGTACGATCAAGCGCGCTGCTGCGGCGCGACATGAGGTCCGCGCGTGCCTTTGCCGGCGGTCTGTCGGCGATCAGCAAGGTCACCAGCCTTTCCATCATGCCGGTGAAAGGCAGGCAGCAGGCGACGAGTGCCAGATTGAAAGCGAGATGCAAATTGACCAGTTGCCGGCCTTCGGTCGAACCAAACAGATGGGTCGGAAACACCACCGCCTGAAGCGCAAACAGGGCGGCAAGTGCTGCCGCGCCACGGAAGATCAGATTGCCGAGCGGGACGCGGCGCGCCTCGACGGCCTCGCCTCGCGTGAGCCACACGGCGATCAGCGCGCCGCCGCAATTGGCGCCGAGGATGAAGAAAAGACCGACCTCGACTGGCAAGACTCCCTGCGCGGCGAGCGTGACGAACAGCAGGATTGCCGCCACGCTGGAGTGGATCAACCACGTGAACAGCGCGGCAGCGGCAAAGGCGGTGAAATAGTCGGCGCGCAGATAAGAGATCACCAGGGGCAGCAATGTGCTCTGCCGCATCGGCGCGGTCGCCTCGCCGATCATGTGCAGCGACAACAGCACGAAGGCGATGCCCATCGTGATGCGTCCGCCTTGCTTGATGCTGCGTGCCTCGAACTTCAGGAACATCGCGCCGCCGACCAGGATTAGCGCCGGTATCAACCAGCTGAGGTCGAACGACAGCACCTGCACGACCAACGCCGAACCAAGGTCGGCGCCAAGCAGGATCGCCAGCCCGGCGGTCACCGACACCATGCCGCTGGCGACAAACCCTGCCGCCAGCACGGCGACGGCGGTGGAACTCTGCAGCAGGACGGCAAGCACGATGCCAATCCCCGCCGACCTGACCCGCGCATCGCGAGCCTGTCGCAGGGCATCGCGCAATGCAGGCCCGCAGGCCCGCTCGACGCCCGTGCGCACCATGCGCACGGCCCAAAGCAGCAGCATGACAGCACCCGCCAAATGCAGCAGGATGATGGAAAATTGCATGGTTACGCCTCCGGGTGTCCGTGGCCGGCAAAGACGTCGACCCTCACTCAGGCTAGATTTGGCTGAACATAAGTCAAATCGTTCATTTCTATTTTTCAATTAATGTGGCTTATGATAGGCTTCCGGGATCTCGAAGGGCGGAAAAGATGCGCTACGTCCAGTTGCGGGCCTTTCATCAGGTGGCGATTTCAGGCGGTTTTTCACGCGCTGCGGAAGCGCTGTTCCTGACCCAGCCGGCCATCTCGGACCAGGTGCGCAAGCTCGAGGAAGAGTATGACGTCCTGCTCTTCAACCGGAACAAGAAGCAGGTCAGGCTGACCCATTCGGGCCAGAAGCTGCTCGAAATAACCCACCGCATGTTCGACACCGAGCAACAGGCACTCGAACTGTTGACGGAATCGCGCGCCCTGCGCGCCGGCACGCTGCGCATCGTAGCCGATGCAGCGCATCATCTTCTTCATATCCTCGGCAGCTTCCGGGCGCGCTATCCCGGTGTCCAGGTTTCGGTGCGCGCCGGCAACACCGAGACGGTGATCAGCAGCCTCTACAGCTACGATGCCGACATCGGCGTGCTGGGCGAGGTGCCTACGGGGCGCGACTTCGAAGTGCTGAAGCTCAACTCCACGCCGATCATCGCTT
Organism: Mesorhizobium sp. B2-3-13; assembly: GCF_006442195.1. Lineage (NCBI taxonomy): Bacteria > Pseudomonadati > Pseudomonadota > Alphaproteobacteria > Hyphomicrobiales > Phyllobacteriaceae > Mesorhizobium > Mesorhizobium sp. B2-3-13. The sequence goes on from NZ_VFVQ01000003.1 coordinate 231,150, forward strand.
TCGCCTCCATCGATCATCCGCTGGCGGGTAGGAAATCGCTGACCCTCAAGCAACTCGCGCTGGAATCGCTGGTGATGCGCGAGCGCGGCTCGAAGACGCGTCAGAAGCTCGAAGAACTCGCCGCGGTGTCGAAGATCGAATTGAGACCCGTGATCGAGGCCGAAGGCCGCGAGGCGGTCCGCGAAATCGTCGCCTCGGGCGCCGGCATCGGCTTTGTCTCGGCGGCCGAGTTCGGCCAGGATTCGCGGCTGGTGGCGATTACCATCGACGCCCCCGAGACCTTGATGGACGAAGCGCTGATCTGCCTGCGTGAACGCAGCGGCGGCAAGCTCGTGCGCGCTTTTCTCGACATGGCGCGTTCCATGTCGGTGGATTAAGCTGCAGCTTTCACCTCCACCACATCCGCCTTCACCCGCTCCGACTTTGGATCGTAGGGACTGCGCAGATGCGCCGTGGCAGTATGGCGCACGCCGGCAAGGTCGATCTCGAAACGTCCGCCGGTGACGAACGCGGCATCGACGCCAGCTTCATTCTCGATCAGTCCGAGCGCTACCGAGCGGCCAAGCGTGTGGCCGTAGGCAGCCGAGCGGACTTCGCCCACCGGTTTGCCGTCGCGCAGGATCAGTTCACCGCCCCACAGCATCGGTTCGGCATCGTCGAGAGTGAACAGCACGACGCGCTTTACTGGTGCCGCCGATGACTTTGCCTTGACCAACGCCTCGTGGCCGATGAAGCCGCCGGGTTTGTCCATGGCTACGGCAAAGCCGAGCCCGGCCTGCCAAGGGTTGATGTCAGGGGTCAATTCCCGACCCCAGGCACGAAAACCCTTTTCGATGCGCAAGGCGTCGAGCGCATAGTAGCCGGCGTCCAGCACTCCGAATTCGCGGCCGGCATCATGCAGCGCCTCGTAGACGCCGACGGCAAATTCGGTCGGCACGATCAGCTCCCAGCCGAGCTCTCCGACATAGGTCATGCGGTTGGCATAGGCGGTGGCATGGCCGATATCGATCTCGCGGATGGTGGCGAAGGGAAAGCCCGCGTTGGAGAGATCGGCCGACGACAGTCTGGCGAGGAGATCGCGCGAGCGTGGCCCCATCACGGCCAGCACGGCGTAGGCGGAGGTGACGTCAGTCAGGATCGCATGCGCATCGGCCGGAATGTTCTTGATGATCCAGTCGGCGTCGTGGACCGCTTGCGCGGACCCTGTGACGATGAGGAATTTTTCCGCGCCCAGCCGCATCACGGTGAGATCGCTTTCATAGCCGCCACGCGCGTTGAGCACACCCGTGTAGACCGACGTGCCTATAGGTACATCGACATTGCCGGCGCAGATCCGGTCCAGCACGGCGCAAGCGTCGCGGCCCTGGACAAGCAGTTTTGCGAAAGACGTCTGGTCGAAGATGGCGACAGCCTCGCGCGTCGCCTTCATCTCGCGGCGGACCGCCTCGTGCCAATTCTGGTGGCCGAAGGCATAGTCATTCTCGGGCTTCTCTCCCGGTGCGGCGAACCAGTTGGCGCGCTCGCAGCCCATCTTGGAGCCGAAGCAGGCGCCCCTGGCGGCCAGCCGGTCATAGAGCGGCGAGCGGCGGAACGGCCGCGCGGTGTCGAGTTCCCGGTTCGGCCATGGCATGGCGTAGTGCAGGCCGAGCGTCTCCTTGACCCGGTCATGCAGCCAGCGCGGGTTGTTGTTGAACGAGGCGAAGCGCCTGATGTCGACCGGCCACAGATCCATGGTCGGTGCGCTGTTGACGATCCATTCGGCCAGTGCCCTGCCCGCGCCGCCGGCACTGGCGATGCCCATCGAATTGAAGCCAGCGCCGACATAGAAATTCTTCAGTTCCGGTGCTTCGCCGAGGATGAAATTGTTGTCCGGCGTGAAGCTTTCGGGACCGTTGTAGAATTTCTTGACCTCGGCATGCGCCAGCTGCGGCACGCGGACCAGCGCGTTTTCCATTAGGATTTCGAACTGGTCCCAATCGTCGGGCAACAGCGCGAACTCGAAATTTTCGGGGATTCCATTCATGCCCCACGGCTTGGCATGCGGCTCGAAGCCGCCCATCACCAGGCCGCCGACCTCTTCCTTGAAGTAGATGAAGCCGTCAGGGTCGCGCATCACAGGCAGGTCCGGGTGCACGCCCTCGATCCTGCCGGTGACGATGTACATATGCTCGGCCGAATGCAGCGGCACCGAGACGCCGCACATCAAACCCACCTTGCGCCCCCATTGGCCGGCGCAGTTGACGACGATCTCGGTGGCGATGTCGCCGCGCTCCGTTTCGACGCCGCAGGCGACGCCGTTTTTCACCGTGATGCCGGTGACCTTCACCCGCTCGAATATCCTAGCGCCGCGGTTGCGCGCGCCCTTGGCCAGAGATTGCGTCAAGTCTGTGGGATTGGCCTTGCCGTCTCCCGGCAGCCAGACGGCGCCGACGAGATCGTCCGTCGCCATTACCGGCCAGAGATCTGCAGCCTCCCGGGGCGAGATGACGTCGATCTCCACGCCCTGAGCACGCGCCGACGCGGCCGTGCGCTTCAGCACCGTCATGCGATCAGCGGTGCGCGCAACAGACAGCGAGCCGCAATTCTTCCAGCCGGTGGCAAGGCCGGTTTCGGCCTCCAACTCGCTGTAAAGCTGGGTGGAGTATCTGATCAGGCTGGTCATGTTCGAATGGCTGCGCAACTGACCGACAAGACCGGCAGCATGCCAGGTGGTGCCGCCGCTGAGTTGTCCCTGCTCAAGCAGGACAACATCGGTCCAGCCGAGTTTTGTCAGATGATAGGCGACCGAGCAGCCAATGATGCCGCCACCGACGATGACAACGCGAGCGTGGGTGGGAAATTCATTTGCCATGAGCGTTCCGCCATTGGAGGGATGGTCGGGACACTAACACAGAGAAACCAAATATCAACTCAAAAAGTCACAAAATATCACATCAAGCAACGAGGAGCTCTGGCCCCTTTCGCGAAAGCGCCTCCGCAAGCGTTGGTCCGGGATTGGCGTCGACGATAACGCCGGCAGCCCGTTCGAAATTCGGAATCCTGAGCGGTGTCAGCTTGCCGAACTTGCTGCTATCGAGCACGAAATAAGCCTTGCCGGCGAGCGCGATCATACGGCCGCGCTGCTCGGCGCCGGCACGGGTGAAGTCCGTCACGTCGCCTTCCGGCGACAGGGCGCCGCCACCGAGAAAGGCGATGTCGACGCGAAAGCGGCCCATTGCATCGAGTGTGTCGATGCCGGAAGCCGCCTCCTCGCCCGGATCGATTTCGCCGCCCAGCATATGCACGCGCATGCCCGGGACATGGCACAGATGCAGCGCTATCTTCAGGCTTGCCGTGCAGATGGTAAGATCGCGCAACTTGATCATGGCCTGCGCGACGGCCAAGGTGGTGGTGCCGGAATCGAGAAAGACCACCATGCCATTCCTGATCAATCCGACGGCCGCCTTGCCGATCGCCGCCTTGCCATGAGCGTTTTCCTGGCTGCGCAAGCTCATCGCCGGTTCGCTCGGTTCAAAGCGGGCAGCACCACCGTGCACAATGTCGAGTTGTCCCTGATCCGACAGCAGCTTCAGATCACGACGGATGGTTTCGCGCGAGACATCGAAGAAGCCGGCGAGTTCAGCAATGCTGACTGATCCCTGGGCGCGAACGCGTTTCAGGATCTCAGCATGGCGACGGGGCGCAAGGACTCGGCTGACAGCAGGTTGCGATTCAGACATGCTCCACCTTGGCCAAGCCCCGGCAATGTTGCAAGATGCGGCATTTGCCGGTGTGCCCAACTTGATGGTCGATACCACCATCGCTTCTTAATCGGCAAACACAACCGCACGGCGCCCCGCGAGCTTCGCCGCCAGCTCGTCTGAGAGGAAACCTGCATGTGGCGAGCAGGCACCAATTTCGGTATCCGTGGACAGAGTTCCGCCTCCTGCGGTGACATGGTTCACTTGTCACGGGCAGGCAGTGGAAGCGTAATTTGCCAAAATCGATATGCGCACAAATCCTCGCCCGGATAATTTGCGACGACAGCGGAAATGATCATCGGTGACTCACCCATAGGCTGGCGACAAAGCAGATCGACGACGCAATGATCAAATTTCGAAACAAAAAGCATGACCCGACGCTTCAGACTATGTCTCGCATGCCCCAGCTCATGGACAAACGCTCCCCGAGCGGCGTGAAACGAGCGATCAGCGAAACGAGCGACTGGCCGCTTTTTGCCGAGAAGACGACATCCGGCATCCAGGTGGTAGGCAGAAACGGCCGCAACCACCCCAAGCTGATGCCTTGGATGGCCGGCACCAGTGCCGCGGGCACATCGCCAAGCACGCGCATATAGACGGCGCCACTGGCCAGCCCTCCGAAGAACAGCCCTGCCATGACCGTGCCAAGCGGTCGTAAGCCGCCGATCATGCCAACGATGATGCCGGCATAGCCAAGCCGGACAAGGTTGTCGGCGCGCAGCCTATGCGCCACGCCGAACAGCTCGATTGCGCCGGCAAGTGCCGCGAGCGCCCGGCTTGCCATCAGGATGATGGTGACCGTGCGGCCGATGTTGACGCCCTTGTGCCGAAGCGCCTCTGGATTGTAGCCAAGGTCACGGATCGCGTAGCCAAGCGGCGTCCGCGACAGCACCATTGAGCAGATGGCGGCGGTGAGAAGGGCAACAGCACGCCTGCATGCAACCTGCTGCTGCCAAACAATGCGGGCAGGAAGGCTTCGGTGGGCAGCATTGGCGACTGTTGGTAGAAATCGTGCCGCCGCTCTCACCCCACGGGCCGCCCTGCAACATCCAGGAGAGCAGGTAGACGACGAGATAGTTGAGCATCACCGTCGAGATGATTTCATTGACGCCGAAACGGTTCTTGAGCACCGCGGCGAGCCAGCCAAGCGCCACGCCGGCCGCCATGCCGAAAACGAGCACGCCAGGGAAGAACACCACGCCTGGCAGGCTGGCCAGCACCTGCGCGCCGAGATAGCCGCCCATGGCGCCTGCAAACACCTGACCTTCCTGGCCGATGCTCCACAACTGTGCGCGGAAGGCGATGACGGTGGCCAGGCCGGTAAGGATAATCGGCGTCGCCTTGACCAGCGTCGTGGCTATCGCCTTGGGCGAGCCGACGGCGCCTTGCACGAGTGTTGAAAAAACCTGGCCGACATTGGCGCCGGTCGAGGCGGGCAGCAGGGCGGACACGGCAAGTCCGGCGGCAATGGCCATGGCGAAGGACGCGGCGGCCATGGGCCATCGCGCTCGGTTCTTGGTTCGAAGGGGATGATTGAATAGCCTCCTCCCTACGTCCGGTCATCATGGCGCCGACTTCCGAGACGGTTGTCTTCCTGGGGTCGCTGGCCGGATGGCCGGCGGCGTGTGGCCGTCTTCAGTAAACCACGACACTCCGGATCGACTTGCCCTCATGCATGAGGTCGAATCCCCTGTTGATGTCATCGAGCTTCAACGTGTGGGTGATCATCGGGTCGATCTGGATCTTGCCGTCCATGTACCAATCGACGATCTTCGGCACGTCGGTGCGACCGCGTGCGCCGCCGAAGGCGGTGCCCATCCAGCTGCGACCGGTAACCAACTGGAACGGCCGTGTCGAAATCTCCTGGCCGGCGCCGGCGACGCCGATGACGACCGACTTGCCCCAACCGCGATGCGAAGCTTCCAGCGCCTGGCGCATCACCTTGGTGTTGCCGGTGCAGTCGAACGTGTAGTCGGCGCCGCCGATCTGGTCGGCACCGCGCTTGGTCATGTTGACGAGGTGAGGGACGATGTCGCCGTCGATCTCCTTCGGATTGACAAAATGCGTCATTCCGAATCGCTCGCCCCAGGCCTTCTTGTCGTTGTTCAAATCGACACCGATGATCATATCGGCGCCGGCAAGCTTCAGGCCCTGGATGACATTGAGGCCGATACCGCCGAGGCCGAAGACCACTGATGTCGCACCTTGCTCTACCTTGGCGGTGTTGATGACCGCACCGATGCCGGTGGTGACGCCGCAGCCGATGTAGCAGATCTTGTCGAAAGGGGCGTCCGGATTGACCTTCGCGACCGCGATCTCCGGCAGCACGGTGAAGTTGGAGAAGGTCGAGCAGCCCATGTAATGAAAGATCTTGTCCTTGCCGATCGAGAAGCGCGACGAGCCGTCCGGCATCAGGCCCTGGCCTTGCGTGGCACGGATAGCGGTGCACAAATTGGTCTTGCGCGACAGGCAGGACGGACACTGCCGGCATTCCGGCGTGTAGAGCGGGATGACGTGGTCGCCCTTCTTGACCGAGGTGACGCCCTTGCCGACATCGACCACGACGCCGGCGCCTTCATGGCCGAGAATGGCCGGGAAGATGCCTTCGGGGTCGGCGCCTGACAGCGTGAACTCGTCGGTATGGCAGATGCCGGTCGCCTTGATCTCGACCAGCACCTCGCCCTCGCGCGGGCCGTCGAGGTCGACCTCCATGATCTCAAGCGGCTTTCCGGCTCCAACAGCGACAGCGGCGCGGGTTTTCATTTCTCTCTCCCAAACTTGCCCGCCGAGACGATCGCCCGGCTATACGATTGAAAATTAATTATGCGGCAGCCTTGGCCGGTCCCGCAGGAAACACGCCCGACATGACGGTAAAACCCTTGATGCGCTTGACGCGATCGCACCAGCGCCGCATAGCCGGATAGTCCTGACGCGGAATGCCACCCTCCTCCGACAGCATGATGTAGGGAAAGCAAGCGATGTCGGCGATGGTCGGATGATCGGCAGGACAGATCCAGCCGCGCCCCTGCTGTTCGCCGAACCACAGATGCTCGTCGAGGATACGGAATAGCCGGTGCGCGCCGGCGCGCGCCGCATCGATGTCGAAATCATAGAACAGCCCATCGTGCAGGCGGGCGGCCGATGCGGTGGAGGTAATGCTGTCGGCGAAGGCCAGCCACTGGCTGATCTCGCCGAGCAGGGCCGGGTTGTCCCTGGGGTACCAGGTGCCAGACGGATCGTATTTCGCGGCGAGGTAGACCAGGATCGCCTGGGCGTCGCGCAGCACCAGCCCGTCATCGTCGATGACTGGCAACTGCCCGAGCGGATTGAGCCTCAGGAACCATTCCGATTTGTGTTCGCGGCCGGGATAGAAATCGATCGGGACCGTCTTGTAGTCGACGCCGAGGAAGCTCATCAGCAAACGCAGCTTGTAGCAATTGCCCGACAGTTCGTAGTCGTAAAGCGTGATCATCGGCTGCTCCTAGGTATCCAGCACGAGGCGCGCCGATTTGGCCCGCGACACGCAGGTCATGATTCTGGTGCCGGCTTTCCGCTCGGCATCGTTGAGATAGACGTCCTGGTGGTCCGGCTCGCCTTCGATCACCGTCGCCACGCAGGTGCCGCAGGCGCCTTGCTCGCAGGACGACGGCACATCGATGCCGTTCTCGCGCATCACCTGCATAATCGTCTTGCCGGCAGGCACCTGGAGCGTGACGCACGAACGCGCCAAGGCGATCTCGAAGCTCGAACTGTCATCGATCTTGTTGGCGTTCTTGAAGTACTCGAAATGTACCGCGCTCTTCGGCCAGCCCTGCTCGGCCGCGATCTTTCGCGCCGCCTCCAGCATCGGTCCGGGTCCGCAGATATAGAGATGCATCCCATTCCGGTAACCGGCGAGGATCTGCCGCAGCTCGGCTCCGGTCGCGTCCGGCGATAGTGCGAGATGCGGCTTGAGTGCATCGCCGAGATGCTTCAGCCGATCAGAGAAAGCGAGGTGTTCTTCGCCCTGCGCGAAATAGTGAAGCTCGTGCGTCAGTTCCTGGTTCTTCAGCGCCTGCGCCATGGCCAACAGCGGCGTGATGCCGATGCCGCCGGCTACGAACAGCGTCTTGATCGCATCGCGGCGCAGCGGGAAATTATTGCGCGGCTCGGAAATCGCCAGCACGTCGCCTTCGCGCACGGTTTCGTGCATGCATTTCGAACCGCCCTTGGAATCGCGCTCCAGCTTGACGCCGATGACGAAGCTGTCGGTTTCGCCAGGACCGTTGGTGATCGAATACTGCCTGATCTCGCCATTGGGCATGTGCACGTCGATGTGCGCACCGGGCTGGAAGGTGGGCAGGATGCCTTTGATCGGGCGAAGCTCGAAACCGGCAATGCCGTCGGCCGCTTGCCATTTCCTCGCCACCGTGACGCGCAGTGCCGCCTTACGGGCATGCGTGCTCGCTTCAGGCATTTCGGCGAGTTCGGTGGACACCCTTTCGTAAACCGGTTCGATCGGCGCCGGCGCCTGCGCGGTGGCCGCCTCGCGCTCCGCCTCGTCGCGCAGCTTCGACAGCCTTTCATTGTGGTGGCGCAGGATGGCGATGCGCGCCGCCCCTTCTGCATCCTCATCGAGCACGCCGCGGATGACCGAACGGTTGGAATCGACCGGCTGGACGAAGAAGACCCCTCGCGTCTGCGCGCCGCCGTCCGCCGAGCGCAGCGCCACCACGAAATCCTGCGCAGCTTCGACCACGGTCTCGGCACCTTCGCCTTCGACGGCGGCGCTGGGCTGGAAACGATAGGCCCTCAGTCTTTCCACAACCTTGCCGGCCGGTGCGTTGACCGGGATTCCGCGCAAGACCAGCAGCTTGCTCTCGGTCAGCCCGGTGACATCGGGGACCTCACCCCGCGGCTCCTCGGACGACCAGACAAGGCCATAGCGCTCCACCGCCGGGAAGGTCCGGTTGGTGATGGTGCGGGCCGGTGCATCGGCGGGGTGCGCGGGGATATAGGTGCAGCCGGCCGTGCGGTTCGAATAGCGCCAGCCGTGATACTGGCATTTCAGCTCGCGGCCGTCATTGATGCCGATCGACAACCTGACGCCGCGATGCAGGCAGCGGTTCTCCCAGATGTTGACGTACCCGTCGTCGGCACGCCAGACCGCGAATTCCCGGCCGAGCAATTGGCCGTGGAAAACATGGCGGTAGGGCAGGTCATGGGCGGCAGCGATCGGATGCCACTGGCTCTTGGCTATTTCCAGCATTCGTCGTCTCCAAAAAATGTCTTGTCAGGCCGCGGCCGGAATGACCCCGTAGGTCACGCCCTTCTGGCTGAGCCAGCGCCGGTATGCGATGGCGGACTTGTCAGCACGGATCGGAGTTTCGGCGCGCGGATCGAGCGGCAGGCGTTTCGGCACCTGGTTTTCCAGGATCGGCTTGTCCTGGCCGAAGATCGTCTGCTGGAAGCGCTTGATCACCTTGTCTTCATTATCTTCGTCGAGCACGCAAAGCAGCATGTGCGCGCGCACGTGCTCCTGGTCGACCGGCTGCAGGAAGATGGCGATCACATCACGCCGGGCCTCGTCGACCGGGCTCGATTTGTAGAGCACCGAGCAATAGGGATGCGGCACGCGATAGACGTAATCCACGTCCGCGCCACCGTCGGAAGCGGTCGAAGCCATCGGCTGGAAGAAGCGGCAACGCGTCGCCAGGATCTCGTCGCGGTCGACGGAGATCTCGACATCGTACTCCTTGACCTCGGTGTGCGGCTCGACGCCGAGAATATCGGTGTGGACATAAGGAAAGTGGCCCATGTCGAGAAAATTCTCGATGGCGCGGGGCGCCGAGACGTTGACGCCGAACGTGGCTGCATTGAGCTTGCGACGATCGGGTTCGCCATATTCCGGGATCGGGAAAAGATCGGCCGGCGGCGAGCCGAGCGAGGTCCAGACATAGCCGTAGGCGCTCCTTGCCGGCAGCCGGTCGGCAGCCGGAACCTGGTCGGCCCGGTGCATATCCTGCCGCGATCGCCAGACGACGGGCTCTCCATCGGCATCGACGGCAAAGCTTAGGCGCTCCTCCAGCAGAACCGTTTCCTGGAAGGCTCCGGGAGCGAGTTCGGCGATCGCGCCTACGGGGTGCCAGAGATTGAGGATCACCGGATCCGAGCATTTTGTCATCATATTACCCTCTTCAATGCCGCCAGGGCGCCCAAATCAGATTTGCGCCGGTATAGCGCCGTAGGTGACGGCCCGGTCACGCAGCCAGCGTCGGTAGGAAATCGAGACGGCGTCGGCGCGGATCGGTGTCTCGGCGCGCGGATCGAGCGGCAGGCGCTTCGGCATCTGGTTCTCCAGGATCGGTTTGTCCTGGCCGAAGATGAGCTGCATGAAGCTGCGAACCGTCGCCGCCTCCATACCTTCCTTGAGATAGCAGAGGTAGGGATGGGCGATGCAGTTTTCCTCGTCGACCGGCTGCACGAACAGGGTGATGACGTCGAGCCGATGCTTCTGGATCGGATTGCTCTTATAGAGCGCCACCGTATAGGGCCGGATCACCTTATAGATGTAGTCGACGACAAATCCTTCCTTGGCGGTCGGCGAGGCGATGGGCTGATAGAATTTACATTCGGTCGCCAGCACCTCGTCCTGAGCGGTGATTTCCACCTTGTAGGGGGCCACTTCCGTATGCGGCTCTTCGCCAAGCCAGCCGGTGTGGATGAAGGGGAAATGGCCCATGTCCAGAAAATTCTCGACGGCCCGAAGGCCGGACACCTTGACCGCGATCGACCCGCCACTGACGAGATGGCGGTCGGCCTCGTTGGCCTCGGGAATGTAGATGATGTCGCGCCAAGGCTTGTCGAGACATGCCCAGATGAAGCCGTAGCGCTCAGCGCTCCTCAGCACGGAGCCGGTATCGGAGCGCACGACCTCAGTCCTGTCGCGACGCCTGCGCACCACGAGGTCGGCCCCCAGCAGACGTGTCGGAAATGGCGTGTCCTGGCTGAGCGATTCCTGGTCGGCGACAACATGCCAGTCATTCAGAAGCTCGCGATCGACGCAGCGGGTTGCCATCGGCTTCCCTCCCAACTCGGCTAGCCCTTCACCATGAACCTAGCCCGGCGTTTCGAGATCACGAAACCACAAGATTGGATATCAATCAATAATTTTTTGTCGGCCAAATTCGTTTTTTGTGTTGACAGATTTCCTCGATTGCATTCCGATGCATGAAATTCTGAATCCGGGAATATGTTGCGTCCCGGCTCACTGTGGGAGCCTGCTGATCATGTCCTGGAAGTGGCGGAGAGCAATGCCGTGAGTGGGCGTTCCCAAACGATCGCCGACACTTTGACGCGCGCCATTATCGATCATCGGCTCGTGCCGGGCTGCAAACTCGGCGAACGGGAATTGGCCGAGATATTCGACGTCAGCCGCATCGTGGTGCGTCAGGCGCTGATAAGGCTCGCGGATGACGGGCTGGCCCAGATCGAGCGCAATCGCGGCGCCTTCGTCGCCAAACCGAGCATGCAGGAAGCGATGGAGATCTACGACGCGCTGACGCTCGTCGAACAGGGCGTGGCGGCCCAGCTCAGCGATCGCCTGGGGCCGGCAGGCTGGGCCGAACTGCGCCAGCATGTCGAGCGGCAGCGTCAGGCCGTCGCCGCCGGCAATGATGCGCTCGCCGACGTGCTCGGACAGGAATTCCACACCGTGTTCGTGCGGCTCAGCCGCAACAAGGTGATGCAGGAAATCCATGCGCAGCTCGTGCGCCGCACCACGCTGCTGCGCTCGCTCATCACCGCCGATTTCGACTACTGCAACCTGCTCGACGACCACTCGCGGGTCGTCGACCTCCTCGAAAAAGGCCGCCTAAAACAGGCGATGGATCTGATCGACACCCACCATCGCACCGTGGTGCGCGGCTACATCATGGATCGCGAGGTGTTTCCCGAGATGACGCCAGCCGAGGCGCTCGCTCCCTATCTCGACGGCGACAAGGCGGCAGCCGTTCCGCTGCGAAGGTCGCCGAAGACATCCGGCGATGGCGACGCGGCAATGCATCTCCATCTCCTCCCCGGAACAGACCAGGCACCGACAAGCCGGGCATCGACAAAAAAAACCAACAGAGGGTTATCATCATGAACAATTTAACCAGACGCGAATTCCTGAAATACAGCGGCGCGGCCGGTGCGGCCCTTGGCTCGGGAGGACTAAGCACTATCGCGCGGGCGCAGGAGGTGCTGAAGATCGGTGCCGTCTATGTCTCGCCGGTCGCTGAGATCGGCTGGACCAAGCAGCACAGCCTCGGGGTCGATGCCATCAAGGCCGAGTTCGGTGACAAGGTCGAGCTCACCGTCATCGACAATATTTTCATGCCGCAGGACGCCGAGCGCGTCTTCCGCGAACTGGCCAGCGCCGGCAACAGGCTGATCTTCGGCACAAGCTTTTCGCACGGAACGCCGATGCAGAAGGTGGCGCCGCGATTTCCCAAGGTGGCATTCGAACACTGCTCAGGCATCGTCCACCTCGCCAATCTGGGAACCTTCGAAGCCAAATATTACGAAGGCACCTTCGTCGCCGGCGCGGCGGGCGGCACCATGTCGAAATCGGGCAAGATCGGTTTCATCGGCGGCTTTCCGATCCCCGACATCGTCGGACCGGCCAATGCGCTGCTGCTTGGCGCGCAAAGCGTCAATCCGAATGCCACCTGCAATGCCATCTTCCTGAATTCCTGGTTCGATCCCGGCAAGGAGAAGGAGGCGGCCAAGACGCTGATCTCGCAAGGCTGCGACGTCGTCTGCTCGATGACCGACACCGCCACCGGCGTGCAAGTCGCCGGTGATGGCGGCGCCTGGTCAATCGGCTACGCCAGCGACATGTCGAAATTCGCCTCGGGCAAGCAGCTGACCTCCTTCGTTCTCGACTGGACCAGCGACTATGTCGGCGCCGCCAAGGCGGTCGCCGCCGGCACCTGGAAGCCGGAAGTGCGCTGGGATGGACTGGCTGCCGGCGTGGTGAAAATGGCACCCTACAATGAAGGCATTCCCGCCGACGCCCGCGCCAAGCTCAAGCAGATCGAGGCCGACATCGGCAGTGGCAAGGTGCACCCCTATGCCGGCGAGCTGAAGGACCAGGACGGTAACGTCAAGGTTGCCGCCGGATCGGTTCTGGCCGACGACGACATTCGCGGCATGAACTGGTTCGTGAAGGGGATGATCGGCAGGCTAAGCTGATCGTCACCCAGGCCGGGCGGCGCTGAAGCTTCATGCTTCGGCGCCTGCCCGCTTGCGCATCGTCCCACCTCGCCCAATGCCACGGCAGGACTCGCCATGCACCCGCGTCTAGAACTGCGCAATATTTGCAAACGCTATCCCGGGGTCGTCGCCAATGACGATGTTTCGCTGTCGATCCAGCCGGGCGAGATCCATGCCGTGCTGGGCGAAAACGGCGCAGGCAAATCCACTTTGATGAAAATCATCTATGGAGCCGCGCAAGCCGATTCGGGCGAAATCTACTGCGACGGCAATCCGATCGCCACGCATAACCCGGCGATGTCCCGCGCGCTTGGCATCGAAATGGTCTACCAGCATTTCGCGCTGTTCGAGTCCGTTTCAGTGGTCGAGAACATAGCGCTCTCGGCCAGCAGCACCTTCCATCTGCCTTCGCTCGCCAACAGGATCCGCGAGCTGTCGCGTCGCTACGGCATGCCCATCGATCCACATCGCCAGGTGCATGACCTGTCGGTCGGCGAACGCCAGCGTGTCGAGATCGTGCGCTGCCTGCTGCAGGCGCCGAAACTGCTGATCCTGGACGAGCCGACCTCGGTGTTGACGCCGCAAGCGGTGATGAAACTGTTTGAAACGCTCCGGCAGCTGGCCAGCGAAGGCTGCAGCATCGTCTATATCAGCCATAAGCTTGATGAGGTGCAGGAGCTTTGCGACACCGCCACCGTGCTGCGCAACGGCAAGATCACCGGCACCGCGCGCCCGAAGGAGACGACGTCGCTGGAGCTTGCCCGCATGATGGTGGGCTCGAAACTGCCCGAAATGCATGTCGGCCCGCCGGCGCCGAGCGACAGGCCAGTGCTCGAGGTCAACCGCCTTACAGTGAAGGCCCGGGATCATTTCGGCGTCGACCTGAAGAACGTGTCGTTCAACGTGCATGGCGGTGAGATCGTTGGCCTGGCCGGCGTTTCCGGCAATGGCCAGGCCGAACTGATCGCCCTGCTGAGCGGCGAGCGCACGCATGAGCGCAACGACGCCATCCGGATTTGCGGAACGGCCGCAGCCCGTCTTCGCCCACAGGAACGGCGCAAGCTCGGCGTCGCCTTCGTTCCCGAAGAGCGGCTCGGACGCGGCGCCGTGCCGTCGCACACCTTGTGGGAAAATGCGGTGCTGACCGCGCACCGCTTCGGCACGGTGCGCAACGGGCTGGTCGACCGGCGCAGGGCCAAGACCTTCGCCAAGGGCATCATCGAAAAATTCAAGGTCAAGGCCAACGGGGCGCACGCAACCGCGCAAAGCCTGTCCGGCGGCAATCTGCAGAAATTCATTGTCGGGCGCGAGATCGCGCTCCAGCCGAAGCTCTTCCTCGTAGCTCAGCCGACCTGGGGGGTCGATGTCGGCGCGAGCGCCTTCATCCGGCAGACCATCGTCGACCTCAGTCGTGCCGGCGCGGCGGTGCTCGTCATCTCGGAAGAACTAGACGAGTTGTTCGAGATCTGTGATCGGCTGCTGGTGATCTGCCAGGGGAAGGTCTCCCCGCCGCTGGCGCGCAAGACGACCGATCGCGAGGAGATCGGACTTCTGATGACGGGCCGCGGCATGCGTGACGGCGTATTGGCGAATGGGGTCGGCAACGATGCGCTTCAGGATTGAACAAAGACCGGAGCCTTCCTCGCTGATGCGCATCGCCGCGCCAGCACTGGCAACACTGTTGACGGTTGTCGTCGGATCGATTTTCTTCGCATCGCTCGGACACGATCCGCTGGCGACCCTCAATGCCTTCTTCATCGAGCCGCTCTCCTCGATGAACGGCCTGTCCGAATGGCTGCTCAAGGCCTCGCCGCTGATCCTGATCGCCTGCGGGCTGGCGGTCGGCTTTCGCGCCAATGTCTGGAACATCGGCGCCGAGGGCCAGTTCACCATGGGCGCGATTGCCGCCAGCGGCGTCGGGCTTTTCTGGCCGGACCCCGAAAGCGTGCTTCTGTTGCCGCTGATGTTTCTCGCCGGCATGGGCGCCGGCATGGCTTGGGCGGCGATCCCCGCTTTCCTGCGCGCCCGCATGAACACCAACGAAATCCTCGTCACGCTGATGATGACCTATATCGCCACGCTGTTCCTGTCCTATCTCGTGCATGGACCCTGGCGCGATCCGGCCGGCTTCAACTACCCGCAGACCGCGCTTCTCCCGACGGCGGCGCTGTTTGGGTCCTTCGACCCGGCCTACCGGCTTAATTCCTCGATCTTCATCACCGTCGTCGCCGTATTCCTGATGTGGCTGTTCACCGACCGCAGCTTTCTCGGCTACAAGATGTCGGTAAGCGGGGCCGCACCGCTGGCCGCCCGCTATGCCGGCTTCCGCGAATCGGCGGCGGTGTGGATCGGAATGCTGGCGGGGGGTGCGGCGGCCGGCATCGCCGGCATGGCGGAGGCCGCAGGACCGCTTGGGCAGCTTTCGCCGCAGATTTCGCCAGGCTACGGTTTCGCGGCCATCATCGTTGCCTTCATCGGACGGCTGAACGCCTTCGGTATCGTGCTTGGCGGGCTGTTGATGTCGCTGCTTTTCCTGGGCGGCGAAGGTGTGCAGATGACGCTCGGCCTGCCGTCAGCGCTGACACGCATCTTCCAGGGCATCCTGCTGTTCTTCCTGCTCGCCGCAGACCTCTTCATCTTCTATCGCGTTCGCCTGGTAAGACCCGTCCGGGACACGCATGCGCTAGAGACGGCACGATGAGCAGCTTTCGGACAGGGGAGACAGCCTGATGGATCTGTTCATTGCCATTTTCACCGGCACCGTCATCGCCGCCACGCCGCTGATCTTCGCCGCGCTCGGCGAACTCGTGGTCGAGAAATCCGGCGTTCTCAATCTCGGTATCGAAGGCATGATGCTGATGGGCGCTGCCCTTGCTTTCTGGGCGGTCACCGCGGGCTATTCCATGCCTGCCGCGATCCTGGCCGGCGCGCTGGCCGGTGCTGCCGCCTCCCTGCTGTTCGGCGTCCTGGCGCTGACTTTCCTGACCAATCAATATGCCGCCGGTCTGGCGCTGGCGATCTTCGGCTCGGGCGTCTCGGCCTTCCTTGGGCGCGGCTTCGGCAGCGAACCGATCGAGGCGCTGCACCGCGTCGACATCCCTATGCTGTCCGATTTGCCGCTGATCGGCCCGCTGCTGTTCCGCTTCGATCCGATGGTCTATCTGGCCCTGCTGATGTTCGGCGCTATAAGCTGGTTCCTCTACCGGACCAAAGCCGGCCTGGTTCTGCGCACGATTGGCGAGTCGCCGCAGACATCGCATGCGATCGGCTACCCCGTGATCAGGATCCGCTACATGGCCGTGCTGTTCGGCGGGCTGATGGCGGGTCTGGCAGGCGCCTATTTGTCGGTTGCCTATACGCCGCTATGGGTCGAGAACATGACCGCCGGCAAGGGCTGGATCGCGCTGGCGCTGGTGGTCTTCGCCACCTGGCGGCCGCTGCGCATCCTGCTTGGCGCCTGGCTGTTCGGCGGCATGACGATCCTTCAGCTGCAAGGACAGGCGCTGGGGCTGGAGGTACCGTCCGAACTGTTGTCGGCCCTGCCTTATCTGGCGACCATCATGGTCCTTGTGCTGATCTCCAGGAACCGTCAGATGCTGGCCCTGCATTTCCCGGCCTCGCTGGCAAAGCCCTTCCGCCCGACGAGATGAGCCAGGGATGTCGGGTTCAAAATCTGTCTTTGCACTCGTTGCCGACCTTTGCCGCACGCGCCAGCCAGGGACCTTCAACCATCGAAGTGGCCAGGCTAGGTGCTCAGCGGTAGCAGCGAGGCCGGAATGGACGGCTCGATGAGTGTGGGGAAGGCGGTAGCGCTCTCCCGGTACCACAAACCACTAACCTATTGAAACAGCTGTGTTCGGCGCCATCGATATCATCGGCACTGGTTCGCCCCAGATGAGATGCGCACGAAACCATTGCGCATGCCGATCCGAGGGTCGGTGGAATCTGCTGAGGCTCTCATAATTCTTGCGTGGGTCTTTGACTCGCCGCGCTCGCCCAATCGTCGGCAGTGCGAAAGAAGAAGCGCCTAATATAGCTGTCAGCGCCACAGCTATGGTGGCCGATCCGCCATGCTTGCCCGCCAAGGTTGACGAAGGCGGCCTGATCGCGAAGAACGAGCACCAGACGCGTCATGAAACCACGTCAGATCGATTTGAGTGCGGTCGATTTCTGACTAGAGGAGGACTCATGCCTCATTAGAAAACGCTCTATGGAACGGATAATCGCGATCAGCAGCAGATTAATCACCAGGTAGAGCACTCCGGCAATGGCAAAAATCTCGAAGATCGCGAAGGTCTGGCTCATCAGCCGCTTGGCGTAGCCGGTGATTTCGAGCACCGTGATCGTCGAGGCGAGGCTGGTGCCTTTGACGACAAGGATCAGCTCGTTGCCATAGGCCGGCAGTGCCTGGCGGATGGCGAGCGGGAACTCGATGCGGCGGAACCGCAGCATGCGCGACATGCCGCACGCCTGGGCCGCTTCGACAAGACCGACCGGAACCGACATCAATCCGCCGCGCAGGATTTCTGACGTGTAGGCGGCCGTATTCAATGCAAGCGCCAGCACGGCACAGCGTGCGCCGTCGCTGATCAGCCACCACAAAGCCGCATTGTCCTTGATCAGCGAAAGCTGGCCAAGCCCGTAGTAGAACAGGAAGATCTGCACCAGCAGCGGAGTCCCGCGAAAGACATTGCTGTAGTATTTGGCGAAACCTGACAACATCCGGTTCGACGACAGCCGCATCAGCGCCAGACCGAGGCCCAGATTGAAGCCGATCGCCACCGAAACGAGGGTCAGCGCCGCCGTGACCCACAGGCCCTTCAGCAGAACGGGAACCGCAAGTTGAATGAGGTCTATCATACTGCTTTTCTCGTCCGCAGCCTGAGCAGGCGTTCGATCCCGTCGAAGGCGGCCTGGCTTACAAGCGTGATGGCGAGATAAACCACCGCCGCAATCAGGTAGAAGATGAACGGGTGGCGGGTGGAGTTCGCGCCGATGAAGGAAATGCGCATCAACTCCTGAAGGCCGACCACAGAAACCAAGGCGGTGTCCTTGATCGTCGTCTGCCAGACATTGTTGATGCCGGGAACCGCGATGCGCAGCATCTGCGGGGCGATGATGCGGCGAAAGATCCGAGCGCCCGACAGTCCTAGGGCGCGAGCGGCCTCGATATGCCCATCGGGGATCGCGCCCAGAGCCCCGCGCACGACCTCGGTCGAATAGGCGCCGGAGATCGCGCCGATGGCGATGACCGCGATGACGAACGCATAGCCGCTCTCCGCGACACCGGCATAGCCGAACGCGGTCATGACCTTGGTTACGAATTCAACCGAGCTGAAAAACAGGAGGTAGATGATGAGAAGTTCGGGCACCCCGCGCACCAGCGAGGTATAGGCATCAACGAGCAGCGAAAGCGGGAATATTCGGGCCCATTTGATCAGCCCGCAGACGATGCCGATCACCAGACCGGCCGCCATACTGACGAAACCCACAAGGATTGTGATCGACGCGCCACGCAGGATGGCGGTCACCCAACCCGCTTCCCAAACCTGCCAAAGACCGAATTCCATCTGAGTTGCCCTAAGTCTGTCGTGCCAATGAGACGCATGCGCCCGGCTGCCCGGGCGCAGGCCAGAATTCCAAGGCGTTATTTGCAGGGCCGGGAAATGTCCGTCTTGAACCATTTCTGGCTGGCCTTGCCGACCGAGCCGTCCGCGATCAACTCGCAAAGCGCCTTGTCGATCTTGGCCTTGAGTTCGGTGTTATCCTGCGCGATGCCGACGCCGATGCCTTCGCCAAGCGTCGGGTCGAACGTGCTCTTGATCTCAACACCTATGAGTTGGAAGTTCTTGCCATCCGGCTTGTCCAGAAAATCCTGCAAGGCGGATTGATCGGCGAAAGCCGTATCGATCCGGCCGCTCGCAAGGTCGATCTGCATCTGGTCGAGTGTGTCGTAGGTTTTCAGGTCGGCATTCGGCGCACGCTTCTCAAGAAAGTGCGCGTGCGTGGTGCCGGCCTGCACGCCGACCTTCTTGCCATCGAGCGATTTCAGCAGGGTGTCGACATCGGTGATGGCGGCCAGATCAGAACCCTTGGCCGCGACGAACATGTTGGCCAGTTCGGCATAGCCGACGCTGAAATTGATCTCCTTCTTGCGGTCGGCGGTGATCGACATACCCGAGATGATGACATCGAAGCGCTTGGCCTTCAGCGCCGGGATCAAACCGTCGAACGCCTGTACGACGAAATGGCAGGTCACCGCGAGTTTGGTGCACAGCAATGCGCCGACATCGGCGTCGAAACCGGTCACGTTGCCATTGGCGTCGGACATGCTCCATGGCGGGTAGGCGCCTTCCGTACCAATCGACAGCTCGCCCTCGGCCGCCAATGCGCTGCCCATACTTCCCACCAGACATGCGAGCAGCGTGAAGACTTTCAGTTTCATATCAGTTCCCCTTGTTGTTGATCTTCATTGCCGTTGTCCGGTGCGAACCGGACGCTTCGAGGATGCGGGCTTGCCTCACAGTGTCCGTGCCAGGAATTGGCGCAGACGCTCCGAGCGCGGGCTGCCGAACAGCTCCGCTGGTGCACCCTCTTCCTCCACCTTTCCCTGGTGGAGAAACAGAACCTTGTGGGAGACCTCGCGCGCGAACTGCATCTCATGCGTCACGAGGATCATGGTGTTGCCTTCCTCCGCCAGTTGACGGATCACCCGCAGCACCTCGCCGACCAGCTCGGGATCGAGCGCCGATGTCGGCTCATCGAAGAGGATGACCTTGGGCCGCATCGCCAGTGTGCGCGCGATCGCCGCCCGTTGCTGCTGGCCGCCGGACAACTGGCCGGGATAATGGGCGTGCTTGTCGGCGAGCCCTACCTTCTTCAGCAGCGCGTGCGCATGTTCGATGGCTTTCTCGCGCGGTTCCTTCAGCACGTGCCGGGGCGCCTCGATGATATTCTCCACCACCGTCATGTGCGGCCATAGATTGAAGTTCTGAAACACCATGCCGACGCGCGCGCGGATACGCTCGACCTGCGCCATGTCGGCCGGGCCAAGACGGCCGCTCGACAGCGGCTTCATCTTGATGAGTTCGCCGTCGATGGCGACCTTGCCGCCGTCCGGCTGTTCCAGAAGATTGATGCAGCGCAGGAATGTGCTCTTGCCCGAGCCTGACGAGCCGATCATGGAAATCACTTCGCCGGCATGCGCGGTAAGATTGACGCCCTTCAACACCAGAAGCGAGCCGAAGCTCTTGTGAAGCTCGTCGATCTGTACGGCCGGCGTCGTGATCTTCGCTTCGTCGGCGGGCGCCGGATCGGCAACCCCAGCGCGAATGGTGGGCAGCGGCGGTTCGCCTTTGACGGCTTCGTCCTGATCCAGATCGACAGCCTTCAGGTCCGCCAGCGCGCGGTCGAAATGGCGCAGGCTGCTGGACAGGCAGGCGCGCTGCCAATCCGGATCATCCGGAATGAAGGCAGAGCGCAGCGTGTCCCGGATCCGTTTGCCCAGCGGCGAGTCGGGCTTGCCGAACAGATGCAGCCAGTTGTCGGCCTGCACCGCTTGCATGACGGCCGGGCCGTTCAGCGTGCCGCATTCGACCACAAGCGGCAGCACGCGCGCGTTCGGCATTGCCTTGCGGACGGCGTCGGAGACATAGCCGGTCGCCGTCGCAGCGATGCCGGTGCCTGTCTTGGCGCCCGGGCCGGTCAGCACGGTCGACAGCGCCGGCCCGAAAATGGATTTGCCCCAGGCAAGGCCAGCATGCTCGGAACTCGCCACCGAAAGCAGCGCCGGATAGCCGTAGGGCCCTGCCCCCGTATGCAGATCAAAGACAATGACTTGACGCGCCTCGCGGGCAAAGGTCTTCAGGATTTCGTTCAGCGTCCTGTTCGACCAGACCGGGCCGCCGCCACCATAGAACATCCCCTCGGCGAACTCATACTGGCCGGCCTCGACGATCGCCGCCAGCCCGGCATGTCCAAGCCTCCTGCGCGCCATGGCCAGCTTCTCGTCGGCCGCTATGCGGTCCGGCCCTTCCCATTCGCGGTATGCCAGGGCGTCATGCAGACCGGCATAGCCGTTGTTGACCGGAGGACTCGAAGACCAGTCGATGAAGTTGCGGTTGAGGTCGACATTGTCTTCGTTGACGCGCCGCGACCACGCCGTGCCCCACGGATTGATGAGGTGAATGGCTAGGATTGCCGTGTCGTCAGGCAAGCGCCGCAGGTTCTTCTGGCCGAGCCAGGCGGTCTGGCAGGTCGAGCCGAACGGCCCCTCGACACCATGCGTGCCGGAGATAAGCACGATCAGCTTGCGCGCGTCGCGACGGCCAAGCAGTGCCACATCCGTCGCCAGCGCCCCGCCATCAGGCCCGTTCAGCGGATGGACATATTCAGACAGCTCCGCGCCCGCCCGCTCGGCCGCTTGGCGAAATTCTTGGCGCAAGGCGCCGAAACAGGCATGGGCCGGGGTCGGCTCGTCAGGGCGCATGGTCGATCCCACTGGACGGCTGGCGGTCAATCCGTTCATTCCCTGTGGTTCCGGCATGGGGTTACTCATCGGTGAGGTCGCTCACGTTCTTGAAGGGCAATCGGCGTTCGCTACCAGAATGAGATGGCCTGGAGGATCGGACGAACCAGGCGTCGCAGGGAAGCACCTTGTCGGGATTCATGATCGACTGAACGTCCAGCACTCGTTTTACCCGCTCCATCACGGCGAGCTTCGTCGGGTCCGCCGTCGCCAGCAGAGAATGGATGCGCTTCGACCCAACACCGTGCTCGGCGGAAAAGGAACCGCCAATTTCCCGCAGCTGTTGATACAGGACGCCCTCGACAGCCTCCGCCATGTCAAGGCCAAGCGGGCCTTTTCGGTTCAAGATGATGTGCAGATTCCCGTCGGCCAGATGTCCAAAGACATAGGGCGCGAGATCCGGTTCAATCGCGGCGAGCGCAGGCAGAATCCCGTCGAGGTAGGCCGGAATTTCCGACAGAGGCACCGACACGTCGAAGGAGGGCGCATGGGGATAGGCGCGGTAGAGCACGCTGGTGTCCTCGCGCAGCCGCCACAAATCCTCCTCTTGCCGCCGCGAGGCCGCGATGATGCCGGTCGCTTCGGGATAGCGCTCCATTACCTCCGAATAAATCCGCTCGAAATCCTCGCGCAGCGCCTCTTCGCGCGCACCCCCAAGCGACAGCAGCAAAAACAGCGGCTGGTCGAGCGGCACGCCTGGTTCGGACCATTCATGCGCGGCGGCGGCCAAGTTGAAATACGAGGCCCACATCGCCTCCGCCGCGCGCAGATGCCCAGCATCCGATTCAAGCGCGAGACGAATGATCCGCAGAGCGGCATCGACCGATGGCAGCCCGAAAAGCGCGGTCGCTGTGGCGCGCGGCGAAGGGTCGAGCTTGACGACCACGCGGGTGACGATGCCGAGCGTGCCCTCGGCACCGATGAAGAGATGTTTCAGATCATAGCCGGCGGAATTCTTCACCACCCGGGTAAGATCGGAATAGACCGATCCGTCGGCCAGAACGGCCTCGAGGCCAAGCACGCGGTGGCGCATGACGCCGTTGCGAAAAGCCATCACGCCGCCGGCATTGGTGGACACCATGCCGCCGATCGTCGCCGAGCCGCGTGCGGCAAGATCGACGCCCGGCTCCAGCCGGTGTTCGCGCGAGGCCTCTTGCAGCGCTTCAAGAGTGACCCCGGCGCCGACGACGGCTACGCGTTCGACGGGATCAAGCCGCTCGATGCGGTTCATGCGCATCATCGAAAGGACGATCTCGCCTGGCCGCGAAACGCTGCCGCCGACCAGGCCGGTCCGCCCACCTTGCGGCACGATCGGGATCTCGTTCTGGCGGCAGATGCGCACCACCGCCGCGACTTCGGCGGTCGATAAAGGCGCAACGACGATGCCGGCGCCACAATCCGCGCCATTCGAGCCAAGGTCGATCGCCCCGGCATCCTCTCCGGTACGCACATTCGCCGCACCGACGACATCGCGGATCGCGTTGATAACCGACGGCGGCACCGCCTGGTCGGTCGAGTTCATTTGCCTTGGAGACGCGAGGCCGGTCATCGCGTTACCAATTCCTGGACGGCCGCAATCAGCCGGTCGTTGTCAGCCGGCAGCCCGATAGTGGCGCGCAGATAGTGCTCGTAGCCGGCTTCGCGCCACGCCTTGACAATGATCCCTTGCTTCAGGAGACCGGCGGCGAGGTTCGAACTGTCGCCCTTGCAGTCAAAGAACAGGAAGTTAGTCTGCGACGGTGCAACCCGGAAACCAAGGCCGGCAAGCGCGGCGGCGGTGCGCGCGCGCTCGGCCCTGACGCGGCCTGCCGACGCCTTCATCCAGCTTTCGTCGGCGAGTGCGGCGATGGCTGCGGTCTGCGCCGCCGCATTGACGTTGAACGGCGTCTTGGCAGCGGCGATCACTCGCGCCAGTTCGAGGCTCGAACAGACGGCATAGCCCACGCGCAACCCCGCCAGGCCATAGGCCTTCGAAAATGTCCGCAGCACCACATGGTCGATGCCGCTGTCGCGCAGAACCTTGATGCCGTCGGGTGCGCCGGGATCGGCAAATTCGAAATAGGCTTCGTCGAGGACAAGAAGCGTGCCTGGCTGCACGGCGCCGATCAGCCGTTGCAGGCTGGAATGGTCGAGGCCCGGCCCGACCGGGTTCCATGGCGAGGATATGAAAACGATCCGCGGCCCGGCAGCGATTGCCGTTTCGAGCGCAGCAAGATCGAACCCCATTTCGGGTGTCATCGCGATCTTGATGACAGCGGCACCCGCCGCCAGCGGCTCTATCTCATGCAGGCCGAAGCTCGGCACTGTGGTAACGACAGAGGCGCCCGGCACCAGAACGGCGCGCGAGATGGCGGCGATCATCTCCTCGGAGCCGTTGCCGGCAACGATCAGGCCGAGATCGATCGCCAGCCACTCGCCAAGCGCTGCCCGCAGCACCATGCAGGCCGGATCGGCATAGCGCCAAGGTTCGAACGATGAGGAGGCCAATGCGGCCATGACGGCGGGTGAACAGCCGTGGGGGTTCTCATTGCTGGCCAGCCGGGCAATGTCGTGGCGGCCACTCAGCGCCCGCGCCATCGCAATGTTCATGCCGGCATTGTAGGGCGGCAACGCCGCGATATGCGGATTGAGCGGCAGACTCGACACTGGTTTGACCGACTGTTCCAAATTCCGACTTCCGTTTCCCCGCGCGCATACGCGGCATCGCGATCTTGTCAAATATCCAGGACGATTGATCCGCTCGGCTTCGAGCAGCACAGCAGCACTTCGCCTGCCCCAAGCTCGTCCAGCGGTTCTTCGAAATAGACGACGTCGCCCGAGACCAGCCGCGACTTGCATGTGCCACAGATGCCGGACCGGCAGCTGAACTCCGGTTCCAGACCCTGATCCTCGGCAAAGTCGAGCAGCGATGCGGCGGACCCGTCCCAGACAGCTTTGAGGCCAGATTTTCGGAACTCGACGATTGTCTCCTCGGCTGCCGGCGCGATTCTTGCCGTCTGCGCAACAACCGCTGGGGTTCGTACGGCATCAGGCTCAAGCACCGTCGCCGGGCCGAAGAATTCGTAGGCGATGCGGTGCTTCGGCACGCCAAGCTCGCGCAACATAGCGTAGATCGCTTTCATGAACGGCGGCGGACCACAGAGGTAGAAATCGTAATCGTCTAATGGTAACAGGCGCTGTAGCACGGACCGCGAAATCATGCCTTCGCTGTGGAAGTGTTGCTCGGCATTGTCGCGTTCGGACGGGGATCGGTAGCAGTAGTGCGCGGTCAGGCCTGGCCGTGTCGCCACAAGGCCGGTCACCTCGTCGCGCAAGGCATGCACGTCGCCGTTCTCGCAGGCGTGAATGAACACGGCACGGCGGCACGGCGTCGAAGCCAGCGCATGCAGCATCGACACCATCGGCGTCAGCCCGACGCCGCCGCTGAGCAGCACGACTGGACGGCTGCTCGCATTATCGAGCACGAAATCGCCGCGCGGCCCTTCGGCCTGAAGTATGTCGCCGACTTCGATCCGGTCATGCAGGAAGCATGAGCTTATCCCGTCAGGCAGACCGGGCGCGGGTGCTGCTTCACGCTTTACGCTGATCCGGTAGCGACCCTTGGCGGCCGGGGAACAGGAGACGCTGTAGTTGCGCAGCACATATGCCTTTTCGCCGGCTCCCTGCGGCATAGGTATCTTGAACACCAGGAACTGCCCTGGCTCGAAGTCGCGCCAGTCCCCTGGATTCACCGGCTCGATATGGAACGACGTGATGATGGCGCTTTCGCGCACCTTCGCGACCACCTTCAGGTCGCGAAATCCGCTTCTTGCGATCGTGTCGCGAGCGGTGAATGCGTTCATTCGACGGCCGCCAATTGCTGGCTCTCGCCGGCGATCAGCTTGGCCAGGTTGCGGCGAAAGCGCAGTGGCCCGACATCGATCTTGAGATCGAGATTAGGTGTGCGCTTGTTGGCCATGCCTTTGTGCACCGCATTGAGCACGGTGCGGTCCTCGTCGAAAGCGCCGCGCACGGAGGTGGCGAACTGGCGCGACACCTCCAGATCGTCGGGAGCGAAATTGCGCATCTGGAACCAGTAATATTTCGTCTGGCTCTCATCGACCGGCGTCATGAAGTTGTAGCTGTCCATGAGGAACACGTCCTCGTGCAGCGGCTTCCCCTCGCCCCCGGTGCGGGCCGGCACGAAGATCGCCTTGATGATCGCGTTGGAGGGGTAGCGCACCTCATAGTGCTGCTTGCGGTCGCAATTGCCGGAGAACTTTAGGAAAGGCGCATAGAAGGGCGCCGGCGCGGCATCGACCACCCAGCGCCACACGGTCACGCCGTCCTCGCCCACGGTGGTTTCGAGCGGCGCATCCTCCATGGCCTGAACACCGCCAAAGGAGGACTGGTGGACCCAAGACACATGCGAGGGGTCGAGCAGGTTGTCGGTCATGTAGAGGTAGTTGCAATCCAGCGCCATCGACTCGCCGCGATTGACACCCCACGCCGGATCGCCCCAGTGATCGACCGCGAAAATCAGGTCGGGATCGGCCTTTGCCGCCTCACCCATCCATATCCAGAGCAGTCCGTAGCGTTCGGCGATCGGATAGGAGCGGACGCACGCGACATGCGGTATCTTTTCCGCGCCCGGTACCCGCGTGCAGGTTCCCGTGCTGTCGAAGGTCAGGCCGTGGTAACCGCATTCGACCGTATCGCCCTTGATGCGGCCCATGGACAGCGGCAGCTTGCGATGCGGACAGGCGTCTTCGAGCGCCGCCACCACGCCGTCGGTACGGCGGTAAAGAACAATGTCCTCGCCAAGGATCCGGATCGGCACCAGCTGGCCGGCAATCTCATGATCCCATGCGGCAACGTACCAGCAGTTTCGAAGAAACATGGCGTCCTCCCCAGCTTGTGAGCCCAAATGAATATCTTGCGAGTTCGGGACGACATAGGACTTGCATCTGCGTTCTATTTTAGAAAAACTAAATCAAGCTGACCCCAGGATCGTTGCCCAGGTGAACAAGACGCCCCCTCTGCGTGCGATACAGGCCTTTGAGGCGTTTGGCAGGCGTGGCAGCGTGACGGCCGCGGCAAACGAGCTCGGTGTATCCGTCGGCGCTGTCAGCCAGCAGATACGCAAGGCCGAGGATGCGTTGGACGCACGGCTTCTGGAACGTCGCGGCAGGAGCGTCGCCCTTACAGCACTGGGCCGCGTCTACCACGCGGCGGTTTCCATCGGCTTCGAAAAGATACGCGAGGCCCAGGATGTCATCGAACGGGCCCGTTTCGCCGACACTTTGACCATCTCCTGCCTGCCGTCGCTCGCCAGCAAATGGATCGGTCCGCAGCTTCTGGATTGGCAGATCGGCCATCCCGGCGCCACCGTGCGACTGGTCGGCGCCGAGACAGAGCCAAGGCTGAGCGCTGAACAGGTCGACTTCCGCATTTCCTACGGCACCAAATACCGTGATTTCGAGCACTACACCGAGTTGTTCACCGACTGGGTGGTGCCGGCCTGCTCGCCCGCGCTGCTGGCGAAACATCCGGTCCGCAAGCCCGCCGATATCCTCGATCTGCCGCTTCTCAGTATCGAATGGGCACGCGACCATCGTTCGCCGCCCACATGGGCGGAATGGGCGGCAAGCATCGGCGCGGTGCACCGCAAGACATCGGGTGAAGTCGCCTTTTCGCTGTCGAGCGCCGCGATCGATGCTGCAGCCAACGGCAGGGGCTTCGTGCTGGCACAACTGTCGATGGCCGCCGACGACATTGCCTCGGGCAGGCTGGTGGCGCCGTTCGACAAGCGCGTCAGGCTGCCAGAGCCCTATTTCCTGGCCTGGGACCGGGCGATGCTGGAAAAACCTTTTGCGCCAGAGCTGCGAACTTGGATTGTTTCAATTTCCAAGCGGCTTGGCGCAACCTTGGCAGGTTAGCCGAGCGCTGATCTCGGGACGCACGTTCCGTCTGTTCTCACAAGGACAGAAGGTCGGATGGTCGGCTGACTGAATGCCGAATCGCGAGCCTTTTTAGATGTTGGGTGCGGGGCTTGAACGCGCCTGACTAGCCGAAAAACCATCCCTTTCGCACGTCGTTGCCGCCGATTGCCGCACGCATCGTTGCAAGGTCTTTCGAGATCGGCAGCCTGAGTTACGTGTGGCAGGTGCTATCACCGAGAAGGAGAAATTGGCGAACAGGCCCGCGATCATTTCCTTCAAACCTCGGTGACTCATTGGATAACGCTCAATTCAATTTCGAGTAATTAAACGTAACTCATTGATATAACATTCAACTGTGAACCCGGAGGGACTCGAACCCCGGCGAACCGGTTGTGGATCAAGGGTTCGACGTTCGCCTAACTCCGAACCAAACATCCGCAATCGATCCTCTGACAGGGGCCGGCCTCGCCAATCTTACGACCTAGGCAAACATTGCCCGCCAATACCCCCCGCCCCAACAGAGTAAAGTACCGACGCAAATGTGGTTGACGCCGGACCCCAGATCCGGGCACCAGTGATGATGCCCAGACGCGGGCGAGGCCTGAAATCCAGCGCGGCTTCTACGGCTTGTGAAAGCGTGAATTTGTGCTGGCTGGGGGTCCAGGTTCCGTAGCCAGCTGACGTGCACTGCCCCTGAATCTCAAGTAGAGAATTTGATGCGGGGCTGAATCCGCGATGAGATGTGCCCCCGGTCTCCGGCTACATGGCGAACGCGCACTCTTTGGGAGGCAGTTCGTCCCAGTGCTGGGGATGCGATCGAGATGGCCCTTTGAGGACCATCATATTTTCATGGCAATCTTCCGACGTCAGATCGGGGCTCTTGTTACGTCGGCCGAGCGGCAGCAGCGTGTAGTGCCGGAAGGCGACGATGACGGCCTCCTCGCCGAGCGAGAGCACCGTCGACCGCAGCTCTTTCGGCCCGGTCGGAAGGTCGGTTGTTGAGGTCCGCTCCCCCCTTGGCGACGGTCTTCTGGTTGATCCCTAGCGCTTGGCCAGCGCCCTCAAGCTCTCTTGACTATGTTGTATCGCTCGACGGACCGCCTCTGTCGTCGTGGCGCTCCCATGGAGAACCTGGCCCATAGTGCCTCCTTTGATTCGGGAGACAAGAGTGCCCCATCAAAGCCTGGGATCAAACACCTAGGGTGCACCTATGTCAGCCTGATCACTTTGCCCGTCGCGTCGAGGTCGCATCTGATCCGCGCCTGCCGGATCTCGGCGCCACCTTGCCTTTTATAATGGATGCGAACTGCTATCGGGGCCGAGACCGCGCCTCGGCTTAGACGGCGTAAGGAACCTGCGCTCGTCGCATGTATACTCACGACGCCAAACGGGGAGGCGGCCGACGCAATCGCGACACGGCAGGCGCGAACAGTTGCACCCGGCGTGCCCGGTATTGCTTCGATTGCCGTCACGGCCGATGAGCGACCACCCTCGCCGTAAGGCCGCAGGACGCGTGGCAGGGAGATGTGTGGCACGCCTGCGGCCGGGGCGGTCGTGGCGGCGGGATGACCAGGGGTATTGCCTGGCGGAGCGCCTGCTGGGGTACTTTCGGACGAGGCGCCTTGCCCACTGAGTTGGCCGCTGGCTCCAACACTTGCGCCTACTGAGCCGTCGCCTGTCCCGACCGAAACTCCGGCGTCGGCTCCTACGCTACCGACGCTCGCGCCAATACCGATTGACGCCCCGTTCTGGCCGACGCCCACACTGGTGCCAACCCCGACATTGCCGGCCTTGGCACCAACTCCTGCCTCAATAGCCATGGCAGGTTGAGTCGCGATTACAATCGAGAAAACGGCCGCGACGTATCTGCTCATCGCAATCCTCCATCCCCGGCTGTCATTGACTGAACCCCTCAGCCGGGGGTCGCGTGGGAAGCAGCGCGTCTGGCAGCGTGATCGTCGTCAGGCGAACGACCCGCGACTTGGGCACTCCCGCGTTGCCGACCTCCTGCTGCCCTCGGTTGAGCGATCTGCGCCGGGGCGCATGTGCGCTTGCGCGATCGGTGGGGAGTGCCTTTGCCGCGTTTTCGATATGCGAGGTGCAGCGCTCAGCCCAGCGCTTGAGGGCCTCGATGTCCTTGCGGGCCGACGCGAGGTCGCGTGCCAGGTCAATGGCTTTTTTGCGCTCCTGCTCCGCCGCCTCGTTGAACGCCGTCGATATCCGGGTCAATTCCTCCGTTGCGGCGTCGCCTTCCCGCCGAGCAGTTTCAAGATCACTCGCCAGCGCGTTTGCTCTCTCGCGTTCCTGTGCGAGCGCGTCGCCAGCCTGCCTTGCAGCAACTTCAGCAAGCTGCCTGCCCTGGATGGCGCCGGCCCGCGTTGTTGCTGCCAGCTTCGCGCCCGCCTCCAGCGCTTCGATGGACTGACGGGCCCCGGCGATATCACGCTCCAGGAGCCCGACTTTCCGCCGCTCCTCTTCAAGCGTCTGCCTGGCCTCGGCCAGAGACCTTTCCGCGGTATCGCGTGCAACGGCCTCGGCACTCAGGCGCGGCTGCGCCAGGTCGCGCGGAAGCCCGTCGGCTTTTTGCCGCTGCGCTTCAAGGGCAGGTTGCGGCTGGTTCATCGGGTCGGCGACCGCGCGCGACGGCGCGCTTGCGTTTTCTATGACGCGCCGCGTGGCAGCCAGTTCTTGGCGAGCCGCCGCCGGTTCGCGGGGCAGATTTTCCCCATGCGCACTGCCGGTCTTGAGTGCATCGATATCATCGATATCCTTGTGCAGCGTGAGGAAGCTCTGTTCACTGGCTGCGCGTTCGCGTTCAGCCTGGTCATGCTCCCCCTTAACCCGGACTTGCGAGGCAAGCGCTTCGGCGCGAGTTGCCTCGCTTTCCCTCCGAGCGGCGGTCAGACCACGCCTCAACGCGTCGACCCAAGACCGCTCCCACCCCAGGGCTTGCCTCTGTTCCGCCGCAGCAGATTCCGACGATCCGCCATCCGGCGGCACGATTTGGGTGGGAGCGACAGGAGGTTTCGTTACTAGCGGAGCGAGCCCGACTGCTGCAAATCCAAGCAACATCATGAGGCAAAACGGAATGAGGCGCAGCGGGGCGGCTCTCGACCGTTTGCGGTCGTCATACTGTTTAAGGCCGTCATGAAACAAGGCAGCGATCGTGTATACTCGGTCAGGACAGTCGCCGAGGGGCGCGGAAGCCGAGTTGGATCTCCGCTCGTAATTCATTGCGGATCCTCCATGGCGTCGACCGCGCTGGTGAAACGCTGTGGCGTCAGTCGGCGAAACCCGAGCGCCCCGCGCTAACACGCCAGGCAAACCCTTAGGCAGATCATCAACCTACCAAAGGCAGGTAGGGGTCGTCAGTTACCGAATCAGGGTAGGGGACTTCCGAATCTTCTCAAAACTGTCGGCACAGATCCCCTAAAGGACTAACCCGGATATCTCACACACAATATTTCGGCGAAGGTCTTTCAGCTGAGATTTGCAGGCATCTGAGCTGCGGGCAAGGGCCATCGCCGAGGAGCGGCGGGCTTGAGCGGCGTGAAAAACATTGCAATCGCAAGCAGCAGGGCGACTGACAGCGCACGGCGGGGATTTCGCAAGAACGCAGATTGACTTGTTCAACCAGGATCTTGGGCGATCCCGGCAGATCGGCCGGGCCGAATGGGAGCGCGTCCCTGCGGGAAACAACTTCGGACTGGCTGGCCAGCAGGCTGCGCTCCCAACTTTGAGGCCGCGGCTGTCATTGCTCATTGGGAGCAGCCGGATCAGCACTACAGTCTGGAGTCGGGCCCTCGCGGTCTTCAGCCAGCCTGATGCCCCGCAATCTCGGCGAGAAAAATCTCGCCGAACTCCTTGAGCTTCGCCCCTCCCACGCCGTTCACCTCGGCGAAGGCGTCGAGGTCGCGCGGGCGGCGGTCGGCCATGTCGATCAGCGTGCGGTCGGAAAACACCACATAGGCCGGCACCTGGCGCTCCTTGGCCAGCCGCAGCCGCAACGCCTTGAGCGCTGCCAGCAGCGAGGCGTCCACGCCCTCGGCGCCGGCGGCGGAGCCTTCCCCGGAACGCTTCCTGCCGCGCGCCAGAGGATCCCGCGTCTCGGCGCGATACTGGAATGCAATCTCGCCGCGGCCGAGCGCGCGGCCGCTTTCGGAGATGGCGAGACCGCCATGACCCTCGGGATCCGGCATCAGGAACCCGCCCGCAACCAGTTGCCGGATCAGCGACAGCCACACTGTCTTCCTGTGCGCGGCGCCGGTGCCAAAGCTGCTTAGCGTCTGATGGCCTCTCGCCAGCACCTTCTCGGTCTCGTGGCCAAGCAGGATGTCGATGACATGGGCCGCGCCGAAGCGCTCGCCACTCTGCGCGACCGCCGCAAGGATTTTCCGCGCCTCGGCACTGCCATCGGCGCGCGGCGCCTGATCGAGGCAGTTGTCGCAATTGCCGCAGGCTTGAGCCTCTTCGCCGAAATAGCCGAGCAGCACCTGGCGCCGGCACTGCGCCGTTTCGCAATAGCCGATCAGCGTGTCGAGCCGGCGGTGCGACCGTCTCTTGTGCTCGGGTGAGGCGTCCTCGTCGTCGATGAACAGCCGTCGCATGCGGATGTCGCCAAGACCGTAAAGCATATGCGCCTCGGCCTCGCGTCCGTCGCGGCCGGCGCGCCCGATTTCCTGGTAATAAGCCTCCAGGCTGCCCGGCATATCGGTGTGGAAGACATAGGCGACGTCGGGTTTGTCGATGCCCATGCCGAAGGCGATGGTCGCCACCATGACGACGCCGGACAAGGTCATGAAGGCGTTTTGATTGGCCTCACGCGCCTCCTTGCTCATGCCGGCGTGATAGGCAAGCGCTCTGACGCCGTTCTTCTCGAGGAAGGCTGCCATCTCCTCGGTCTTCTTGCGCGACAGGCAATAGATGATACCGCTCTTGCCCGCATGGCGCTCTATGAAGCCGAGCAGCTGGCGCTTGCTGTCCTGCTTGGGCGCGATGGCCAGCTTGATGTTGGGCCGGTCGAAACCCAGCACCAGCGTTTCGACCCGCTCAGCGAACAGCCGGGCGGCGATGTCGCTGCGCGTGCTCTCGTCGGCCGTCGCCGTCACCGCGATGATCGGCACGTTGGCGAAGATGCCGCGCAACCGCGACAGGTCTTCATATTCGGGCCGGAATGCCGGCCCCCATTGCGAGATGCAATGCGCCTCGTCGATGGCGATCAGGCTGATGTCGAGCCTGGAAAGCGCCTCGAGCATGCGCTCGGTCATCAGCCGCTCCGGCGCCAGATAAAGCAGCCGCGTCTGGCCCGATGCCACGCGGCGCCACGCCGCGACATTGGCCTCGCGGCCGAGCGAGGAATTGATCGTATCGGCGGCGACGCCGGCAAGCCGCAGCGCCGCGACCTGGTCCTGCATCAGCGCCACCAACGGCGAGACGACGAGAGTTAGCCCGCCCAGGACCAGCGCAGGAACCTGGTAGCAGAGCGATTTTCCGGCCCCCGTCGGCATGACGGCCAGCACATGGCGCCCGCCGAGCAGTGCGTCCATGACGTCGGCCTGGCCGGGGCGAAAATCATCGAAGCCGAACACGTCCTTCAGGACGCGCCGCTTGGGATCCTCGGCCCGAACACTCGCCGTCTGTGCCTGCATCAGGCTGCCGCCTGGCTGGGAGCAATTTTTCGGGGATTGGAGAGGATGTGGAAACCGACCAAGAGACTCTCCGCGTGATCCCCTGGAGTAGCGCAGCCGTCACCGGGCCGCAACAGGGCCGGCTCGTTCTCTGCCCCTGTGAGAGATCGCGCTTCCCCTGCGGTATCTGCGCCCTGCTGGATTCCTCGGCGCCACGATGTAAGCTCGACCCGACATGCCAGGGAGGGTGCGATGCTGCAGACCAGACAGGATGTCCTCGGCGAACGGTTCCGGTTGCAGCGTGCCGCCTTCGAGAAGCAGCCCTTTGCCGACCTTGGCCTTCGTAAAGACCGCCTCAAGCGCCTGCTGGCGCTGACCGAGCGGCACGAGACTGAAATCTGCGCCGCGATCGGCGCCGACTTCGGCGGTCGCTCGGCGCACGAGACGCGGCTTGCGGAACTGTTTGTCGTGCGCGCCGGCATTCGCCATGCCCTTGCGCATGTTGGCGGCTGGATGCGGGAGCGTCGTGTCGCCACCACCTTGCCCTTCCTGCCGGGCAAAAACCGCCTCCTGCCGCAGCCGCTCGGAGTGGTCGGCATCGTATCGCCCTGGAACTACCCCTTTCAGCTTGCCGTCGCGCCGGTCACGGCAGCGCTCGCCGCCGGCAACCGCGTCCTGGTAAAGCCCTCCGAACTGACGCCTGCTTTCTCGGAACTGCTGGCCAGACTGGCCGGCGACCACTTCGCCCCGGACGAACTCAGCGTCATCACCGGCGATGCCGAGATGGGCAAGGCCTTCGTCTCGATGCCGTTCGACCACCTTCTGTTCACCGGTTCGACCGCGGTCGGTCGCCAGGTCGCGATCGCCGCCGCCGCCAACCTGACCCCGGTCACGCTCGAACTCGGCGGCAAGTCGCCGGCGATCCTCGACGCCTCCTGCGATCTCGACACGGCAACAGCCAGCGTCGCCTATGGCAAGCTGTTGAATGCCGGGCAGACCTGCATCGCGCCGGACTACCTGCTGGTGCCCAAGGGACAGGCAGGCACGGTCGCCGCGAAGCTCGCAGTCGCCGTGGCGCGGCTCTACCCCACTCTGCGCGACAACCCAGACTACACCGCCATCGTCAGCGACCGGCATTACCAGCGCCTGCGCGCCATAATCGCGGAGGCCCGCGAGGCCGGCGCAGATGTCGCCGAGATCAACCCGGCCGGCGAAGACCTCGGCACCGCGGGCCGGAAGCTTTTGCCGACCCTGGTCAGCAACGCTGGCCCCGACCTGCGGCTGATGCGCGAGGAGATTTTCGGCCCGGTGCTGCCGATCGTCGAATACGCCACGGTCGACGACGCGATCGACTATGTGAACCGGGCCGACCGGCCGCTGGCGCTCTACTGGTTCGGCAACGACAGCACCAACCGCCAACGCATCCTGCGCGAGACCGTCGCCGGCGGCGTCACCATCAACGACTGCATGCTTCATCTGGTGCAGGAGAACCAGCCCTTCGGCGGCGTCGGCGCGAGCGGCATGGGTGCCTATCACGGCGAATGGGGGTTCCGCACTTTCAGCAAGGAGAAGCCGGTCTTCCTGCAGTCGCGCTTGAGCGCGGGAGCCCTTCTGCGGCCGCCCTATGGCAAGACGTTCGAACGGCTTTTCGGGCTGCTCAAGCGCATCACCTGACCAAGGTCGCGCGCATTAAGTTTATATTCACCATGATCCGGCAGGTTTCCGGTCCTGCGGTGATGTTTTGAGTACCGCGGCGCATTGGAGCAATTCCAGGAAAAGTGTGAAACGGTTTTCCGTCCGGAATTGCGTCAGACAGAGGCAGAACGTTTCGCCGTTTCTGTGAAACGGTGACACGCTCTGGCGCCCAGGCAACAAACCCGCGCTTCCCTGGAGGCGCGGGTTTTTCATTGGCCGAGGAACCGTTGGCGGCCCGGTCAGGCGAGAAAATCGGCGCGGTGCGGCGCAAAACTGTCGACCAGACGCCCGGCCTCAAGCGCCCTGACGCCGTGCACCAGCCCGGAGGGAACGATGAAGCTGCCGCCGGTCTCCAGGATTTCGGTCCGTCCGTCGATGGTCACCTCGAAACGGCCTTCGGCGACATAGCTTGCCTGGACATGCGGGTGCGAATGCAGCGCACCGACGCCGCCCTTGTCGAAGCCGAATTCGACCATCATCAGCTCGTCGGTGGATAGGAGCACGCGCCGGCGATTGCCGTCCGGGGTCGGAGTCCAGGCAGCCTCGCCGGCTTGCGCGAAAACTTTCAGCTCGGTCATCGTCACCTCCTCACCGCGCCAGCCAGCCGCCGTCCACAGGCACCACCGCGCCATGCATGTAGTTCGAGGCCGGCGCCAGCAGGAAGACGGCGGCATCACCAATGTCTCCGGGCTCCCCCCAGCGGCCGGCGGGAATGCGCCCGAGGATGGCCGCACTGCGGTCGGGATCGGCGCGCAACGCCTGCGTGTTGTTGGTCTCGATATAGCCCGGCGCTATGCCGTTGACGTTGATGCCTTTCGCCGCCCACTCGCACGCGAGCAGACGGGTGATGCCGAGCAGGCCATGCTTTGACGCCGTGTAGGACGCAACGCGGATGCCGCCCTGGAAACTCAGCACCGAGGCGATATTGACGATCTTGCCCTGGCGTCCCTCGGCAAGGACGCGCCGCGCAAAGGCCTGGCAGAGCAGGAAGGCGGTCTTCAAATTGACGTCGATGACATCGTCCCAATCGGTCTCCGTCAGGTCGACGGCATCTGCGCGGCGGATGATGCCGGCATTGTTGACCAACCCGTCGAGCGGCCCGCTTTCGTCCCAGACACGATCGAGCATCGGTCCAGCCGCGCCCGTGTCGGCAAGGTCGGCGGCAACCGTCTCGAATTCGCTGCCCAGAGCCGCGACCTTGCTCGCCGTCTCCTCCATCAACGAGCGGCCGACGCCGATCACCGCGCCGCCGGCGCGCGCGATCGAGACCGCGATGCCCCGGCCGATGCCGGTGTTGGCGCCGGTGACCAGGATGCGCTTGCCGGCCAGGCTGAAGGCTGTGAGATCGCTCACCGCAGCACGTCCATCGCCACCGCGTCGACATCGGTGTAGTCGACATTGTCGCCGGCCATCGCCCAGATGAAGGCGTAATTGGACGTACCGGCGCCAGAGTGGATCGACCAGCCCGGCGACAGCACCGCCTCTTCGTTGCGCATGACGATGTGGCGTGTCTCGTCCGGCTCGCCCATGAAATGGAAGACGCGCGCCGCCTCGGGCAGATCGAAATAGAGATAGGCCTCCATGCGCCGGTCATGCACATGGCACGGCATGGTGTTCCAGATCGAGCCTGGCGCCAGCTGCGTCATGCCGACCACGAGCTGGCAGGTTTTTGTCCCTCCGTCATGGATGAACTGGAAGATCGAGCGCTCGTTGCAGGCCTCCTTGCTGCCGAGATCGAGGCGCTTGGCGTCGCCGAGGCGGATCAGCCGGCTGGGATGAGCCTGATGTGCCGGCGCGCTGAGCAGGTAGAATTTAGCCGGCGCGGCTTTGTCGGACGAAGCGAATGACACATCGCTGGAGCCCATGCCGAGATAGAGCATGTCGCGCGCCCGCAGGTCGAAGGACTGGCCGCCGGCTTCGATCGAGCCGGCGCCGCCGATGTTGACGGCGATCATTTCGCGCCGGTCGAGAAAACCTTTGGTGCCGGTCGGCTTGATCGCTTCCAATGGCAATGCCGTCGCCACCGGCATGGCGCCGCCGACGATCATGCGGTCGTAGTGGGTATAGGTCAGGCTGACGCGGCCGGGCTCGAAGAGGTCTTCGATGTGGAAATTATGGCGCAGTTCGTCCGTTCCCATGGCGGCGGCGGCAGCCGGGTCGATGGCGAAGCGCGATGTGTAGTCGGTGTGGTTCTGGCTCATCTCTGTCCTGACTTCTGGTGGATCATTCCCCGGCGGCCGCCTTGACCGAACTGGCGTAAAAGGCCTGCCGCGCCTGCAGGCGCTCGCGGTAGCGCTGCTGGCTGGCGCCGAGATGGGTGCGCATCGCCTCGCGCGCGGCTTCGGCATGGCCCGCCGTGATCGCGTTCAGGATCACCAGATGCTCGCGCTGCAGCCCGCGCTGGTAGCTGTCGGACTGCACAAGTTCGGTCGACCAGGGCGAGGTCACGTCGCACGGAATGGCGCGCCGGCCGAGCACGTCGAGCATTTCGACATAGAACGGATTGTTGGTGGCGCTGGCGATGGCGCGATGGAAGGCAAGGTCGGCGGGTCCGGTCGGCTGGCTGTCGAGCAGCATCCGCTCGAACTCGAAGAAGGCTTCCTGGATCGCCGCTTCCTGCGCTGCGTTGCGACGGATGGCGGCGAGGCCGGCCGATTCGATTTCGATCGCCAGGCGCACCTCGAGCACGTTGAGCGCGATGGAATCCTTGGCTCCCATGTCGGCTGCAAGCGCGCCGAACATGGTCGAAATGTGGTCGGTGACGAAGACGCCGGCGCCCTGCCGCGGCTCGACAAGGCCGTCGGCGGCAAGCTTGGCCAGCGCCTCGCGGATGACGGTGCGGCTGACGCCGAAGGTTTCGGTCAGCTGGCCCTCGGTCGGCAATTTTTGGCCGGGCAGAATCTCGCCCGCCAGCAATTGCTTGCGGATCGCCGTGATCACGCTTTCAGAAAGCTTGGGTTTTCGTTCGACCTTGAGATCGGGACTGACGGACACGTGGCGATCTCCTAATGGAACAGGCCCGGCAGCCACAATGAGATTTCCGGTACGTAGGTGACAAGCATCAGCACGGCGAAGGCGGCGCCGTAGAATGGCCAGATTGAGCGCATCGCGGTCCAGATCGGAATGCGGCCGATGGCGCAGCTGACAAACAGGACCGCGCCGACCGGTGGCGTGCAAAGCCCGATGCCGAGATTGAGGATGAGGATCACGCCGAAATGCACGGGATCGACGCCATAGGCCATGACCACCGGCAGGAAGATCGGCGTCGTGATGATGATCAGCGGCGACATGTCCATGAAGGTGCCGAGGATGAGCAGCACGATGTTGATCAACAGCAGGATGACCAGCTTGTTGTCGGATACCGACTGCAGAAAGGCGACCAGCGCCGCCGGCACCCTGAGATAGGCGAGCAGCCAGCCGAAGGCCGCCGCGCAGCCTATGATCATCAGCACCATGGCCGTGGTGCGCACCGACGCCGTCGTCGCCGCGACGAAGTCGCCCCAGCTCATCGAGCGGTAGATGATCAGCGTCACCAGGAAGGCATAGACGATGGCGATGCAGGAGCTCTCGGTCGCGGTGAAGATGCCGGACCTGACGCCGCCGAAGATGATGGCGATCAGGATGAGGCCGGGAATGGCGGCGACAAGCAGCTGCATGGCCCGGCCGAAGCCGGCGAAGGGCTCCGTCGGATAGCCGCGGCGGCTGGCAACCCAATAGGCCGTTATCATCAGCGACAACGCCAGCAGCAGACCCGGCAGCACGCCGGCCGTGAACAGGTCGGCGATCGAGATACGGCCGCCGGCCGAAATCGAATAGATGATCATGTTGTGGGACGGTGGAATGAGAAGCGCGATGATGGCGCCGACCGACGTGATGTTGACGGCGTAGTCGATGCCATAGCCGCGCGCCTTCATCTGCGGGATCATCAGCCCGCCGACCGCCGACGCATCCGCCACCGCCGAGCCGGAAATGCCGCCGAACATGGTCGACGCAGCGATGTTGACCTGCCCCAGACCGCCCCGCAAATGGCCGACCAGGGAGCCTGCCAGTGCGACCAGCCGCGCGGCGATGCCGCCGCGCACCATCAGGTCGCCGGCGAAGATGAAGAAGGGGATGGCCATCAGCGAAAAGACGCTGACGCCGGAATTGAGCCGCTGGAACACCACGACCGGCGGCAGCCCGAGCGTGAGGATCGTCGCGAAGCTGGCGACGCCGAGGCAGAACGCGATCGGCGTGCCGATGACCAGCAGGAACACGAAGGTGCCGAAGAGGACCATAAGTGCCATGGTTCAGGGCTCCTCGCCGGTTGCATGGATGTCGGCGTCGACGGGCAGGCCGGCAAAACGCCCGGCCAGCCGTTCCAAGGAAAACAGGCAGACCAGCGCGCCACCCAGGATGACCGGCAGGAAGCTGACGCCGCCCGGCAAAGCGAGCGAAGGCATCACCGTGTTCCAGGTCAGCCTCGCCAGTTGTACGCCATAGACGATCATGCCGGCGCCGAAGGCCAGCACGACAAGATCGGAAATGCTGCGCAGCACCGCCTTGGCCGAGGCAGGCAAGACATAGAGCAGCACGTCGAAGCCCAGATGCGTGCGTTCCCGCACGCCGACGGCGGCGCCAAGAAAAATGAACCAGCCCATCAGCAGAACCGAGAAGGATTCCGTCCAGCTCGGCGAACGGTTCAGCACATAGCGCGAGAAGACCTGCCAGAAGATGATGATCGTCATCAGCGTCAGGCCGGCGCCGCTGATCCAAAGCGCCAGCCTGGCAAGTCCTGACAGGACCCGCTCCGCACCCAGCCAGAATCCTCGCATGGCCGACGCGTCCGAACGCAGCGCGGAGGTCTCCGCGCTGCTCGATCCATTGAGCCTGCCGTTCATTTCTCGGCCTGTATGCGGGCGGCCAGGTCCTTCAGTTCGGGCGTCGACAGGTACTTGTCGTAGACGGGCTTCATCGCGTCGATCAGCGGCTGCTTGTCGATATCGCTGACCTTGACGCCCGCGGCCTCGACGATGCCGCGCGACTTCTTCTCCTGCGCGTCCCACAGTTCGCGCATCTTGACGACGCTGTCCTTGGCCGCCTGGCGCACGATCGCCTGGTCTTCCGGCGAGAGCTTGTCCCAGCTTGCCTTCGACATGACCAGCACTTCCGGCACGATCTGGTGTTCGTCCATCGTGTAATGCTTGGCCACTTCGTAGTGCTTGGCGGATTCGAAGCTCGGCCAGTTGTTTTCAGCGCCGTCGATGACGCCGGTCTGCAGGGCCGAATAGACTTCCCCATAGGCCATCGGCGTGGCGTTGGCGCCAAGCGCGTTGACCATGTCGACGAACACATCGGACTGGATGACGCGGAACTTCATGCCTTTCATGTCCGCCATCGAGGTAATGTCCTTCTTGGTGTTGTAGAAAGACCGAGCACCGGAATCGTAGAAGGCGAGGCCGACGAGGTCGTGCGCCTCGAACGCCTTCAGGATCTGGTCGCCGACAGGGCCGTCCATGACGTGGCGCATGTGCTCGACGGAGCGGAATATGTAGGGCAGCGACGGCACCGCGGTCTCCGGCACGATACCGTTAAACGGTCCCATCGAGACACGGTCGAGGTCGATGACGCCTGCCTGCGTCTGCTCGATCGTGTCCTTTTCCTCGCCGAGCTGCGCCGAGTGATAGACCTCGATCGAATAGCGGCCGGCGGTGCGCTGCTTGATCAGGTCGCCCATGTACTTGACCGCCTCGACGGTCGGGTAACCGTCCGGATGGGTATCCGAGGATCGCAGCACGGTTTCGGCGTTGGCAGCGCCGATCAGCAGCGAACCGATGGCGAATGTCGCCGCCGTCAATTTCGAAAAATGCAACATGACTTCCTCCCTTTGAAAATCGAAACGCCCGGCTCAGAGCCGGTACGCATTCTTGGCGAGCGTGTAGGCAAGCTCCTTCGCGAGTTCATGCGCCTCCTCCTCGCGCAGCCGGTGCTCGGCGACGAGGCGCGCCAGGTAGGCGCAGTCGACGCGGCGCGCCACGTCGTGACGGGCCGGGATCGACGGAAAGGCGCGGGTGTCGTCGTTGAAGCCGACCGTGTTATAGAAGCCGGCGGTCTCGGTGGTCATCTCGCGAAAACGGCGCATGCCTTCCGGGCTGTCGTGGAACCACCAGGCCGGCCCGAGCTTCAGCGCCGGATAGACGCCGGCCAGCGGCGCCAGTTCGCGCGTATAGCCGGCCTCATCCAGCGTGAACAGGATGATGGTGAGATCACGCTCCAGCCCGACACAGTCGAGCAGCGGCTTCAGCGCAGTCACATAGTCGGTACGCGTCGGGATGTCGAAGCCCTTGTCCCTGCCGAATTTCTGGAAAACACCAGGCGAATGGTTGCGCGAGGAGCCCGGATGGATCTGCAGCACCAGCCCGTCATCCCGGCTCATCTTGGCCATCTCGGTCAGCATCTGGGCGCGAAACAGCTTCCGTTCGCGCTCGTCTTCCGAGCCGGCGCGGACCCGGTTGAACAGCTCCTGCGCCGCCGCGTCGGAAAGATTGGCGGTCTCCGCCGTCGGATGGCCATGGTCCGATGAAGTCGCGCCGAAGCTCTTGAAGAAAGCGCGCCGCTGGCGGTGCGCGTCGAGATAGCCGGCCCAGGTCCCGGTGTCGCAGCCGGTGATCTCGCCGAGCCGATCCAGATTGGCCGAAAAGCCTTCGAAATCGGGATCGACGACGGCGTCCGGCCGATAGGCGGTGACGACGCGGCCCTCCCAGCCGCTGTCGCGGATCATCTGGTGCCATCTGAGCTCGTCGAGCGCGCCTTCGGTCGTCGCGATGACCTCGATGTTGAAGCGCTCGAACAGGGCGCGAGGGCGGAAGTTCTCCCACTGCAGTACCGTCGCGATCGTGTCGTAATGGCGATCGGCGGTTGCGGCGCTCAACGGCTCTTCGATGGCGAACAGATGCGCAAGCACATGGTCGAACCACAGCCGGGTCGGCGTGCCACGGAAGAGGTAATAATGTTCCGCGAACAGCCGCCAGATCGCCCGGCCGTCGGTCTCGACGGGCGCACCATCGAGGGTCGGCACGCCGAGAGCCTCCAGCCGCACGCCCTGGCTGAACAGCATGCGAAAAATATAGTGGTCCGGCACGATGAGCAGCTGCGCGGGATCGGGGAACGGCTCGTTCAGCGCATACCAACGCGGATCGGTATGCCCATGCGGGCTGATGATGGGCAGGTCCTTGATGCCGGCATAGAGATCGCGGGCGATCGAGAGCGGACGCGCCTCGGTTGGAAACAGCAAATCCGCATTGATCAGTGCCACGGCCATCCTCCCAGCCCTATCGGTAGGGTTGACCAGAAATAATGTCAACATACAAAAATTAGATTGTTGTATGATGACTTTTGAGCAAAGCTGAGCATTGTCGGCGAACGCCGCCGGTGTTACGCCGCCAGTGTTCTGCGGCTTGCGATCCGCCTGTGGATACCAGCCGTTCCATGACCCCGTTTCACGAGATGAGTGCGCGAACCGATGACAGACCGCCGCCTTTCCAACCGCACGGCGCCCGCATTACCGGCCAAGGTCGCCGCGCCTCGATATGAACGCGGTGCGGTTACACCGGGCATCGTGCATCTGGGCGTCGGCGCCTTTCACCGCGCCCACCAGGCCGCCTATATCGATGAATGCCTGGCGGCCGGTGAGACGGGCTGGGGCATAACAGGCGTGTCATTGCGCAGCGCCGATACGCGCGACGCGCTGGCGCCGCAGGATGGGCTTTACACACTGGCGGTCCGCGGCAGCGGCGGCGAGAAGCTGCATGTCATCGGCTCGATCGGTTCGATGCTGGTGGCGCCGGAAGATCCGGGCGCGGTGCTGGCGGTGCTGACCGATGCGCGCACCCGCATCGTGACGCTGACGATCACCGAGAAAGCCTATCTGCGGGCGGTGGGCGGTGGGCTGGACGCGACGCATCCCGACATCGTCCACGACTTGGCCAATCCGCAAAAGCCGAAGACGGCGCATGGTTTTCTGACCGAAGCGCTGGCCCGCAGGCTGGCCGCCGGCACCCCGCCTTTTACCGTGCTTTGTTGCGACAACCTGCCGGCCAACGGCGCCACCTTGCACAGGCTGCTGATCGAATTCGCCAAATTGCGCGATGCCAGTCCTGGTTCGGCGGGCGATGCTGGGGTCGCCGGCCACATCGCAGGTCATGTCGCATTTCCCTCGAGCATGGTCGACCGCATCGTGCCGGCCACGACCGATGCCGACAGGTCGCGGATATCGGGCGAACTTGGTATCGAGGACGCCTGGCCCGTGATGACGGAACCCTTCAGCCAATGGGTGATCAAGGACGATTTCCCGGCCGGCCGTCCGGCCTGGGAAAAATTCGGCGTCACCATGGTCGGCGATGTCGCCCCTTTCGAGGACATGAAGCTGAGGCTGCTCAACGGCGCGCATTCGGGCATCGCCTATCTCGGCCTGCTCAGCGGCCACGCCACGGTCGATCGCGCCTTCGCCGATCCGGCGATAAGGCAGTTCGTCGATGCGCTGTGGGAGGAGGCCGGATCGACATTGCCGGATGATGCCGGCCTCGACACATCAGCCTATACGACCGAGCTCGCCGAGCGTTTTTCGAACACGGCACTTGCCCACCGCACGGCGCAGATCGCCAATGACGGCAGCCAGAAACTGCCGCAGCGCATCATCGCTTCGGCTATCGAGTGCCTCGAAGCCGGCACCGAGCTGGTCCATCTCACGCTGGTGGTGGCAGCCTGGATCGCGGCCTGCGCGGCGCGCGGAAAGAGCTTGCCGGAGGGCCATTTCACCGATCCGATCGATGCTCCGCTGACGGCGCTTTTGGACCAGCAGCTGCCGGCGAACGAAACCGTGACGGCGGTGTTCGATCTGACCGGCTTCGCCAGGGATCACGCCGAACGCCAGACGCTGATCGAACTCGTGGCCGTCCACCTCGTCCACCTGCGGCGGGACGGCACGACTTTGGCCTTTGCTGCGCTCGGCATAGAGGGCGAAGGGCCGTAAGGCGAAGCTGGCATGGATCAGCAGGCGATAGAGGACTTTGATGCCGGCGCTACAGCATCGCCGCCATAGCTGAATTCTCGCCGCTCGAACAAAACAAAAAAGCGAGGCAAGTGCCCCGCTTTTCACTTCGCTTCTGAATTGAAGTTCAGGCCGGCAGGATGGCGCCTTCCAGCGTGGTGAGCTGGCCAAGGAACTGCTCCGC
Source organism: Mesorhizobium sp. B2-3-13 (assembly GCF_006442195.1). Classification (NCBI taxonomy): domain Bacteria; kingdom Pseudomonadati; phylum Pseudomonadota; class Alphaproteobacteria; order Hyphomicrobiales; family Phyllobacteriaceae; genus Mesorhizobium; species Mesorhizobium sp. B2-3-13. Next base: position 275,109 of record NZ_VFVQ01000003.1, read on the forward strand.
CTTGCTGCGCGCCTGGTCGTCCTTGGCGTCCACGGCGTCTTCCCTGGCTTCCTGGATGCGGCGGGCGAGATCGGCGCGGTCGACATCCTTCACCGCGACGGCCGATTCCGCCAGCAGCGTGCAGCCGGCCGGAACGATGTCGGCAAAGCCACCGAACACGACATAGCGTTCTTCGCCGCCCGAGGCGTTCTTCACCGTGACGACGCCCGGCTTGATCGTGGTCATGACCGGCGCATGATGGGCCATGACGGTCATCTCGCCTTCGGCGCCTGGAATAACGACGGATTCGACCTCGGCGGAAACCAGCAGGCGCTCCGGAGAGACCAGTTCGAACTTGAAAGCTTCAGCCATATCAACTTAGCAGGTAGGGAATAGTGAGTAGTCAGTAGTGAAGGGGTGCAAAGGCCCCTTGGTCACATCTGCTATTCTCTACTCACTACTCACTACTCCCTATTCGCTTGAATTACGCCGCTTCAGCCGCGAGGCGCTGTGCCTTCTCGACCGCTTCGTCGATGCCGCCGACCATGTAGAAGGCGGCTTCCGGCAGGTGGTCATAATCGCCGTTGCAGAGGCCCTTGAAGCCCTTGATGGTGTCGGCGAGGTCGACCAGCTTGCCCGGCGCGCCGGTGAACACTTCAGCGACGAAGAACGGCTGCGACAGGAAGCGCTCGATCTTGCGGGCGCGGGCCACCGTCTGCTTGTCCTCTTCCGAGAGCTCGTCCATGCCCAGGATGGCGATGATGTCCTGCAGCGACTTGTAGCGCTGGAGGATCGACTGCACCTGGCGGGCGACGCCATAGTGCTCGTCGCCGACGACCAGCGGGTCAAGCATGCGCGAGGTCGAGTCCAGCGGATCGACGGCCGGATAAATGCCCTTTTCGGCGATCGAACGGTTCAGCGTCGTCGTCGCGTCAAGGTGAGCGAATGAGGTCGCCGGCGCTGGGTCGGTCAAGTCATCGGCCGGCACGTAGATCGCCTGCACCGAGGTGATCGAGCCCTTGGTGGTGGTGGTGATGCGTTCCTGCAGCGCGCCCATGTCGGTGGCGAGCGTCGGCTGATAGCCCACGGCCGACGGGATACGGCCGAGCAGCGCCGACACTTCAGAACCCGCCTGCGTGAAGCGGAAGATGTTGTCGACGAAGAACAGCACGTCCTGGCCCTGGTCGCGGAAATATTCGGCAACCGTCAGGCCGGTCAGGCCGACGCGCGCGCGCGCGCCCGGCGGCTCGTTCATCTGGCCGTACACCAGCGCCGCCTTCGAGCCTTCGCCGCCGCCCTTCTTGTTGACGCCGGATTCGATGAACTCGTGATAGAGGTCGTTGCCTTCGCGGGTGCGCTCGCCGACGCCGGCGAACACCGAGTAACCACCATGCGCTTTGGCAATGTTGTTGATCAATTCCTGGATCAGCACGGTCTTGCCGACGCCGGCGCCGCCGAACAGGCCGATCTTGCCGCCCTTGGCGTAGGGAGCCAACAGGTCGAGCACCTTGATGCCGGTGATCAGGATCTGCGCTTCCGTCGATTGTTCGATATAGGCCGGAGCCGGCTGATGGATCGAGCGCAATTCGACCGCGTCGACCGGGCCTGCTTCGTCGACCGGCTCGCCGATGACGTTGATGATGCGGCCGAGCATGCCCGGGCCGACCGGCACGGCGATCGGGCCGCCGGTGTCGCGCACTTCCTGGCCGCGCACCAGACCTTCGGTGGAGTCCATGGCGATGCAGCGCACGGTGTTTTCACCGAGATGCTGGGCAACTTCGAGCACCAGGCGGTTGCCGACATTGTCGGTCTCGAGCGCGTTCAGGATCGGCGGCAGATGCTCGCCGAACTGCACGTCGACGACCGCGCCGATGACCTGGCGGACCTTGCCGACAACGCCGGTGGCCCTGGTGGCCATGGCCTGGGTCCTGGCAGCGGCGGCCTTGGCCGGTGCTGCTGCTGCCTTGGCCGGGGCCGCCTTTGCCGCCGCTGCCGGAGCCTTGGCCGCCTTCGCCGGGGCTGCTGCCTTCGCCGGGGCTGCTGCCTTCGGGATTGCCTTCTGCGGGGTCGCTGCTTTCGCCATCGTCTTTACCCTTTTCGTCCTTTGTTTCTCACGCGGTCCGGTTCGCGGGCCATGACCCGCGGACCGCGCCTAGAGCGCCTCGGCGCCCGAAATGATTTCGATCAGTTCCTTGGTGATCTGTGCCTGCCGCTGGCGGTTGTAGGTGATCGACAGTTTGTTGATCATCTCACCGGCGTTGCGCGTCGCATTGTCCATGGCGCTCATCTTGGCGCCCATTTCGCCCGCCGCGTTTTCGAGCAGCGCGCGGAAAACCTGCACCGCGATGTTGCGCGGGATGAGGTCGGACAGGATTTCGCCCGGCTCCGGCTCATACTCGTAGACGGCGCTGGCGCCATCCGTCGACTCGGGCCGAGCCGAAGAGGCGGACGCTGCCGGAATGATCTGCTGCGCGGTCGGAACCTGGCTGATCACCGACTTGAACTGCGAATAGAACAGCGTGCAGACGTCGAAGGCGCCCTCGTTGAACAGGTGGATAACCTTGCGGGCGATCGCATCGGCATTGACGAAGCCGAGCGTCTTTACCTCGCGCAGATCGACGCGCTCGATGATCATCGCGGCATAGTCGCGGCGCAGTATGTCGAAACCCTTCTTGCCGACGCAGATGATCTTGACCTGCTTGCCATCGGCCAGAAGTCGGCGGATATGGTCGCGGGCATGGCGTGCGATCTGCGAATTGAAGCCGCCGCACAGGCCGCGCTCGGCTGTGCAGACGACGAGCAGATGCACATCATCCTTGCCGGTTCCCGCCATCAGCGCCGGGGCATCGCCACCGCCACCGACAGCCTGGGTGATGTTGGCCAGGACGGAACCCATGCGCTCCGAATAGGGACGCGCCGCTTCCGCCGCCTCTTGCGCACGGCGCAGCTTCGCCGCGGCGACCATCTGCATCGCCTTGGTGATCTTCTGCGTCGCCTTGACCGAGGCGATACGGTTACGAAGGTCTTTTAATGAAGGCATGCTTCAAACCTGATCCCGACTTGCACTTCGCTCAGGCGAAGGTCTTGGCGAAGGCGTCGATCTCGGCCTTCAGCTTGGCGCGCAGATCGTCCGACAGCGCCTTTTCCTTGCGGATGGCCTCGAGGACGTCCTTGCCGGCCGAACGCATGTGGCTGAGCAGGCCGTGCTCGAACTTGCCGACCTGGTTGACCGGCAGCTTGTCGAGGTAGCCGTTGACGCCGGCGAAGATCACCGCGACCTGCTCTTCCGTCTTCAGCGGCGAGAACTGCGGCTGCTTCAACAGTTCGGTCAGGCGCGAGCCGCGGTTGAGCAGGCGCTGCGTGGCGGCATCGAGATCCGAGCCGAACTGCGCGAAAGCCGCCATTTCGCGGTACTGCGCGAGCTCGCCCTTGATCGAGCCGGCAACCTGCTTCATCGCCTTGATCTGCGCCGAGGAACCGACGCGCGACACCGACAGGCCGACGTTGACGGCCGGACGGATGCCCTGGAAGAACAGGTTGGTTTCGAGGAAGATCTGGCCGTCGGTGATCGAGATCACGTTGGTCGGAATGTAAGCCGACACGTCGTTGGCCTGCGTTTCGATGACCGGCAGCGCGGTCAGCGAGCCGCCACCCAGGTCGTCGTTGAGCTTGGCAGCGCGCTCGAGCAGGCGCGAGTGCAGGTAGAAGACGTCGCCCGGATAGGCTTCGCGGCCCGGCGGACGGCGCAGCAACAGCGACATCTGGCGATAGGCCACGGCCTGCTTCGACAGATCGTCATAGCTGATCAGCGCATGCATGCCGTTGTCGCGGAAATATTCGCCCATGGTGCAGGCCGTGAACGGCGCCAGGAACTGCATCGGCGCCGGATCGGACGCGGTGGCGGCGACGATGATCGAATATTCGAGCGCGCCGCGCTCTTCCAGCACCTTGACGAACTGCGCGACGGTCGAGCGCTTCTGGCCGACGGCGACGTAGACGCAGTAGAGCTTTTCCTTCTCAGGACCGTTGTCGTGCACCGACTTCTGGTTGAGCATCGTGTCGAGGATGATGGCGGTCTTGCCGGTCTGGCGATCGCCGATGACCAGCTCGCGCTGACCGCGGCCGACCGGGATCAGCGCATCGATGGCCTTGAGGCCGGTCGACATCGGCTCGTTCACCGACTTGCGCGGGATGATGCCGGGCGCCTTGACGTCGACGCGCTTGCGCTCGATCGCCTTGATCGGGCCTTTGCCGTCGATCGGGTTGCCGAGCGCGTCGACGACGCGGCCGAGCAGGCCGGGGCCGACAGGCGCGTCGACGATGGCGCCGGTGCGCTTGACGGTGTCGCCTTCCTTGATATCGCGGTCGGCGCCGAAGATGACGACGCCGACATTGTCGGCTTCGAGATTGAGCGCCATGCCGCGGATGCCGCCGGGGAATTCGACCATTTCGCCGGCCTGGACATTGTCGAGACCGTAAACGCGGGCGATACCGTCACCGACGGACAGCACCTGTCCGACTTCGGAGACCTCGGCCTCCTTGCCGAAATTCTTAATCTGGTCTTTCAGAATTGCGGAAATTTCCGCGGCGCGGATGTCCATCAGCCGACCTCTTTCAGTGCAAGCTTGAGCGAATTGAGTTTGGTTTTGAGCGACGTATCGATCTGGCGCGAGCCCATCTTGACCACCAGTCCGCCGAGCAGCGACGGGTCGACGGTGACGGAAATGGCCACGTCCTTGCCGGCAACGCTCTTCAGCGCCGCCTTGAGTTCGGTCTGCTGGGCCGCGGTCAGCTCATGCGCCGACGTCACTTCAGCAGCAGCCTCGCCACGGTGCTCAGCGGCGATCTGGCGAAATGCCTTGATCATGCCGGGCACCGCGAACAGGCGGCGGTTCTTGGCGACGACGCGCAGGAAATTGCCAGTCAGGCCGGTGATGCCGGCCTTGTCGGCGATCGCCGCGATGGCCTTGGCCTGGTCCTCGCTGGAGAATACCGGGCTGTTGATCAGCCGGGCGAGGTCCGCGCTGCCCGCCAGCATGGCCTCGAAACCGTTCAGGTCGGCCTCGACCTTGGCCACGGAATTTGACTGCGATGCCAGTTCGAACAGCGAACCGGCATAGCGCTCTGCGACACCTGAGATTGGCGATGACGATTGGGCCACGGACCGTCTTTTCTCTTGTCTGACAGGCCGCAGATTGTTGGCGCGAGCAAAAACTCTGGCTAAATCTTTGACCTTACTGCATTTTTCCAAGCACGGAGGCGCGGCTTCCGCTATCCCCGGCCGAAAGTCGATTGCCGTCTAGCACAGGCATTTTAAGACCGCAATGCGTCGTTCCGCATGGTTTTCAGGCACTATTGTCGCATCCGGCGAAAGACTCGGGTCCTGCGCGCCGGAATACCCTTGGATTCAGGGCACAAAGCCGAAGGCAAAGGCGAGCGGCAAGGCCGCGAGCGCCAGTTCCACCACGATGGAAACCCAATTGAAAGGTGTATTGGCGCCATCCGACATCATCGACAGCAGCCGGCCGAAGGCGGTGAACAGCCAGGAGAAGCCGAGCGCCATGTAGACCAGCGGCTGCGCGAGCAGGATGCAGCACAAGCCGACCCCTAGATAGAAGCCCGACATGCGGCCTCGGCCTTCGGCGATCGCCGCCGCCTTCTCGGGTTTGGCCTGCAGGCGCAGGATGCGGAACGCCAGGCCCGGCGCCAGGAAGAACAGAAGGCCGAGCAGCACGGTGAAGACCGCGCTCGACCAGGCCAGCCATTCGCCCTGGCTCGTCGGCCATGGAAGCGCAAAGTCCATCGTGTCCCCTCGAAAAGTCTGCTTTGAAATCGCGGGCATTCTAGCGAAGGAAAAATGCCGCGCCAGATGGCTCCAGGCACTTTAGGAGACGCGCATCAACCGAGCGCGAATTCCACCGCCGCCTCGGCATGGATGCGCGTCGTGTCGAAAACCGGAATGTCGAAATCGCCCTGGCCGATCAGCATGGTGATCTCGGTGCACCCTGCACCTGGTCGGCCAGCTTATGCATGGTGTTGGTGCACAAGAGCAGACCTTCCGCACCGCCGGCCTCGAGCTTGCGCGCGGCATCGGTCAGCAGCGCGCCGGCGCCGTCCCAGTCGCCATGATGCTGCCGCTCAGCAATCTCGGAAAAATCGAACGACCAGAGCAGCAGCTTCGCCGAATGCAAGCCGCCAAGGCGCTCGCGCACGATCTCGTTGAGCAGGCGGTAGTAGATCGCGGTCGGTTCCCAGCTCATGCCACCGAGCAAGCCCAGGGTTTTCATGTGGTCTTTCCGTTTCTCTCGCCGAGACAACTGTAGCTGAAATTGCGCCCTACAAAAAACTCTGGGGGTCGATGTCAACCTGCACCCGGACCGAGCCGCGCTGCTTCGGTCCGTTGGCGAGCATGGCTCTGATAAAACCTTGCATGTCGGCGCGCCGTTCGCCCTGAATCAGCAGGCGGAAGCGGTGGCGGCCGCCGAGCAGCGACAGCGGGGCTTCCGCCGGCCCGAGCACGAACAGGTCCGACGCTTCCGGTGCCGCGCGGCGCAGGCCGCGTGCATGGCCTTCCGCTTCCGCCCGCGTCACCGCGCTGACGATGACGCCGGCCAACCGGCCGAAGGGCGGCAAGGCAGCGCGTTCGCGCTCCGAAATCTCGCGCTGGTAGAAAGACTCGGCATCGCCTGAGACGATCGCCCGCATCACCGGATGGTCGGGCTGGAAGGTCTGCAGCAGGCCAAGGCTCTTCTTGCCGGTGCGGCCGGCACGGCCGGTCACCTGGCTGAGCAGCTGAAACGTGCGCTCGGCGGCCCGCGGATCGCCATTGGCAAGGCCGAGATCGGCGTCGACGACACCGACCAGCGTCATGTCCGGGAAATTGTGGCCCTTGGCGACCAGTTGCGTGCCGATGACGATATCGGCCTCGCCATTGGCGATTGCCTCCAGCTCCAGCCGCAATCGTCGTACACCGCCCATTATGTCCGAGGACAGCACGATGGTGCGCGCGTCCGGGAAATGCGTCACGACCTCCTCGGCGATGCGTTCGACCCCCGGCCCGCAAGCCACCAGATGGTCGAGCGTGCCGCATTCCGGGCAGGCTTCGGGACGGCGCTCATTGTGACCGCAGTGATGACACACCAACTGGCCGCGAAAGCGGTGTTCGACCAGCCAGGCCGAGCACACCGGACAGCCGAAGCGATGGCCGCAGACCCGGCACAGCGTCAGCGGCGCATAGCCACGCCGGTTGAGAAACAGCAGCGACTGCTCCTTCTTCTCCAGCGTCCGGCGCATATGGTCGATCAGCACCGGCGACAGGAAGCCGCCACGGGCGGGCGGGGCGCGGCGCATGTCGATCGACTTGAGATCGGGAAGTGCCGCCTCGGCGAAGCGGGCGGAAAGCACAGCCCTGGCATAACGGCCCTGGCTGGCATTGACCCGGCTCTCGACCGACGGCGTCGCCGATGCCAGTACCACGGGGAAGCCGCCTATATGGCCGCGCACGACAGCCATGTCTCGCGCATTGTAGAAGACGCGGTCTTCCTGCTTGTAGGCGGGGTCGTGCTCCTCGTCGACGACGATCAGGCCAAGCTCGCGGAACGGCAGGAACAGCGCCGAGCGCGCGCCGGCAACGACGCGCACGCCGCCTTCCGCCACTTGCCGCCAGACTTTTTCACGCATTCGCGGTGGCAAATCCGAATGCCATTCGCCCGGCTTGGCGCCGAAACGTTGCTGGAAGCGTTCGAGAAAGGCGTGCGTCAAGGCGATTTCCGGCAGCAGGATAAGCACCTGCTTGCCCTGCTCGAGCGCGGCCGCCACCGCCTCGAAATAAACCTCCGTCTTGCCCGAACCGGTGACGCCGTCGAGCAACGCGACATTGAACTCGCCGGCCGCGACATTGGCGCGCAGCATCGACGCGGCCTCGTTCTGGTCCGGCATCAGTTCGGGAACGGCATAGCTGGGATCAGGCGCGGCCACCACCGGGCGCGGCGGGATCATCACCGTCTCGAACACGCCTTGCGCTTTCAGCCCCTCGATCACCGTCGACGATACGCCCGCGGCGTGCGCGAGCCCGGAGCGCGTCCAGGCCAGCCCGCCTTCGGCCGTCTCCAGCACGCGGGCCCTGGCATCGGTCATCCGGTCGGGCACGAGCAGGGTGCGCTGAAGCCCTTCGATCCAGGGTTCGGGATCAAAGGCCTCCGGCGCCCTGAGCAGCATGCGCGCCACCATGCCCGGCGGCGACAGCGTGTACTGCGCCACCCAGTCAACGAAGCGGCGCATGGCGCGGTCGATTGGCGGACAGTCGAAAACCTGCTCGATCGGGCGCAATTTCCTGGCATCGACCTGCTCGACAACGCCGTCCCAGACAATGCCGGCGACCTGGCGCGGCCCGAGCGGCACGCGCACGATCGAACCCGGCACCACGCGCATGCCGGCCGGCACGGCATAGGTGTAGGGGCGTTGGGCCGGCATCGGCACCAGCACCGGCGCGGCCGCGACAAAGGGCGAATCTTCGATCATGAGGCGTGACCTTGCCCTGACTTTGGTCTAGATCAAAGAGCAACGCTGAACGTGCCTTCCCAAGCACGACGAAATCGTCAGGAGACCCGCCATGAAATTTTTTGCCGACACCGCCGATATCAAAGAGATCAAGGAACTGAACGATCTGGGACTGCTCGATGGCGTCACCACCAATCCCTCGCTGATCCTGAAATCGGGCGGCAAGATCATCGAGGTCACCAAGCAGATCTGCGACATCGTCGAAGGCCCGGTCTCGGCCGAGGTCGTGGCGACCGAGTTCAAGCAGATGATGGCCGAGGCCGAGGTGCTGGCCAAGATCGCGCCCAATATTGCCATCAAGGTGCCGCTGACGCTGGACGGCCTGAAGGCCTGCAAGACGATCCGCACCGAGATGAACCGCATGGTCAACGTCACGCTGTGCTTCTCGGCCACCCAGGCGCTGCTCGCGGCCAAGGCCGGCGCGTCCTTCATCTCGCCCTTCGTCGGCCGCATCGACGACACCGGCTCGGACGGCATGGAACTGATCCAGGAGATCCGTCAGATCTACGACAACTACGATTTCCAGACCGAGATCCTGACCGCCTCCGTGCGCACGGTGAACCACGTCAAGCAGGCGGCTCTCATCGGCGCCGACGTCATCACCGCGCCGCCGGCGACGCTGAAGGCGCTGGTCAACCATCCGCTGACCGACAAGGGCCTGGCCGCCTTCCTCGCCGATTGGGCCAAGACCGGCCAGAAGATCGGCTGAGCGGTCCCACACCAGATACGAAGAAAGGCCGGGCAACCGGCCTTTTTCATACGCTGCGGATCAAGAGGTGACCGCCCGATCAGTCGGTGCCGTCGTCGGGTGGCGCGATAGGCGACGGGCGCTTGCCCGCCATGATCTCGCGCTTGCCGACATGGTTGGGTGCGCCGACCAGACCCTCCTTCTCCATGCGTTCGACCAGTGAAGCCGCGCGGTTGTAGCCGATGCCGAGGCGGCGCTGGATGTAGGACGTCGAACATTTCTTGTCGCGCAACACCACCTTGACCGCCTCATCATAGCTGGGATCGCCATCCTCGGCGGCAACGGCTCCCTTGTCGAAGACCGGACCCTGGTCGCCCTCCTCTTCCTCTTCATCCTCGTCGGCCGTCACGGTCTCCAGATATTCGGGACGGCCCTGCGCCTTCAGATGCGCCACGACATGCTCGACCTCGGCGTCGGAAACAAAGGGGCCGTGCACACGGGCAATGCGCCCGCCGCCCATCATGTGCAGCATGTCGCCCTGGCCGAGCAGCTGCTCGGCGCCCTGCTCGCCCAGGATGGTGCGGCTGTCGATCTTGGAGGTGACCTGAAAGGAGATGCGGGTCGGGAAATTGGCCTTGATCGTGCCGGTGATGACATCGACCGAAGGCCGCTGCGTTGCCATGATCAGGTGGATGCCGGCGGCGCGCGCCATCTGCGCCAGGCGCTGGATGGCGCCTTCGATCTCCTTGCCGGCAACCATCATGAGGTCGGCCATCTCGTCGACGATGACGACGATGTAGGGCATCGGCGCGAGATCGATTTCTTGCTGTTCGAACAGCGGCTCGCCGGTGCCCTTCTCGAAGCCGGCCTGCACGGTCATGACGACCGTCTCGCCCTTGTCGCGGACTTGGGCGGCGCGCTCATTGTAGCCGTCGATGTTGCGCACGCCGAGCCGCGCCATCTTGCGATAGCGATCCTCCATCTCGCGCACCGCCCATTTGAGCGCGGTAACGGCCTTCTTGGGATCCGTGACGACGGGGGTCAGAAGGTGCGGGATACCGTCATAGACGGAGAGCTCAAGCATTTTCGGGTCGACCATGATCAGCCGGCATTCTTCCGGCTTCAGCCGGTAGAGCAGCGACAGGATCATGGTGTTGATGGCGACCGACTTGCCGGAGCCGGTGGTGCCGGCGACGAGCAGGTGCGGCATTTTCGCCAGCTCGGCAATGACAGGTTCGCCGCCGATCGTTTTGCCAAGGCAAAGCGCCAGCTTGCAGCTGGTCTTGCGAAAGCCCTGCGATTCGATCAGTTCGCGGAAATAGACGGTTTCGCGGGTCTCGTTCGGCAGCTCGATACCGATGACATTGCGGCCGGGCACGACGGCGACGCGCGCCGAGACCGCCGACATGGAGCGGGCGATATCGTCGGCGAGGCCAATGACGCGCGACGACTTGACACCCGGCGCCGGCTCGAACTCGTAGAGGGTAACGACCGGGCCAGGGCGAACGTGGATGATCTCGCCGCGAACACCGAAATCCTCCAGCACGCTTTCCAGGAGATCGGCATTCTGCTCGAGCCGCTCCTGCGACATGTAGAAGCCCTGCCCTTCCGGCGGCTGCTGCAGCAGTTCCTCCGAGGGAAGCTCGTAGCTTTCGCCCGTCACCGGCCGCGCAACCTTGCCAGCCATGGGCAGCGACGGCCCGCGCACGGTGGCAACGGTTTCCTCCATGCGCTGCACAAGTGGGGCGGCGCTGCTTGCGGCAGATGCCACCACTGCCGTCGTCCGGCCCTGCCGGACAGCCCTGCCCGCCGGAACGGGCGGCTCGACCAAGGCCTTGTTGGAGTTGGCCGGAAAGACGTCCGGCAGTGCGGACGAGGCCTGGCCCGGAAGGCATTCGATGACACGGAACAAGGTGGTGACATCGGCCACGGCGGACGCGGAGATGTCGGCCCGCGCCGCGGCGACCGGCGCTGCCGCGACCGGTACACGCGAAACCGGGCTGACTGAGCGGGGCGGCGACGTCACGTCAACCAGAAGCGGAGCCAAGCCCTCGAAGAAGGCGTGATTCGAAAGATAGGGCCGCCGGGCTTTTTCAGCGGTGGCTGTTCTGACCGGCGCGCCATTCACGACAACGGGCGCCGGGCGCGTGGCCGCTCGTGCCGTTGCGGGCATCTTCGGAGCCGTCGGCTGAACACCTTGCGACGTCTCGCCGCCGCGCGCCGGCTGAGCGTACGCGGCCGGTGACGGTTCGCGACGCATGACGGCGCCAGGCCCGACCTGCTGCGTCGGGGGCGCCTGCGGACCGCCCTGCGCGGCAACCACGTCATGAGGTTGGCGATGCTTGGGTTCATAGTCCGGCGTGCGTGTAAAACGCACATTGGGCGCAAGGAAAAAATACTCTTGCCAGGCGGGGCTTTCGGTGTCGCCCTGCGGGAAAGCATTGTCCGCCGCGGGTTTCCCATTCGGCTCGACGGAGGGTCTGCGGTCGTCGCCGGGATCGGCTACCCGTCCGGACTGGCCCGCATGGGAAGCACCGGATTGGCTGACATCCACCTTGCCGCGCGGGCCGCCGGAGCGCTCCCTTTCGGGGTCATCGGGCGAAGCTGTGTGCAATGAATTGACCCGAGAAAAACGCCTGGCTTCCATGCTCAAGACTCACTGTGGAACGTCTGCTGAGCAATAGGGAGCGAGTGGTTAACAGTTGCTTCCGTCAGTGCCGTTGGAGCGAGCGAAAAATATCTTTCGCGGCGATGCCGAACGATACGGATTCGAGCGCTGGATCGTATTCGACGATCATCCACATATGCGGGCCGAGCATGTGCAAGCGCCGGCCCTTGGCCATCGGGAAACAGCCGGGGGCACCAGGATCGAGAGGACGTCTTTTGTGAACGAAGAGTGGCGCTAGCTGGCTGCCTTGCCGTGTCGGGCCAGATCCTGCGCGATTGACAGTTGCAGGGCCTCGGCCAGTTCGCGCGCGGCACGGTTCTCGGCGTCGATCTGCGCCCGGTAGGAGGCAAATTCCTGACGCGGCCTGTCGAAGGACGAGGTGATCGCCCGTCTGCCGACCGCGATCACCGCGCCGGTTTTCGCATCGGTCAGCGTGTAGCCGGCGGTCAGCGTCACCGAACCGGCGGTCGGCTCGTCTTGATCGGTTCCAACCTGGACGAGTGCCGAGGATTCAACGGCTTCGGTCACGCCGAGATCGAGCGAATAAAGCGCCGAAGCCGGTTCGCCGGCACCGCGCCCGAACCCAAAGATCAGATTGTTGCGCACCTGCTGGGCATAACGCGTCCGGACCGGCTTGACGGCGATCGACGCCAGCTCGGCATTGGCTGTGGAGCCGGTCGACAGCGGCGCGCTCGAATAGAGCGGCCGCACCTGACAGGCCGAGACGAGCGCAAGCGAGCCGACAAGACCGGCAAGCGCGATGCGGCGCAGCAAACGGCTCAACTCTGTCTTTTCCCGATCAGGCAACGACATTGACGATCCTCTGCGGCACGATGATCACCTTGCGCGGAGCCTTGCCTTCAAGTGCCTTCTGCACGAAGTCGAGAGCCAAGACCGCTTTTTCGACCGCACCTTGGTCCGCGTCGCGGGCAATTGTCAAATCCCCCCGCTTCTTACCGTTGACCTGTACCGGATAGGTGACTTCATTGTCGACGACCAGCGCCGGATCGAAGACCGGCCACGGCCGTTCGGCCACCAGATCGCTGCCGCCCAGCGTCTCCCAGCACTCTTCGGCAAGGTGCGGCATGACAGGCGCGATCAGGTGCACCATGATCTCGACGGCCTCGCGGCAGGCGTTTTTCAGCGCCGGATCGGCCTTGGCTTCCGCCACCTCGTTGAGCGGGGTGGTCAGCGCGTTGGCCAGTTCATAGATGCGGGCGATGGCACGGTTGAAGGCGAGCTTCTCGATGTCTTCGCCGACCGCCTTCAGGATCTTGTGCGCGGCCTTGGAAACCGCTCCGGCCTCGCCGTCATTGACCGCCTTGGGTGTGACCCCTGCCAGCGTCTCGGCCGCCGTCGACACCAGGCGCCAGATGCGCTGCATGAAACGATGTGCGCCGGCGGCACCTTCGTCGGTCCACTCGACATCGCGTTCGGGCGGTGAATCCGACAGCATGAACCAGCGCGCCGTGTCGGCGCCGTAGCCATCGGTAATGTCTTCCGGGCTCACCGTGTTCTTTTTCGACTTCGACATCTTCTCGAGCGGGCCGATGGTGACCGCCTCGCCCGTGGCGATGTCGATGGCGCGGCGCTTGCCATCGACTTCCTCCAGACGCACTTCGGTCGGCGCCAGCCAGCGGCCATTCGATGCCGAGCCGACACGGTAGGTTTCGTGCACCACCATGCCTTGCGTGAACAGGCCCTTGAACGGCTCGGCCAGGTCGACATGGCCGGTCTCGCGCATGGCGCGGGTGAAGAAGCGCGAATAGAGCAGATGCAGGATCGCATGCTCGATACCGCCAATATACTGATCGACGGCCAGCCACTCGTTCGCTGCTCTGGGATCGGTCGGCTCATGGGCCCAGGGCGCCGTGAAGCGGGCGAAGTACCAGGACGAATCGACGAACGTGTCCATCGTGTCGGTTTCGCGCCGCGCGTCCTTGCCGCATTGCGGGCACTTCACATGCCGCCATGTCGGGTGACGGTCGAGCGGATTGCCTGGCCGGTCGAAATCGACGTCGTCCGGCAGCTTGACCGGTAGGTCGGCCTTCGGCACCGGCACCACGCCGCAATCCTCGCAATGGATCATCGGGATCGGGCAGCCCCAGTAGCGCTGGCGCGAAATGCCCCAGTCGCGCAGGCGGAAATTCACCTTGCGCTCGGCCATCGGCCGGTTGCCGATCGTCTTCTGTTCCAGCAGGTTCGCGACCTCGTCGAAAGCCCGGTCCGGCTTCATGCCGTCGAGGAAGCGCGAATTGATCATCGCGCCATCGTCGACATAGGCCTCGTCGATGATCTGGAAAGCCGACGGGTTCTCGCCGTCCGGCATCACCACCGGTACCACCGGCAGGCCGTATTTGTTGGCGAAGTCGAGGTCGCGCTGGTCATGCGCCGGGCAGCCGAAGATGGCGCCGGTGCCGTATTCCATCAGCACGAAATTGGCGACATAGACCGGCAGCGTCCAGGTATCGTCGAAGGGATGGACGACGCGGATACCGGTGTCGAAGCCCTTCTTCTCGGCCGTCTCGAGAGACGCCACCGAAGTGCCCATATGGCGCACTTCATCGATGAACTTCGCCAGCGCCGGATTGGTCTCCGCGGCCTTCTTGGCCAGCAGGTGATCAGCGGCGATCGCCATGAACGAGGCGCCGAAAATGGTGTCGGGCCGCGTCGTGTAGACCTCCAACTCATGCTCGCCGGCAATTTCCGAGGCCAGCGGCCAGCGGATCAGCAAGCCTTCCGAACGGCCGATCCAGTTCTGCTGCATCAGCTTCACTTTTTCGGGCCATTCGTCGAGGCCGTCCAATGAATCCAGCAGGTCCTGCGCGAAGTCGGTGATCTTGAAGAACCATTGCGTCAGCTCGCGCTGTTCGACCAGCGCGCCGGAGCGCCAGCCGCGCCCGTCGATGACCTGCTCGTTGGCGAGCACCGTCATGTCCTCCGGGTCCCAGTTGACCTTGGAAGATTTGCGCGTCACCAGCCCCTTCGCGACGAAGTCGAGGAACAGCATCTGCTGGCGGTGGTAATAATCGACGTCGCAGGTGGCGAATTCGCGCGCCCAGTCCAGCGACAGGCCCATCACCTTGAGCTGCTCGCGCATGGTGGCGATGTTCTGGTAGGTCCACTCCTTGGGATGGACCTTGTTCTGCATGGCCGCGTTCTCGGCCGGCATGCCGAAGGCGTCCCAGCCCATCGGATGCAGCACGTTGAAGCCCTTGGCCCGCTTGTAGCGCGCCACCACGTCGCCCATCGTATAATTGCGGGTATGGCCGATATGGATGCGCCCCGACGGATAGGGGAACATCTCCAGCACGTAGTATTTCGGGCGCGGATCGTCATTGTGCGCTTCGAAAAGCTTCTTTTCGGCCCAGACCTTCTGCCATTTGGGTTCTGACGCGCGCGGATTGTATCGTTCGGTTGCCATGGGACGTTTTTCACTTAAAAGCATGCGAACTGCGGGCAAGAGCCCGGCAGTTCACGAAATGTGGTCCGGGTGTTCACCATGGTTTGGCAAACCCGTCAACCATATGGGCGTCGCGGCTGACAAAAACGCGAGTCAAACAGCGGGATTTGC
Organism: Mesorhizobium sp. B2-3-13; assembly: GCF_006442195.1. Lineage (NCBI taxonomy): Bacteria > Pseudomonadati > Pseudomonadota > Alphaproteobacteria > Hyphomicrobiales > Phyllobacteriaceae > Mesorhizobium > Mesorhizobium sp. B2-3-13. The sequence continues at coordinate 290,577 of NZ_VFVQ01000003.1, forward strand.
ATATGGGCGACACCGTTCAGCAGTTTTTCGCGGTCAAGGCGAAGATCGCCGCCGCCGAGCAGGAGGCCGGTCGTGAAGCCGGCGCGGTGACGCTGGTGGCGGTCTCCAAGACCTTCGACGCCCTCGATATCCAGCCGGTGATCGAGGCCGGCCAACGCGTCTTCGGCGAGAACCGCGTCCAGGAAGCACAAGGCAAATGGCCAGCGCTGAAGAAGGCTTTCCCCGATATCGAACTACACCTGATCGGCCCGCTGCAGTCGAACAAGGCGAGGGAGGCGGTGGCGCTGTTCGACGTCATCGAGACCATCGACCGCGACAAGATCGCCGCCGAGCTCGCCAAGGAAATTGCCAGGCAAGGCCGTGCGCCAAAGCTCTATGTCCAGGTGAATACCGGTTCCGAACCGCAGAAAGCCGGCATCGAACCGCGCGAGGCGGTCGCCTTCGTCAAGCGCTGCCGGGAAGTTCATGGCCTCGCCATCGAAGGCCTTATGTGTATTCCGCCGGCGGACGAGAATCCCGGCCCGCATTTCGCACTGCTGGAAAAAATGGCGAGAGAGGCCGGCGCCGCCAAACTGTCGATGGGCATGTCCGGCGACTACGAGACCGCGATCGTCTTCGGTGCCACCAGCGTCCGCGTGGGTTCGGCGATCTTCGGCAACCGGTAGTCGCTTAGGCCAGCCCGGCTAGTTCATTGCCCCAGCGCTTGAAACGAAACGTACCGTTCCTATTTGTCCCGATGTCACCACACATCCTCTTGGAGCCTCACGATGCGTTATAATCAGCTTGGAAACACCGGGCTTTTCGTCTCCGAACTTTGCCTCGGCACCATGACCTTCGGCGCCGCCGGCCAGAACGCCCAATGGGGCCTGATCGCCAGCCTCGACCAGAAGGGCGTCAACGAAATCGTCGGCCGCTCGATCGCCGCCGGCGTCAACTTCTTCGACACGGCCGACGTCTATTCCGTCGGCGAGTCCGAACGCCTTCTCGGCCAGTCGCTTAGAGATCTCCGTGTTGCCAGGTCGAACGTGGTCATCGCCACCAAGGTCCATGCCGCCATGGGCGACGGGCCGAACCAGCGCGGCTCGTCGCGCGGCCACATCATGGATTCGGTCGATGCCAGCCTCGAACGGCTGCAGCTCGACCACATCGATCTATATCAGTTGCACGGCACCGACGCGGTGACGCCGATCGACGAGACGCTGCGGGCACTCGATGATCTCGTCACTAGTGGCAAGGTCCGCTATGTCGGCGTGTCCAACTGGCAGGCCTGGCGCATCGCCAAGGCGCTCGGCATCGCCGACCGCAAGGGTTTTGCCCGTTTCGAGACCATCCAGTCCTATTATTCGATCGCCGGCCGCGACCTCGAGCGCGAGATCGTGCCGCTGATCAACGAGGAGAAGCTCGGCCTGATGGTATGGTCGCCGATGGCCGGCGGGCTGCTGTCCGGCAAATATGGCCCCGGCGCGCCGGGCAACGGCGAGGGCCGCCGCGCGTCCTTCAACTTCCCGCCGGTCAACGAGGACCGCGCCTGGGCAGCGGTCGCCGTCATGCGCGAGGTCGCCAAGAAACATGATGTCAGCGTCGCCACCGTGGCGCTCGGCTATGTCCTGGCCAAGCCTTTCGTCATGAGTGTGCTCATCGGCGCCAGCCGCATGGAGCAACTCGAGCAGAACCTCGCCGCCACCAGCCTCAAGCTCGATGCCGACGACCTCGCCAGGCTGGACGAAGTGAGCGCCTTGCCGGCCGAATATCCCGGCTGGATGGTCGAACGCCAGGGCGCCGGCCGTCGTCCGGCGCCTTTCGTCCCGAAGGCATAGCCCTACCGCTGGCAAGCCAGTCTTTTCGACGCCGCGTGTCCCATGGACGCGCGGCTTCGACTACAGCCGGACGGTCTCTGCGAGAAAGTCGAGAAAGGCCCGCACACGTGCAGGCAGGTGTTTGCCCTGACCGACATAGACGGCATGCGTCGGCTCTTCGTCGCCGGGGTTGAAGTCTTCCAGCAGCGGCACCAGCCGGCCGGCGGCGATGTCGGGCTCGACATGCCAGCGCGCCAGCCGCGCAATGCCCGCCCCTGATAGGGCGGACAGCCGCATCGCCTCGCCGTCGCTCACCGTGGCAGAGCCTGCGATCGGGACCATGACCGGTGCGCCGGCCGCGTCGATGAACGGCCAGCCGTCGATGTATCGGACGAAACCGAAGGCAAGCATGTTGTGACGGCCGAGATCGCCGGGCGTCAGCGGCGTGCCGCGCGCTTCGAGATAGGCAGGCGCGGCAACCACCACCATCCGGCTCTGGCCGAGCTTGCGCGCCACCAGCCGTGACTCGCGAAGCGGCCCGGCGCGGATCGCGACATCGGCGCGCTCTTCCAACAGATCGATCACGCTGTCGGTCAGCACAGCCTCGACGAAAATCTCCGGATACCGTGCCAGAAATCGCGGCAGCAGTGCCATTAGCCGGTGTTGGCCAAACGGCACATAGGCATTGACCCTCAGCCGCCCGCGCGGCGCCGCACCCGCCGCCGCTTCCCGCTCGGCGGCATCGAGGTCAGCCAAGACGCGCACGCCGCTGTCGTAGAAGGACGTCCCTTCCGGCGTGAGCTGGAGCTTGCGCGTCGAGCGGCTGACAAGCCGCGCACCAAGCCGTGTTTCGAGCCGCGCGATCAGCTTGCTCACCGCCGACGGTGTCATGCGCAGCCGCCGCGCCGCGGCCGAGAAGCTCCCCGCTTCGACGACGCGTACGAAGACTTCGATCTCGCCGGAGCGGTTGATATCGGGCCTGGCCACCTGTGAATCTATTTCACAGGAAATATGCCTTTGGCAAGTCTGGTTCACAACATGGCGGATCACGATCTTCCGGGCCGGGGCGCGGACTGGGCGTCCTTTGCTGACAGATAGGACCGCCATGCCTCTTGCTCTCTATGCCCTCGCTGCCGGTGCCTTTGGCATCGGTGTCACCGAATTCGTCATCATGGGCCTGCTCATAGATGTCAGTAAGGATCTTGGTGTGTCGATCTCGGCCGCTGGCCAATTGATCTCGGGTTACGCGCTCGGTGTTGTCATCGGTGCACCCCTGTTGACCATCGCCACCGGCAACTGGCCGCGCAAAACCGTGCTGCTGGCGTTGATGGCAATCTTCACGATTGGCAACCTCGCCTGTGCGCTGGCGCCAGATTACTGGACCCTGATCGGTGCCCGTATCATCACCGCCTTTGCCCATGGCACTTTCTTCGGCGTCGGCTCGGTGGTCGCCACTGGCCTGGTCGCGCCCAGCAGGAAAGCTTCGGCGATCGCGCTGATGTTCACTGGGCTCACCATCGCCAACATCCTCGGCGTACCCTTCGGCACCTGGCTCGGCCAGGCCTTTGGCTGGCGCGCGACCTTTTGGGCGGTGACCGCCGTCGGCCTCGCCGCCTTCGCCGTCATCCTGACCCTGGTGCCGCGCGGCCACGCAGCGCTCGAGAAGAGCGATTTGCGCACCGATCTCGCCGTGCTGCGCCGCACGCCCGTCCTGCTCGGCCTCGCCACGACGGTGCTCGGCTATGCCGGCGTCTTCGGCGTCTTTACCTACATCGCCCCGTTGCTCACCGAGATCAGCGGCTTCAGGGAAGCGGCCGTGTCGCCGATCCTGCTCGTCTTCGGCGGCGGTCTCATCGCCGGCAATCTCGCCGGCGGCAAGGTCGCCGATCGCTGGCTGGTGCCGGCGGTGCTCGGCAGCCTCGTGGTGCTGGCGCTGGTGCTTGCCACGATGAGCTTCGCCATCCACAGCCAGGTCATGGCCGTGATCTATGTCGGCCTGCTCGGCGCGGCCGCCTTCGCCACCGTGGCGCCGCTGCAGATGTGGGTGCTGGAGAAGGCGCAAGGCGCCGGCCAAAGCCTGGCCTCATCGTTCAACATCGCCGCCTTCAATCTCGGCAATGCGGCCGGCGCCTGGCTTGGCGGCACGGTCATCGCCCATGGCCTTGGGCTGGGTTCGCTCACCTGGGTCGCCGCCCTGCTGCCGCTGGCGGCACTCGCCGTGGCCGGACTGGCGCTTCGCCTCGATCGTGGCACCACATCAGGCGCGCCTGCCACCGTCCGGTCGTGACATCAGCCGACACCCGAATCGCCTCTCCTCTTCACAAACCACCAGGAGCAAGAAAATGGACTATCGACGTCTCGGCGCATCGGGCCTGAATGTGCCGGCGCTCTCATTCGGCGCCGGAACTTTTGGCGGTTCCGGCCCGCTGTTCGGTGCCTGGGGCAACAGTGACGCCAGCGAAGCGCGGCGCCTCATCGACATCTGCCTCGAGGCCGGCGTCAATTTGTTCGACACCGCCGACGTCTATTCGAACGGCGCCTCGGAGGAGGTGCTCGGCGAAGCGATCAAGGGCCGGCGCGACGCGGTGCTGATCTCGACCAAGACCGCGCTGCCCATGGGCGACGGGCCGGCCGACTTTGGCTCATCGCGCTCGCGGCTGATCAAGTCGGTCGACGCCGCGCTGAAGCGCCTCGGCACCGACTACATCGACCTGCTGCAGCTGCACGCTTTCGATGCCGGCACGCCGATCGAGGAAGTTCTGTCGACGCTGGACGGCCTCGTTCGCTCCGGCAAGCTGCGCTATGTCGGCGTCTCCAACTTCTCCGGCTGGCAAGTGATGAAGTCGCTCGGCCTCGCGGAGATGCACGGCTACCCACGCTATGTCGCGCATCAGGTCTACTATTCGCTGCTCGGCCGCGACTATGAATGGGAGCTGATGCCGCTCGGCCTCGACCAGGGCCTCGGCGCACTGGTGTGGAGCCCGCTCGGCTGGGGCCGCCTGACCGGCAAGATCCGCCGCGGCCAGCCCTTGCCGGAAAAGAGCCGGCTGCACGAGACCGCGAGCTTCGGCCCGCCGGTCGAGGATGAGCATCTCTATCGGGTCATGGATGCGCTCGACGCCGTGGCTGAGGAAACCGGCAGGACGGTTCCGCAGATCGCGATCAACTGGCTGCTGCGGCGCCCGACCGTTTCCTCCGTCATTATCGGCGCCCGCAACGAGGAGCAACTGCGACAGAACCTCGGCGCCGTCGGCTGGACGCTGACGCCGGAGCAGATGAAAAAGCTCGACGCCGCAAGCGAGGTCACCGCGCCCTACCCCTATTTCCCCTATCGGCGTCAGGAAGGCTTTGCCCGGCTGAACCCGCCGGCGGTTTAAACTCGCGATCGTTCATTTGGGCGGCAACGTTCGGGATTGGCCGACGCCTCTCAGTTTCGTCATCCACGGGCGAAGCAGGAGCGAAGCTCCGTCGCGGAGACCCGAGGATCCATGCCGTGACGGCTGTTGAGCAATGCGGCGGATCAGAATTCTGGACCGCTGCAACGTCGAGAGGTCGCGGCATGGATCCTAGGGTCTGCTCTCGTCGCTCCGCTCCTCGCTGCGCCCTAGGATGACGAAGCGATAGGCGTTCCGTCAATCGCCATGCATATCGGCCCGTCAACGCAAGCGAGCCTCAAAGCTTCTGCGCCGGACCCTCAGTGCAGCACGAACTCGCCATCCACCTTGCGCCATTCGTTCGGCGCGATCAGCTTCTGGTGCGTGTAGCTCACCGAATGCAGGGGCCCGTCGAGCTTGGCCTTCCAGAATTCGATGAACCTGATCAGCACCGGAAATGTCGGAGCGATGTCGTAGTCCTGCCAGACGAAGCTCTGCAGGAGATGCGGGTGGTCGGGAAAATGATAAAGAATCTTGGCCGTGGTCAGGCCGTAGCCTTTGAGCATCAGGTCCATTTCCAGATGGTCGCGCATTGCGGTCGCCAAGGTTGATTCTCCTGTCCTCCCAAGCACCAATTGTGCGCGCCGTTACTTAACTGTCTATTGATTTTTCTTGATCGCAGAACGAACTTTTCCCACAAAAACATGCAGTTAGCAGCGAACCGCGTCGAGTGCTGACAGCCTCGGAAAGCGCTCCTGCGGCATCCCGCCACGCGAATCCAACGTCTAATGTTGCCGTCGCGGCGGAACTGGTAATAATGCCGCCGAATTCGCGGCTGCGTGGCCGCGATCCCGCGGGCGTGTCAAGCCCGCGGATTGGTTCGGGAGGAAAGCCAAGAAATGTCCGAGGTTCATGTCCATCGCGTCCAGCCGGCGTGGAAGAAGAACGCGCTGATCGACAATGACACTTACCTCAAATGGTATGCCGACAGCGTGAAGAACCCGGACAAGTTCTGGGGCAAGCACGGCAAGCGGATCGACTGGTTCAAGCCCTTCTCCAAGGTCAAGAACACCTCCTTCGACGGCAAGGTCTCGATCAAGTGGTTCGAGGATGGCCAGACCAACGTCTCGTATAATTGCATCGACCGCCACCTGAAGAAGCGCGGCGACCAGACCGCCATCATCTGGGAAGGCGACAACCCCTACGACGACAGGAAGGTCACCTACAACGAGCTCTACGAGCATGTCTGCCGGCTTGCCAATGTGATGAAGAAGCACGGCGTCAAGAAAGGGGACCGCGTCACCATCTACATGCCGATGATCCCGGAGGCGGCTTACGCGATGCTGGCCTGCACGCGTATCGGCGCCATTCATTCGGTCGTCTTCGGCGGCTTTTCGCCGGATGCCTTGGCCGGCCGCATCGTCGACTGCGAATCGACCTTCGTCATCACTGCCGACGAGGGTCTGCGTGGAGGAAAACCCATTCCTCTGAAGGAGAACACCGACAAGGCGATCGACGTTGCCGCCAAGCACCATGTCAAGGTCAAGACCGTCGTGGTCGTGCGCCGCACGGGCGGCAAGATCGGCTGGGCGCCGGGGCGCGATGTCTGGTATCATGACGAAGTCGCGACGGTGAAGCCTGAGTGCAAGCCGGAGAAGATGAAGGCCGAGGATCCGCTGTTCATCCTCTACACGTCGGGCTCGACCGGCAAGCCCAAAGGCGTGCTGCACACCACCGCCGGCTATCTCGTCTATGTGTCGATGACGCACCAATATGTTTTCGACTATCATGACGGCGACATCTACTGGTGCACCGCCGATGTCGGCTGGGTGACCGGCCACAGCTACATCGTCTATGGACCGCTCGCCAACGGCGCCACCACGCTGATGTTCGAGGGGGTGCCGAACTACCCCTCGCAGTCGCGCTTCTGGGAAGTCATCGACAAGCACAAGGTCAACATCTTCTACACCGCCCCGACAGCGCTGCGCGCGCTGATGGGCGCCGGCGACGCGCATGTCACCAAGACATCGCGAAAATCGCTGCGCGTGCTGGGCTCGGTCGGCGAGCCGATCAACCCGGAAGCCTGGGAGTGGTATTTCAACGTCGTCGGCGACGGCAAGGTGCCGATCGTCGACACATGGTGGCAGACCGAGACCGGCGGCATCCTGATTACGCCGCTGCCGGGCGCTACCGACCTCAAGGCAGGTTCGGCGACACGGCCCTTCTTCGGCGTCCAGCCGCAACTGGTCGACAGCGAGGGCAAGGTGGTGGACGGTGCGGCCGACGGCAACCTCTGCATCACCGATTCCTGGCCGGGCCAGATGCGCACCGTCTATGGCGATCACGACCGTTTCGTGCAGACCTATTTCTCCGCCTACAAGGGAAAATATTTCACGGGTGACGGCTGCCGCCGCGATGCGGACGGCTACTACTGGATCACCGGCCGCGTAGACGACGTCATCAATGTCTCCGGCCACCGCATGGGCACGGCCGAGGTCGAATCGGCTCTGGTCAGTCATGACAAGGTTTCCGAGGCCGCCGTGGTCGGCTATCCCCATGACATCAAGGGCCAGGGCATCTATTGCTATGTCACGCTGATGGCCGGCGAGCAGCCGAGCGAAGAGTTGCGCAAGGAACTCGTCGCCCATGTCCGCAAGGAGATCGGCGCCATCGCGACGCCCGACAAGATCCAGTTCGCGCCCGGCCTGCCCAAGACGCGTTCGGGCAAGATCATGCGCCGCATCCTGCGCAAGATCGCCGAGGACGATTTTTCCGCACTCGGCGATACCTCGACGCTTGCCGATCCGGCCGTGGTCGACGATCTCATCGCCAACCGGCAGAACAAGAAGGGCTGATGCGGGAAGACGCGGCATTGGGCACCGTCACCCAGTTGTGGCGCTATCCGGCGAGTTCGCTCGCCGGCGAGCGCCAGGACGCCATCCTGGTCGGCACCCACAGCATCGAGGGCGACCGTATGTTCGGCCTCGTCGATATCTCGGACAACGAGATCGCCCGGCCCGATCGTGACGCCAAATGGCACAAGGTGCCGAGCATCCGCACCCGGCTGAGCCACGGCGGCGAATTGGAAATCGCCATCCCCGATGGCGACTGGCTCGCCGCACCCAGCGCCGAATGCAACCGCGCCGTGTCGGCCTATCTCGGCTTCGGCGCCTCGATCCGGCCGTTCCGCAGGGAGAATGCGGCAGGCTATGCCGGTCCGCTGACCGCGGAACGCTACCGCAAGGCGCCGATCCATCTCCTGACCACGGCATCGCTGGCGCGGCTGAAGGCACTGCATCCGGAAGGGGCCGCCGATCCGCGCCGCTTCCGCCCCAACATCGTCGTCGACATCGCTCCGGTCGAGGGCTCGTTTCCCGAAACCGAATGGATCGGTCGAAAGCTCGCCATCGGCGACCTGGTCTTGACCATCTCCGAGCCGTGCCGCCGCTGCGGCTTCACCATCATCGCCCAGGACGGTTTCGACAATGATCCAGGGATCCTGCGCAATCTGGCCCGCCACAACGGCCACAATCTCGGCGTCTATTGCACCGTCGACCAGCCTGGCCGTGTCGAGATCGGTGCGCCGATGCGGTTTGTCTGACCTGCCGACCCAGCCTATCGATAAAGGTCCGCCCGGGTCGGTGGCAGGCCGCTCGGGCCTCGCGCGCGTTTGGTGGCGACGGTCTGGAATATCTGCGCCGAGGCGCGTTCGAAGGTGATGGAGCAGCCGCTCAGGTAAAGCAGCCACAGCCGCGCCTTGGCTTCGCCGACCTCGGCGATTGCCTCGCCAAACCGCGCCTGCAGACGCTCGGCCCACAGCCTGCAGGTGCGGGCATAGTGCTCGCGCAAATTCTCGACATCGTAGACGAGGAAGCCGTGCGCTTCGAGATTGCCTAGCGTCATGCCGACCGTATCGAGCTCGCCACCCGGGAAGATGTATTTGATCAGCGCCCTGTATTCCGGCCCCTTGCGCAGGGTCTTCTTGATGTCGCCCTTGCTGCGCCTTGTGATGGCGTGATGCAGATAGATTCCGCCCGGTTTCAGCAGCCGGTGGACAGCGGAGAAGTAGGCCGCATGGTTTGCCAGGCCCAGATGCTCGAACATACCGATGGACGATATCTTGTCGAAGGTGCCGGTGAGCTCTGCGTAGGACTTTATCTCGATGGTGATCTTGTCCTCCAGACCCTCGGCGCGAATGCGCTCGCGGGCTAGTGAGGTCTGGGCTTGCGACAGCGATACGCCGTGTCCGACGACACCATAATTTTTCGCGGCGTGGATCAGCATCGCGCCCCAGCCGCAGCCGATGTCGAGCAATCTTTCACCCGGTTTCAGCCGAAGCTTGCGGCAGATATGGTCGAGCTTGTCGACCTGCGCCTCGTCGATGCCGTTTGCGAAATCCTGGAAATACCCGCAGCTATAGACCATGCGCTCGTCGAGAAAGAGCCCGTAGAAGGCATTCGAGATATCATAGTGATGCTGGATCGCCTCCTTGCTGGAGCCGCTGACGAACGGGTTGCGACCAGCGAGATCAACCCGCGACGTCATCTGCTTTCTCGAAAACAGCACCGCCGGCAAGTCACGCAGAAGCGCCCGTTTCGGCAATGTCTTCAGCTTCGACCGCAGCTTGCCCGTCGAAGGCAGGGCGTAGAAATCGAACAGCGATCCATCCTCGATGTCGACTGCCTTGGAAATCCACATCTCGATAAGGGTCGACAGGGACGGTCGGCGAACGATCTGCCAGACGATGTCGTGGTCGTTGATGACGAGCACGGGGCCGGTGGCGGGGCCGATCCGCTCGCCGGTCCACAGCCTGACCGCGAAGGCGGGCTTCACCGCCTCGACTACCGTTCGAACGATGCGCGCAGCTCTTTCGGTGGCGTCCATACCCTTCCCCGCTGTCGATGGCTCAATCTTGTCCGTTCGGGACCTGGATCGCAAGCCAAAGCATACGGCGCCATCTTCCGGCAAGGATGCCTTTTTCAGCATGGCACTTGTCATTTGCTGCAACGCACCCCATCATGAGGGTGTGTTCAACAAATCGAAAGGAGGTGATCCGATGTCGAGTGATTTCGTTTTCCAGAACGTGGCCTCAGCGGATTGCACTTTCGGGAAGCAGTCTTCCCGTTAAGGCGCGAGATGCGCGGCGGGTGACGTGAACGTCATCGCCATTGAGCCGCGCCATGGACGGAAACACGGAAGGCCGCCGGCTTCGAAAGAAGCGGCGGCCTTTTCCGTTTGGGCTGGGTTCTACTTGGTCAAAGCAAGGGTTTCGATGTTGCGGGCGATTGTCTGAAAGGCCGAATCCAATTCGGCGCCGTCGGCGGCCTGATAGAAGTGCTTGACTGAACCGGTATCGGGGCTGGCACAGTTCTGGAGCGTCGAAGCGGCATTCGTCTTATCGAGTTTGAAGCCGATCGTGAATATCTCTATGCCTTTGTCGCGCATGGCGGCGCAGAGTTTTGTCGCGGCCGTGCGGGTCGTTTCCTTGCCGGCATCGTTATAGACTCCGCCAACGCTGGTCGCGTCGAAATAGGACAGGTTGAATTCGCCGTCTGTCATAAGGATCGCGTACTTGCCAACTTTCTTGGGATCGAATTTGGCTGGCCGCTGAGAGGCATTGAGCACGCCGCCCCAGCTTTCCGACAGCATATACCAGGTCCATTGAACGCCGATGTGGCCGGCAGTACCCCCGAGGCGCCAAGATTCTTGATGACATTCTTGAGCGTGGCGACGTCAGCCGTCAAAGGGACGAGTGCGGCGGCCGGGCAAGCCGCAGTGTTTGTGTTAGCGGCAAAGCTAGACAACAGATAGTCGCGGTTGACCATGCTGGAGCCAGGACCCGCCTCCGAATATTGATCGGTCCCCTTGCGTTCGGTGGCGCAATTGTCCGGGCGCGGGGATGCCGAAGCAGGTTGAGCGCTCGCATTGCCGGGTGCCTGCTTGCGCTGACTGGCATTGGCTTCCACATAGACGCTGCTGGCCGCAAGTTGGCCGGTATTGACCGAATTGGCGTAGGGCACGATGGAGAGGCGAACGCGCGGCTTGTTCGGGTCCTGAGTACCCAGGAAGCTGTCCACCGCATTGGCGGCGGCGGTCCTCAGGTCCTTGATTTTCTGACCGGCCATCGATCCGGTTACATCGAGCATCATCGCCACTTCGATGGTCTTGTCCGAATAAAGCGATGTTGTCGAAGCAGTGACCTGCCTCGCATCGTCCGTGCCGAAAATCGGGAAGAACAGGGCAACATCGACGTGGGCGTCCACCTGGACCGTTTTTGCGATCTTGTCGACGATCAGCCGGTCAAGAACGACTTGGCCGGCCTGCAGAATTCCGGCGGTAGCGTTGGCGTCGAGAAAGGCCTGCACGGATTTGTTTGCGTCGGCCTCCTTGATGGCACCCGTGGTCAGGTCACGTGCCGTCGATGTCACCGCCGCGTCGACGACGCCCTGCAGGCTCGATTTGGCATTGTAGAGCTGCGTGACATTGACCGAGAAGCCCGCGACCAGCGCCAAGACCGAGGCAGCAAAGCCGAACAGGACCGCGAAATTTCCACCGCGATCTCTGGCGAACGCGTGAACAAGACCCCCGTAATTCCGCATCCAACAGCCTCCGCTTGCCTCGGCCTCGTCGCCGCGGACAGGGCAATGCAGGATTCCAGCCGGATGACTCCGCCTCACGCCGGGACACCTTCGGCCAGATATCAAGCTGTTGTTTTTGCTTGCTTTAGACCTTCGTGAAAGTGAACGACTGGTAAACGAAAAACCACGATCCTCGCCGCGTTTACCAGACGCTTACCATGCTCGAGGCGAGGCAATCGCCGAAGTCTTGGCGACGTCTTGTTGCGGCACAGGCCTTCTGTGCCGAAGCGGACCAACTGTCCCAGGGTTGCGAGGCATGGCACAAACCTACAGCATGTCGCGGCGAATGGGATTCGCCCGACCTGCTGTAGGCTTCTGATTTAATGCATGTCGTTGTCCCGGAACCGAGGACACTTCCGGGCGACATGCATTAGCCAACGCGTTGAGATTCAGGTCAGGCCGAACCGAAAATGGCTGACGCCGAGAGCTAGGCCAGCATCTGCGCGCTGGCCGTCCTGTCGATACCGCGGTGGGGTGGATTGAACAGCCTGCCTTGCTGTTCGTAGGTCCATACCTTGAACAAGGTGAGCCGGTGCGGGCCGAAACTGTGCAGCAAGGGAACGTCGGTGGCGTCGCGGCCGCGCGCGATGACGACGCGACCAACCCTGGGCCGGTTATGGCGCGGATCGAACGTGTACCACTTGCCGTCGAGGAACGCTTCCATCCAGGCCGAGAAATCCATCGGCGCCGGATCGGCCGGCACGCCGATGTCGCCGAGATAGCCGTTCACGTAGCGCGCCGGAATGTTCATGCAACGGCAAAGCGTGATGGCCAGATGGGCGAAGTCGCGGCACACCCCGACGCGTTCCTCGTGCGCCTGCGCGGCAGTGCGGGTCGAACGCGCATAGCCATAGCCGAAGGACAGGCGGTTGTGGACATAGTCGACAATCGCCTGCACCCGCGCCCAACCGGACGGAAGATGGCCGAAAAGCTGCCAGGCGAGATTGCTCAGATGATCTGTCTCGCAATAGCGGCTGCCCAGGAGATAGAAGAGCACCTCGTCGGGTAACTCGGCGACCGGCATTTCCCGGGCCAGCGTGTTGACCTCGTCCGTCTCGCCACTGTCCTCGACAACCGCGTCGTAGAGGATGCGAAAGCCGCCGGCGGGCGCGGTGAAACGGCGGCAGGCATTGCCATGCAGGTCGTGATAGAGCCTGGTCGGCACCGATGGCGAGATGAGCACACGTGTCTGCCGCTTGATGTCGGCCCGCCTGTCCTTGTGGATTTCGAGCAGAGAAATCACCGGGGTTGCCTCGGCGCATTCAATCGCGATCTCGTAGCCGAGGCGTATCAGCATGGGCGTGGTCCCTGGTTCGCGTGATGGGAATTGTACGATTTCAAACGTTGCGAGGTGACGGTGGTTCCCTGGATCGCGACCCAAAAGCGCTCTCGCGCCTTTTCATGTCGGCACCTTGGCGTTACGGTTGCGTCCTCCCTCGACACCCTCCCCCGGACTTCAAGGAAAATCATGTTTGCTGGCAAAAAATTCGCCGCCTTCCTCTTCGATATGGACGGCACGCTCATCAATTCCATCGCCTCGGCGGAGCGGGTCTGGGGCGACTGGGCGCTGCGCCACGGCCTCGACGTCGCGGCCTTCCTGCCGACAATTCATGGCGTGCGGGCGATCGAGACCATCACCGCCCTTGCACTCCCGGGCGTCGACCCGACACACGAAGCCGATTTACTGCTGAAGGCCGAGGCCGACGATCTCGAGGGCATCCTCCAGATCTCCGGTGCCGTGGCGTTTCTCAACGCGCTGCCGCCGGAGCGCTGGGCGATCGTAACCTCGGCGCCACGCTCGTTGGCGCTTGCACGCATGAAGGTCGCCGGCATTCCTGTCCCTGGGGTCCTCGTCGCGGCGGAGGATGTTTCCCGTGGCAAGCCGGCGCCCGACTGTTTCCAGCTCGGCGCAAGACGGCTTGGCTTCGACGCGCGTGACTGCCTGGTGTTCGAGGATGCCCCGGCTGGCATCGCGGCGGCGGAGGCGGCGGGAGCGTCGGTCATGGTGATCAACGCCACGCACCAGCATCCCCTGGCAACACAGCATGCCACGATCGCCGGTTACGATGACATCGACATCACCGTCGACGAACGCGGCTGGGTTGCGCTCGAGCCCCAGCGCAACGCAGCTTAGAGTGCAGCGCGGCCTGGAGTGTGCCGAGATTCAGGTCAGGCCGAGTCGAAAACGGAAGCTGCCGAGAACCGGAACGGAGCGTACTGAGGTATGTGAGCAACGGAAGCGCAGGCAGCTTCCGTTTGCAGGCCGGTCTCATCTGAATATCAACACACTCTAGAAGTCGCTGGTCAGGCCTTTGACCTCCCAGTCGCCATAGCGGCCGGGTTCCTTGCCGCCGCGGCCGCCGATTTCCCGGGGCAGTGCTGCTTCCTTGCGGCGGTAGTCTTGCCGCCTTGCCTCGGCTTCCTGCAGCGCGCGGCGGGCGGCGGGCGTCAGCTCTTTTGGCGGCTCGCCGTCATCCGTGCCGGCTGGCGTTTTACTGGTTTCATCGTTCATGCGATATCTCGAGCGGATTGAAACAGGAACAGGCGTTTCCCATCATATAGCGATGACGTCACGAGGATCGACCCTTTTTCACCACCATCCGGACAGGAGCAGACGATGAACACCATTCGCACCGCCATGCTTCTCGCCGCCATGACTGCGCTGTTCATGGGCGTCGGCTTCCTGATCGGCGGTTCGGGCGGCATGATGATCGCCCTGCTGGTCGCTGCCGGCACCAATTTGTTCAGCTACTGGAACGCCGACAAGATGGTGCTGTCGATGAACCGCGCCGTCGAGGTCGACGAGAAGAACGCGCCGGAATATTACGCCATCGTCCAGGCACTGGCCAAACAGGCCGGGCTGCCGATGCCGAAAACCTATCTGATCGACAATCCGCAGCCGAATGCCTTTGCCACCGGCCGCAATCCGCAGAACGCGGCCGTCGCCGCCTCCACCGGCCTGCTGCAGCGGCTGACCCATGAAGAGGTCGCCGCCGTGATGGCGCATGAGCTCGCCCACGTCCAGCACCGCGACACGCTGACCATGACCATCGTCGCCACCTTTGCCGGTGCCATCTCGATGCTCGGCAATTTCGCCTTTTTCCTTGGCGGCAACCGCGACAACAACCCGTTCGGCTTTGTCGGCGTGCTGGCGGCGATGATCGTCGCGCCCTTCGCGGCCATGATCGTGCAGATGGCGGTCAGCCGCACCCGTGAATACGAGGCCGACCGGCGCGGCGCCGAAATCTGTGGACACCCGCTATGGCTGGCCTCCGCGCTTGACAAGATCGCCCGCGGGGCCGAACGCATTCCCAACCCCGATGCCGAGCGCAATCCCGCGATGGCGCATCTCTTCATCATCAACCCCCTGCATGGCGAGCGCATGGACAGTCTGTTCTCCACCCATCCGAGCACCGACAACCGCATCGCCGCCCTGCAGGCAATGGCGCAGCAGATGGGCGATGGCGCTCCGCGAACCGCGCAGCGCCAGGCACCGACGCCACCGCAAATGGACGAGCCGCAAGCAGCTGGACCGTGGGGCAAGCCGGCCGAACCGGAACAGCCGGCCGAACCGGCCAGCCCGAAATCCAATCCGTGGGGTCGCAACCCGACCGGGCCCAAGGGCCGGTGGTCGTGAGCGTGGCGGGCAGAGCACCTCGACGCACGGTTGCAGGCGATCAGGAACACAATGCCGGCGGCGAGTTCGTTGCCGGCCTCGCCGCGCGGAAGGCTGCGGCGCGGCTGCTGGCCGCAGTCATCGATGCCCGCACGCCGCTTGATGGCCTGACCGACCACGAGAACGGCCATCCGCAATACAGGGTCCTCGATTTGCGCGACCGTGGCCTGGTGCGCGCCATACTGGTAACCGCGCTGCGCTACCGCATGACCATCTCGGGACTGCTGGCGCGGCGCCTGGAAAAGCCGCTGCCGCCCAACGCGACCGCCTTGTCGCACATATTGCATGTGGCGGCAGCGCAGATCCTGTTCCTCGACATTCCCGACAGCGCCGCCGTCGACCTAGCCGTGACCCACGCCAAGTCCGACCCCCGCACGCAGCGTTTTTCCGGCCTGGTCAACGGCGTGCTGCGCACGCTGGCGCGAGCCAAGGAAGCCGAGCTTCCGGCCGCGCTTGCCGCCACAGACGAAGCGCCAAAATGGTTTTCCGACCGGCTGAAGGCCGCCTATGGCATCGAGAAGGCCCGGCAGATCCTGGCTGCCCATCGCCACGAGGCGCCGGTCGATTTCTCGGTCAAGGCCGATGCCGAACTCTGGGCCGAAAAGCTCGGCGGCATTGTCCTGCCCACCGGAACGGTTCGGGTGGAGAAGCTAGCCTGCGCCGTCACGGAATTGCCGGGCTTCGCGGAGGGGGCATGGTGGGTCCAGGATGCTGCGGCCAGCCTTCCCGCCCGGTTGTTCGGCGATGTCGCCGGCCTGCGCGTCGCCGACCTTTGCGCAGCGCCCGGCGGCAAGACCGCGCAGCTCATTCTCGCTGGCGCCAGGGTCACAGCGGTAGACACCTCGAAGAACCGCCTGGCGCGGCTGGCGCAGAATCTCGGCCGCCTCGGCCTCTCCGCCGACATCGTCCAGGCCGATCTGCTCAAATACGAGCCCAGCGAATTGTTCGACGCCGTGCTGCTCGATGCGCCATGTTCCTCGACGGGCACGGTGCGGCGGCATCCGGACGTGCCGTGGACCAAGACGGCGGCGGACGTCGAAAAACTCGCCGACTTGCAACGCAGGCTGCTCGCGCGCGCCGTTACACTGGTCAGGCCCGGCGGTAGGATCGTCTTTTCGAATTGTTCCCTCGATCCGCTCGAGGGCGAAGAACTGCATCGTTCCTTTCTCAAGGACACGGCTGCGGTCATTGACGATCCGCTGCGGCAAGGCGAGATCGCCGGCATCGATTCGTTCCTGACGCCGCAAGGCACACTGCGCACCACGCCCGCCGATCTTGACCTCGGCGCGCCGGAGCGCTCCGGTCTGGACGGCTTCTTCGCCGCGCGCATGCGTCGAACCTCGGCCTAAGCACTGGGATTTGCAGATTTTTTTAGGAAGGAACCGGTCCAAAAGCAGGGGACCCGGCGCCGTCCTATGGAATTCGCCTTCGCATAAGTTCTTGAATCATATAAGCTTGTGCTTGGGGTAGAGGACGATCAGGAGGGGTTTTGGCACTGGCTGCCAGCAACACGACGCGTCTATGGACGCTGGTCGCGAAGGAGTTCTGGCGCAAGACGCGCCGGCGCCTGCGTGCCAGCCCGGTCTATCGCTGGCGCTATTCCGGCCGCACGCCCGAACGTGTCCTGATCGCGCCGCCGGACCTGCGCCTCGCCGACCCGCAGATCGCACTCGAGATCTATTACGGCCGCTATCCCCTGTCTGGCCATCTGGTTGAGACCGGCGGCAAATCCCCTTTCCAGATCAATGTCCCCAATCACGGGTGGCAGAAGACGCTGCATGGCTTCCGCTGGCTGCGCCACATGCGTGCCGCCGGCACGGAGCTCGCCGCGGCAAACGCCCGCGCGCTCGTCTCCGACTGGATCGCCATGCATGGCAACCATATTTCAGGCATCGCCTGGGAGCCAGGCACGACGGCCAAACGCATCATCGCCTGGCTGCAGCATTCCTCCGTCGTGCTGCAGGGCGCCGAGTTCCCCTTTTACCGCGCGTTCCTGAAATCGCTGGCCATGCAGATCCGCTATCTCAGGTCGATGGCGCGCGAAATGCCCGACGGCAAGGACCGGCTGCGCGCCCGCATCGCGCTGGCCTTCGCGGCACTGTCCCTGCCGGCGCCGGCTTCCGCGCTGCGCGGCGCCACCCGCAACCTTGCCGGGGAACTCAATCGCCAGATCCTTGCCGACGGCGGCCATATCTCGCGCAATCCAATGGCTGTGCTGGAAATCCTCGCCGACCTCCTGCCGCTACGCCAGACCTACGCCAACCAGGCCGAAGCGCCGCCGCAGGCGCTGATCGGCGCCATCGACCGCATGCTGCCGGCGCTGCGCTTCTTCCGTCATCAGGATGGCAGCCTCGCCCGCTTCAACGGTATGGGCGCCACAATCCATGACCGCATCGCCACCATCCTGCGCCATGACGACACCGCCGGCTCCCCGCTGCTGCATGCACCGCATTCGGGCTATGAACGGCTGGCGATCGGCGGCGCCACCGTGATCGCCGATACCGGCCTGCCGCCGCCGGTCGACGTGTCCAATGCAGCCCATGCCGGCTGCCTCGCCTTCGAACTGTCGTCGGGCCGCCAGCACTATATCGTCAATGCCGGCATCGACACCTACGGCGCCGCGGAGTTCCGGCCACTGGCCCGCGCCACCGCAGCGCATTCGACAGCCACCATCAACGACACGTCTTCGGCGCGTTTCACCCACGCGCTGCGGGTCAACGACCAGTTGGGATCACCATTGATCGGCGGCCCGCAGCAAGTGCAGTGTAAGCGCATCGACCAGAAGGGCGTCCACGGCTTCATCGCCCGTCATGACGGATATCTGCAGCGTTTCGGCTTCCTGCACGAACGTGAGCTGAAACTCTCCTCGGACGGCAATGTGCTGGCGGGCCGGGACCGGTTCCAGCGGCCCGGCAACGCCGCGATCCGCAACAGCGGCCGCGATTTCATCACAGTGCGCTTTCACGTCCATCCGGACATCAATCTGCTGCAAGACGAACAGGAGCGGCTGGTGCTGACCGCCGATCTGGCCGACACCTGGGTGTTCACCTCGGACGAGGTGGTGCCCGAAGTTGAGGAATCGATCTATTTCGCCGGTCTGGGCGGGCCGCGCCGCAGCCGCCAGATCGTGCTCGCCTTCAAGGCGTCCGACATTGCCGAAGTCCATTGGCAGCTGACGCGGACAAAGATCGCCGGTTATCCGGAAAACAACTGAAGCGCCGCCAAACCAGTCGGCTCAAGCCTGCTGCGGGATACCGAAGGCGTCATAGGTGCTGAGCGATGGCGGGCCGGCGAAGGCGAAGCGGATCTTGTCGACCATCGCCGCCGCCTCGCCGCTTCGGTCATAGCGCTCGGCATCCTCTGCCGTGCTCCAAACGGTGATTGCCATGAACGTGTCGCGCGCCTGGTGCTGCTGCAGCAGAACGGCGCTGATATTGCCCTTGGCAGCGCGGATGGCGGGGACCGCCTCGGCTTCGTAGACGGCCCGCAACCGCTCCGTCGTGTCCGGCAACGCCCTGAACTGGCCAATACGCACGAATGCCATAGGTTTTCCTCCATCGCGAGCACATGAGCCTATACTGGATGCCCTCAATTTCATATGAAACCGTCGAATGACGCGCGACGCTTGATTTCCGGGCCTCATATGCTACGGCGCGGGCATCCATCACACCAGCCGTGAAAGGCCGCCAGCCAATGGCCGTCGCCGCCAAGAACATTCCCGCCCCGGACCTCGTTCCCGTCCGCCGTGCCTTGCTCTCCGTCTTCGACAAGACCGGCCTGATCGATTTCGCCAGGGCACTGGGCGCGGCCGGCGTCGAGCTCGTCTCCACCGGCGGCACGGCAAAAGCGATCGCCGAAGCCGGCATGGCGGTGCGCGATGTCTCCGAGCTCACCGGTTTTCCCGAGATCATGGACGGCCGCGTCAAGACGTTGCACCCGTCCGTGCACGGCGCGCTGCTTGGCGTGCGCGACGATCCCGAGCATGCATTGGCGATGCGCAAATACGGCATCGAGCCGATCGATCTCGTCGTCTCCAATCTTTATCCGTTCGAGGAGGTCCGCCGCTCCGGCGCCGACTACGCGGCGATCGTCGAGAATATCGACATTGGCGGCCCGGCGATGATCCGCGCCTCGGCCAAGAACCATGCCTATGTCGCCATTGTCACCGATCCCGGCGACTACGCCGCGGTGCTCAACGCGCTGGAGATGAACATCGGCTCGCTGTCGCTGGATTTCCGCAAGAAGCTGGCGGCCAAGGCCTTCGCCCGCACCGCCACTTATGACGCGGCGATCTCGGGCTGGTTCGCCGAGGCGCTGGAGATCGAGCATCCGACCTGGCGCGCCTTCGGCGGCAGGCTTGCCGAGGTCATGCGCTACGGCGAAAACCCGCATCAGGATGCCGGCTTCTACGTCAATGGCGACAAACGGCCGGGCGTCGCCACGGCGCGGCAGCTGCAGGGCAAGCAGCTATCCTACAACAACATCAACGACACCGATGCCGCCTTCGAACTGGCCGGCGAGTTCGATCCGAACCGCTCGGCCGCCGTCGCCATCATCAAGCACGCCAATCCGTGTGGCGTGGCCGAAGGTACGTCGCTGAAAGCGGCCTACGCCAAGGCGCTCGCCTGCGACCCGGTCTCGGCCTTCGGCGGCATCGTCGCTTTGAACCGCGCCCTTGACGCCGAGGCGGCCGAGGAAATCGTGAAAACCTTCACCGAGGTGATCATCGCCCCCGACGCCACCGACGAGGCCGCGGCAATCATAGCTGCCAAGAAGAATTTGCGCCTGCTGGTCACCAGCGGCCTGCCCGACCCGCGCACGGCAGGCACGACGGTCAAGTCGGTTTCCGGTGGCCTGCTCGTCCAGGGCCGCGACAACGCCGTGGTCGACGACCTCGATCTGAAGGTGGTGACGAAGCGCGCGCCGACGCCCAGCGAAATGGCCGATCTGAAATTCGCCTTCCGCGTCGCCAAGCACGTCAAGTCGAACGCCATCGTCTATGCCAAGGACGGTGCCACCGTCGGCATCGGCGCCGGCCAGATGAGCCGGGTCGATTCCTCACGCATCGCCGCGCGCAAGGCGGTCGACGCGGCGGAGACGGCAGGCATGGCGGAGCCGTTGACCAAGGGCTCGGTGGTCGCTTCGGACGCCTTCTTTCCCTTCGCCGACGGCCTGCTGTCGGCCATCGAAGCCGGTGCCACCGCCGTGATCCAGCCGGGCGGTTCGATGCGCGACGACGACGTCATCGCCGCCGCCGACGAACACGGCATCGCCATGGTGTTCACAGGCGTGCGGCATTTCCGGCATTGAGGAGCTTCTTCCCTTCTCCCCTTGTTGTGGGAGAAGGAAGAGGCGCTGCTATTCAACTGGCCGATCCGCGGGATACGGCGTGCGAACCAGGATCGCCATGCCGATGGCCAGGAACAGGATAATCGCCGCCATGCCGAGCCGCGCCGAGCCGCTGGTTGCGGTAATCGTCGCCACCATGAACGGCGCCAGGAAACTGGTTGCCCGGCCGGCTAGCGCATAGATGCCGAAATAGCGGCCGGATTCGGCTGCGGTCACGCTGCGCGCCATGTAGGAGCGCGACGACGCCTGCACCGGCCCGAAAGCCAGGCCGATCAGCAGGCCGTACATGATGTAGGCCTTTTCGGCCGCCGTGCCGAACAGGCCTCCCGAGTCGGCGGTCGAAAGCTGGATCAGGCCAAGCAGCGTGAAGCCCGGGCCGGTCGAGACGACGCCGATGGTGGCGATGGACAGCATGACCAACGAAATCATCACCACCGCCTTGGAACCCAGGCCGGTGTCGAGCCGCGCCGCGATCCAGCAACCGAAGATGGCGACGACGTTGAGGATGATGCCGAACATGCCGATTTCGGTGATAGACCATTGGAACATGCCCGCCGCGAAGGTGCCGCCCAGCGCCAGCAGCGCATTGACGCCATCCTGGTAGATCATGCGGGCGACGAGGAAGCGGAAGATGCCGCCACGCTTGCGCACCTCGGCCAGCGTCGATTTCAGCTCCGACAGGCCTTCGCGCACCGCCGGCCCGATCGGGATGCCCTTGATGGCGTCGGGCGTGAAGAAGAACATCGGCAGGATGAACAGGAAATACCATCCGGCCGACAGCGGCCCGGTGGCGCGGGCATCCTCGCCCAGCTGCGGGTCAAGACCGAACAATGGGGTGATGCCGATGATCGTCTTGCCGGTTTCCGGCGAGCCGGCCAGGCAGGTGACGACGAAGATCAGTGCGATCATGCCACCGAGATAACCGAGGCCCCAGGCCACGTTGGAGATGCGGCCGATCTCGCTCTTCGGCACCAGGCGCGGCATCATGGAATCGTTGAAGACGGTGGAAAACTCCGCCGCCACCGACGCCAGCGAGAACAGCGCCACGATCAGGAACAGGTTCGAGCCGGGCGCGGCGAACCAGAGCAAGGTGAGACTGGTGACCTTGATCGCGGCGAAGAAGGCGATCCATGGCTTGCGCGGTCCGGTCTGGTCGGCGATCGAACCGAGGACCGGCGACAGCACCGCGATGACCAGCCCGGCAGCGGCGATGCCATAGCCCCAGACGGCTTGGCCGGTGGTGGGATCGCCCGCCATGCGCGAAACGAAATAGGGGCCGAAAATGAAGGTGGTGACGACCGTGAAGAACGGCTGCGCCGCCCAGTCGAAGAACATCCACCCCCAAATGCCGCGCCCGGACGCCCGCTGGATTGTCTCTACCGCCATAGTGATTCCCCCGGCACCCGCTCCGCCCATTTCGGGCGCCATGTCTGCATGTTTCGAATGTTCATGCAAATGGACAAGCGCTGGCTCACATTCCCGTCAAATCGCTCATCAGGCCCGACGCAACCGACAGCCGCGACACGGTGATGTCGCCGCCTTCCGTCAGCGCCTGTAGCCGATCGCGGATGCGCGCCACCCGCTCGCCGCCGGCTTCGAGCCAGGCCGCCACCGGATCGGCCGCCTTGGACTGGCCGGTGAGCGCGGCGACCGCGATACCGCGCCGTGCCGCGCCGATCGTGTCGGTGGCGCGGGACAGAGCGAGTTGATCATAATAGTCCGAAGGCGTGATCGAGCGCGCCGCATCCTCGACGCGCGGGATGCGGAAGGCGTCGCTGACGGCGAAGAACGCCCTGGCGGCCGCGACAATATCGGCACCGGCGGTGCGCGCCGTCAGCGTGATATCGGGGATGAGCTCCGCCGCCTCGCTCATCGCCAGCTGCTCGGCCAGCTTCTCCGGGGCGCCAGCCTTGAACAGCCCGTGCCGCTTCTCCTCGATCCGCTCGCGGGAAAAAGCCGGCAGCAGCGATACCAGTTTGGGCTCCAGCGCCTTGCGCGCCTCCTGCAGTTCGGCGATGCGCTGGCCGAGCGGTGCCGTGCCGGCATCGTTCTTCAGATACCAGCCGCTGCTCATATAGATGAGCCGGCTCACCATCTGGTAGAGATCGAGCTGCACCTGGCCGTCGATCTGGTTGTCGAGCGCGTCGATCTCGCGATAGAGCGCCGGCAGCGCAAAGCCATCGCGCACCACGGCGAAGGTGCGCACCACATCGGCGGCAGTGCGCCCCGTCGCTTCCTGCAGCCGGTTGACGAAGGACGGCCCTCCGCGATTGACCAGGTCGTTGGCCACGACACGGGCGATGATCTCGCGGCGCAGCCGATGACCGTGGATCTCGGAAGCGTATTTCTTCGCCATCCGGTCCGGGAAATAGCCCATCAGATCGCGGTCGAAATGCGCATCGTCCGGCACGTCGCTGGCGACGATGTCGGAAAACAGCACGATCTTGGCATAGGCGAGCAGAACGCCAAGCTCGGCCCGGGTCAGCGGCTCGCCGCGTGCCTCGCGCTCGGCAAGGGCTACCGGCGACGGCAACGTCTCGACCACACGATCGAGCAGGCCGCGCGCCTCCAGCGCCGTCATGAAGCGGCTTTGATGCGCGATGTCGGCGAGACCGCGCTTGCGGGCGATCGAAAGCGCCAGCGTCTGCTGGTAGTTGTTGGACAGCACCAGGCCGCCAACCTCGTCGGTCATCTCGGCCAGCAGCTTGTTGCGCGCCGGACGTGTCAGCGATCCCTTGCGCATGGCGGACGCCAGCGCGATCTTGATGTTGACCTCGACGTCGGAGCAGTTGACGCCGCCCGAATTGTCGATGGCGTCGGAATTGCAGCGGCCGCCATTCATGCCGAACTCGATGCGTGCGCGCTGCGTCACACCGAGATTGGCGCCCTCGCCGATCACCTTGGCGCGCGCGTCGAGCGCGGTGATGCGGACGGCATCGTTGGCGCGGTCGCCGACCTCGGCATTCGTTTCGGTCGACGCCCTGAGATACGTGCCGATGCCGCCGAACCACAACAGGTCGACCGGCGCCTTGAGGATGGCGGTCATGATCTCGACCGGCGTGGCGGTCGTCTTGGCGAGGCCGATCGCGACCGCCGCGGCCACCGGCAAGGAGATCGACTTCTGGTTGCGCGAGACGATGACGCCGCCTTCCGACAGCTTGGTCTTGTCATAGTCCTGCCAGCTCGAACGCGGCAACGCGAACATGCGCTCGCGCTCGGCCATCGAGGCCGCCATGTCAGGATCCGGATCGATGAAGATGTCGCGATGGTCGAAGGCGGCGATCAGCCGCGTTTTCGGCGACAACAGCATGCCGTTGCCGAACACGTCGCCCGACATGTCACCGACACCGACAACAGAGAACGGCGAGGTTTGGACATCGCGGTTCATCTCGCGGAAATGCCGCTTGACCGCTTCCCAGGCGCCCTTGGCGGTGATGCCCATCTTCTTGTGGTCGTAGCCGGCCGAACCGCCGCTGGCGAAGGCATCGTCGAGCCAGAAGCCGTGCTTCTCCGAGATGGCGTTGGCGGTGTCGGAGAAGGTCGCCGTGCCCTTGTCGGCGGCGACGACGAAATAAGGATCGTCCTGGTCGCGGCGCACTACGCCGGCCGGCGGAATGACGCCGTCCAGGCCGATATTGTCGGTGATCGACAGCAGGCTGGAGACAAAGTTCTTGTAAGCCGAGGTGCCGGCCTCGAAAATGGCGTCGCGGCCGGCGCTCATCGGCAGCTTCTTGGGATAGAAGCCGCCTTTGGCGCCGACAGGCACGATGACGGCATTCTTGACCTGTTGCGCCTTGACCAGGCCGAGCACTTCGGTGCGGTAGTCCTGGGCGCGGTCCGACCAGCGCAAGCCGCCACGCGCCACCGGGCCGAAGCGCAGATGCAGGCCTTCGACCTCGGAGCCGTAGACGAAGATTTCCCGCCATGGCCGCGGCGCCGGCAATCCCTCGACCGCCTGCGATTCGAGCTTGATCGCCAGCGACTGGCCTTTCTCTTTCGTATCGGCAACGAAATGATTGGTGCGCAGCGAGGCTTCGATCAGATTTAAATAGCGGCGGATGATGGTGTCGTCGTCGATGTTGGGCACATCTTCCAGCGCATCCCTGATCTTGGCCTTGAGGTGCTTGGCCGCCACCACGCCTTCCGTTTCCGCCGTCGGGCCGAGCCGCGCGATGAACAGGTCATGCAGGCCGCGCGCGATCTCGGGATAGCGGTTGAGCGCCGCGGCAATGAAATCCTGGCTCTGCGGAATGCCGACCTGCTGCAAATAGCGGCCATAGGCGCGCAGGATCGTGATCTCGCCCGACCACAGGCCGGCGGTCTGGGCAAGGCCATTATAGCCATCATTGTCGACATCGCCGCGCCATACCGACAGGAAAGCGTCCTCGAACAGCGCGCCGCCGTCGGCGAGGTCGATCGGCTTGCCGTAGCTGTTCTCCAGCTCCATGTCGTGGATGAAGACCAAGCCCGACTGGTCGTCGCCGACCTCGAAGGTGCGCTCACTGATGACACGGAAGCCGATGTTCTCCAGCACCGGAACGCGCCGCGACAACGCCACCGGGCTGCCATGGTGATAGATCTTCAGCGCCGCCTGGTGTGGCTTCTGCTCGGCATGGCGGTAATAGTCGATGGCGATCGGATTGCCGGCGCTGATCTTGGCGATACGCCCGGCGTCGGCCAGCGCCACCGCCGCGCTGAACGTATCCCGGTAGCTCTCCGGCAGCCGCGCGGCGATCGCTTTCAACGCCGGATCGCTGCCGCTGGCTTCCGCTGCGTCGGCAAGCGCATCTTCCCAGGTGCGCACGATGTCGCGGATCGCCGCCTCTATCGTCGCCTGCTCGACCTTCGGCGTCTTGCCGCCGGAGCGGCCGATGATGAAGTGAACGCGCGCCAGCCCGCCTTCGGGGAAGGCCGGGTAGTAGGCCGACAGCCGGCCCTCGAACACGGTTTTCAGATAGGCGCCGATCTTCTCGCGCACGACGCTGTCGTAGCGGTCGCGCGGCACGAAGACGAGGATCGAGACGAAACGGTCGAACTGGTCGGCGCGCACCAGCGCTCGCACGCGCGGCCGTTCGACCAGGCCGAGAATGGCAGCGGCATGCTTGCGCAGGATCGGAACCGGCACCTGGAACAGCTCGTCGCGCGGGTAGCTTTCCAGCACGTTGATCAGCGCCTTGCCGGAGTGGTCATGGCGGTCGAACCCGGACTTGGCGATGATGGTTTCGGCCTTGGACCTCAGATACGGGATCTTCATCACCGACCGCGTATAGGCGGTCGAGGTGAACAGGCCGACGATGCGCAGTTCGCCCGCCAGCGCACCCTTGGCGGTATAGGTCTTGACGCCGATGTAGTCGAGATAGATGCGCCGATGCACCAGCGACTTTGCATTCGCCTTGGTGACGATCAGCGGCTCCGGTCCGTGCAGGAAAGCACGGATTTCCGGCGTCGTCGTCACCGCCTCGGTCCCGCGCCTCAGCACCAGCACGTCCGGGTCGGTCAGGATGCCGAGGCCGGGCTTTTCGGCGCGTTCCAGATTGCCGCTTTCCTCGCCGCCGGTGTATTTGAATTCACGCATGCCGAGGAAGGTGAAGTTGTCGTCGCGCAGCCACTCCAGGAAGGCGATGGCCTCGGCGACGCTCTTCTTGTCGAGCGGCACCGCCGAATAGCGGAATTCGGAGATTGCCTGATCGAGCCGGGCCAGCATCGGCCGCCAGTCGTTGACCGCGGCGTGGACCTGTCCAAGCATCTTGCGCAGCCGCTCGGTCAAGCCATTTGCCTGTTCCGGCGTCAGCCGGGGAATGTGGACATGGATCACGCTCAGCCGGTCATGGCTTCCGTCATCCCTGGCGAAATTGCCGTCGCCGAGGATTTCGTCCACACCCGTCTTGCCATGGCGAACCGTGATCACCGGATGGGTGACCAGGGTCGGTTCACCTGATGTCTCTGTGACCTCGCCGAGGATGGAATCGAACAGGAACGGCATGTTGTCGTTGACGACCGTGATGACGGTCACCGGGCGGCCTTCGCGAACGACGCCCGAATCGGCTTCGACGGCGACGACGCACTCACCCTTTTTGTGAACGGCGACCGCCTGGCCGGCGAGATCGGCGGCACGTTCGAGGTCCGTCACGTCGTAGGCGGCGATATCCTCCGCCGGCGCGCGGGCGAGCAGGTAATCGGTGAGCCTGGCCGGTCTGTCCTCGATCTTCGCCGCAGGTGCCTTCTTCTTCGACTTGGCTGCGGACTTCACACTGGCCATGACGCTTCTTCCCTCCCGTCGCATGCTTTTGCGACTATGGTAGCAGATGACCGCTGTTTGGCGACAAAGGTTTGACGGCTTGCTAAGAATTATCGGAATTCGGCGGCAAGGCATCGCCTGACGAGGAGAAATGATCCATGACCGGCAAAATCACCGCGCTTGACCTGGCCTCGGGAGAGCTGAGCGAGCCGACAAAAGCCTATTTCGCCAAATGCGAGGAAAAGCTCGGGCTCGTCCCCAACGTGCTCAGGGCCTATGCCTTCGACGACAAGAAGCTGCGCGCCTTCACCGACATGTATAACGACCTGATGCTGGGCGAATCCGGCCTGTCGAAGCTGGAACGCGAGATGATCGCTGTCGCCGTCTCCTCCATCAACCACTGCTACTATTGCCTGACCGCCCATGGCGCTGCGGTGCGTCAGCTCTCGGGCGATCCCTTGCTCGGCGAGATGATGGTGATGAATTTCCGCGCGGCCGACCTTTCCCCGAAGCAAACGGCGATGCTCGAATTCGCCGTCAAGTTGACGCAAGAGCCGGCCAGGATCGTCGAGGCCGACCGCGCTGCATTGCGCCAGGCCGGCTTCAGTGATCGCGACATCTGGGACATCGCCTCGACCGCGGCCTTCTTCAACATGTCGAATCGTGTCGCGGCCGCGATCGACATGCGGCCGAACGACGAATATCACGCCATGGCGCGATAGGGCCACGCGCGCTCCACCATCGGTCCTCGTTCTCATCAAGCGTTGACAGGCAGACACTGCCGGCTAGGTTTCCGGGAAACAAAATTTCCGAGGGGTGACTTCGTGCCCGAGGCTAACGCTTCGAGAATGGGAGCCCTTATGCTTGACCGAATTGCCAAACCCAGGATTGTTCTTTGCGCCCTGACCATGACGCTGGCGCTCGCATTCCCACCCGCCCATGCATTCGAGGCGGCGACAGCCTACCAGCCCATTTTCGAGACGGCGGCGGCCAAGACGGTAACGTTGACCGGCCACGACCTGACCATCGACCAAGTCATCGACATCGCCCGCAACGGCGCCAAGGTCGAACTCAGCCCGGAAGCGCTGCAGCGCTCGGCGGATGCCTACGGCCTGCTGCTCGAGGGTGCCGCCGAAGGTATCACGATCTACTGGTTCAACCGTGGCGCCGGCGACCAGCGCGAAACGGTGATCTTCTCCGGCGACCCGACGACGCCGGAAAACAGCAAGCTCCTCAAGGATCAGCAGCTCGCCCGCTTCAAGGGCGGGGTCAACAGAGGCTACGGGCCGGAGCTGCAGGAGGAGGCGCTCGTGCGCGCGATCATGGCGATCCGCGCCAACACCATGTCCTACGAAGCCGCCAGCCCGCAGTTGACGCATATGCTCCTCGAAATGCTGAACAAGCGGGTGACGCCGGTCGTGCAATCGCGCGGCACGCTCGGCGAAGGTGACCTCGCGACACTCGGCAATATCGGCGCGGCCATGGTCGGCGAAGGCGAGGCCTACCTCAACGGCGTTCGCATGCCGGCCGCGCAGGCCCTCTCGCAGGCCGGCCTGAAGCCGCTCGAACCGTTCGCCGCCGACCAGGCCGCGCTGATCAGCAGCAATGCCTACGCGCAGGCACAGGCGGTGCTTTTGCTGGAGGACGCGCGAAAACTGCTGGAATGGACCGACCTAAGCTACGCCATGGGGCTGAACGGCATGAATTCCAGCGTGACGCCGATATCGGTGCCGGTGCAATCCATGCGGCCTTACCCCTGGCTGACATGGGATGCGGCGAGGATCATGGACATGATCAAGGGCAGCTATCTCTTCGATGAGGATGCGGCCCGCATCATCCAGGACCCGGAAAGCATGCGCGCCTCCAGCCAGCGTCAGGGCTCGGTCTGGCAGGCCTGGGCGGATCTGCGCCAATCCGTGCTGCTCTCCATCAACTCGTCGGATCACAATCCAGCCGTGCTGCCGGGCCTGACGCCGCAGAGCTCGCCCGAGCTGAGCACACCGCAATTCCTGAAATATTACATCAAGGGCGGACCGCTGAGTAACGGCAAGTCCGGCTATATCTTCTCCAACGCCAACTGGGATCCCTATCCCATGGCCAATCAGGTCGAGGCTTTCACCATCTCTCTCACCAATCTTGGCGTCGCGGTGGCGCAGCGCATCGAGCGCTTCCGCAATCCCTTCTTCACCGTGGTCAAGCCGGTCGATGTGCTGAAGCCCGAAGAGCGCAAGGATATCCCGACCTTCGACGGCTATCTGCCGACCGATCTTTGGCAGGAACTGGCCGACCTCGGCACGCCGGTGACACCGAATGGCCAGGCCATCGTCGCCACCGTCGAGGACCTCGAAGCGCAGACCCGCATCAAAACGCAACGCGCCCGCGAAGCGGTCGATCTGTCGTTTCACCTGCTGGCTCAGGACCTGTTGACGGCAAGCTATTGGATGGAAATCCGCAAGGCGCAGAACCCGCAGCGGAAATTCGGTGAGGCGCCAACCGCGGCACTCGAGGCGCTGCGCCAGGTGATCCCCTGGCATCAGGCGGCATCGGAACGGCAAAAGCGGCCGCTCGGCATGGTCGCCTATGATTTCATGCAGGAGAACCCGGCCTCGAAATTCTATCCCGGCGGACCGCAGGCGCCGAAGAGTGCCGCATTTCCGACGGCCGGCGTTCTGCCCAAGTGATGAAGGCCGCCGCAAGGCGGGTATCCAGGATACCGATGCCCACCTTCAGGACGGTCGAGTAGCATATGGCGATCACCTCGCGGAGACGAATATTAGCGCTGGCGAATTTTCATTGCCTGCTGGTCATTTTGGCCCGATGATCGGCAGGCGGCATGACCGCATGTCGGTTCGATGCCGCTGATCAGGGAGGAGAGCATGGCAAAGTTTCTCTACATCTATCATGGCTCGGGCAAGATGCCGGCGAACGAAGCGGACCGCAAAGCAATGACCGACGCCTGGACAGGCTGGTTCGGAAAACTCGGCTCGGCCGTGGTCGAGCGCGGCAATCCTGTCGGCATGTCGAAGACGGTGCTGCCCGGCGGCAAGGTCGAGAACAATGGCGGCAGCAACCCGACCGGCGGCTATTCGATCATCGAGGCGAAGGACATCGATGATGCGGCCAGCAAGGCCAGGGAGTGTCCGATCCTGATGGAGCCGAACTGCAACGTCGAGATCGCGCCGATCATCAACATGATGGGCTGACGCCTGCTTAGAGCAATTCCAGGAAAAGTGCGAAGCGGTTTTCCCCGGAGAAGCGCGTAGCGCTTTCCCTAAGGAATTGCGTTAAAAAAGAGCTAGAGTGGTTCGACGTTTCCATAAAACGGCGAACTGCCCTAGGACCGCGCCGCGATGGCCGCCGCGGCACCGGCCATTGTCGTGGCGCTGACGCGGTTGGCGATCTTCATGGCGCGCTTGCTCCTGAGCAGCTTGCGCGCCTGCGAGGCGGCAAGCACCCAGGCGAAATCGATTGCGATCAGCACCACCGCCATGGTCGCCGTCAGCTCGACCCAGCCGACGAGGCCGACCGAAGCGAGGTCTATGATGGTCGGCAACAGCGCCAGATAGAACATCATGATCTTGGGATTGCCGAGCGTGACGGCCATGCCGGCGAAGAACAGCTTGCCGGCCGAATCCTCGCGCGGCATCTCGCCTTCCTTGGCGTCGACGGGCGCCGTCCACATCTTCCAGGCGAGGTAGGCGAGATAGGCGACGCCAACCCATTTCACCACGACGAAAGCGAGATGGAAGGTCTGCGCCACCACCGCCAGCCCGAACACAGCCAGCGACAGCCAGATGCCTTCGCCGATCCACATGGCAAGCAGGAACGGAAACACATCGCGAAACCCTTTCGAGATGACGCGCGCGACGAGCGCCGCGATCGACGGACCGGGCGAACCGGCGGCCACGAACAAGGCGGCGGCGAAGATCAGCAGTGAGGCGAGGTGCATGGCGAAGGTCTCTGCGTTGGGGCTCGATCAGCCACAATAACCCGACAGCTGCGGCTCTGGCAAAGGCAAGACAATATGGGCCGTGGGCGCTGACCTGCCGCGTGCTCGCGGAGCCCTTGCAGACCCGGCGTCACGCCGCTAGAAGGGCCGCCGCGAAACAATTTCGAGCCTCACTTTGCCTCAGTAACCGCCGGTCTCGTCAAACTCCCCCGACACACCTGCATGGCGCCGCATCAGCAGTGCCTGTTTCGTTTTCATGTGTTCTTCTGGGCGGCGGTTCGAGACCGGTTTGGCACTGCTGAACCGCTGTCGCACGCTTTTTGCAAGCGACACCTGTATTCACATTCTCCGCAGCCACCCGCCACGCCGCGCCCGCATGGGCATCTCGACATCGCCGACCGGATGAACTTCCCGACGGGAAGGACTTACCGGCATGTCTTCGGCCCTGCGCATCCACTGGACGATCGCGCCTGAAATCGCACCACGCCCCCTGATCAACTGCAATCGCTGCGGCTGCGTGAAAGCCTATCGCTGCAGCGGGAAATTCCGCGTCAACGCCAACGGCAAGCGCATCGACGTGTGGCTGATCTATCGTTGCGTCGATTGCGACAATTCCTGGAATTTCGGTATTTTCGAGCGCTGCAACCGCCGCGACATCGCGCCGGCGCTGCTCGCGGCACTCGAAAGCAATGATCCGGCACTGGTCCGGAGCCATGCCTTCGACATCGTTGCCCTGCGCAAACAGGTGGGACGCGTCGAGGAGTTCCCTGACGCCGCCGTGCGCAAGCAGGTGATCGGCGAGATGAAGGAAGACGCGACGGCGCTGGAACTCCGGCTCGGTCTGGAAATGCCGGTATCGCTGAGGCTCGACCGGCTGCTTGCCAACGAACTTCGCATCTCGCGGTCGCGGCTTCAGGCGCTGGACGAACGGAGGTTGCTGACCGTCGGGCCGGATGGAGCAAAGGCCCTGCGCAAACCGGCCCGAGAGGGAGCGACAATCCGCATCCATCTCGCCGGCGAGCCCGACCGTCGGACCATCATCTCGGCTGCTGGTGGATGAACGAAAAAGGGCGGAGCACAGGTGCTCCGCCCTCTCAGTTGTCGAAAAAGGAAAACCTTACGCCGCGCCGACCGCCTTGGACGACTTCTCGAAACGCTTACGCTCGTTCGGGTCGAGATAGAGCTTGCGCAGGCGGATGGTCTTCGGCGTCACCTCGACCAGCTCGTCGTCCTGGATCCAGGCCAATGCGCGCTCCAGCGTCATGCGGATCGGCGGGGTGAGCTTGACCGCTTCATCCTTGCCGGCGGCGCGGATGTTGGTCAGTTTCTTGCCCTTCAGCACGTTCACTTCGAGATCGTTGTCCCGGCTGTGGATGCCGATGATCATGCCCTGATAGACCTTGACGCCCGGATCGATGACCATCGGGCCACGGTCTTCCAGGTTCCACATGGCATAGGCGACCGACTCGCCCTGCTCGTTGGAGATCAGCACGCCGTTGGTGCGGCCGGGCAATTCGCCCTTGTAGGGTTCATAGGCATGGAACAGCCGGTTCATCACGGCGGTGCCACGCGTATCGGTCAAAAGTTCCGACTGGTAGCCGATCAGGCCGCGCGTCGGCGCGTGGAAGACGATACGCTGGCGGTTGCCGCCCGACGGGCGCAGTTCGACCATTTCGGCCTTGCGTTCCGACATCTTCTGCACGACGACGCCGGCATGCTCCTCGTCGACGTCGATCACGACTTCCTCGACCGGCTCCAGCAATTCGCCATTCTCGCCCTTCTGCATGACGACGCGCGGACGCGAGACGGCGATTTCAAAGCCTTCGCGGCGCATCGTCTCTATCAGCACGGCGAGCTGCAATTCGCCACGTCCGGAGACGAAGAACGAATCCTTGTCGGGCGATTCCTCGATCTTGAGCGCGACATTGCCTTCGGCTTCCCGAAGCAACCGGTCGCGAATGACGCGGCTGGTCACCTTGTCGCCTTCGGTGCCGGCCAGCGGGCTGTCGTTGACGAGGAAGGACATGGTCACGGTCGGTGGATCGATCGGCTGTGCATGCAGCGCCTCGGTCACCGCCAGGTCGCAGAACGTGTCGGCGACGGTCCCCTTGGACAGGCCGGCAATGGCGACGATGTCACCCGCCTGCGCTTCTTCAATCGGCTGGCGCTCGAGGCCACGGAAAGCGAGGATCTTGGAGATGCGGCCGGTTTCGATCTGGGTGCCGTCATTGTGCAGCACCTTGACGGCCTGGTTGGACTTCAGCGTGCCGCTCTCGATGCGGCCGGTGATGATGCGTCCGAGGAACGGATTGGCTTCCAGGATGGTGCCGATCATGCGGAATGGACCGGGATGGACGGTCGGCGCCGGCACATGCTTGATGACGAGGTCGAACAACGGCGCGAGCTGCTGGTCCTTGGGCCCTTCCGGGTTTTCCGACACCCAGCCGTCGCGGCCCGAACCATAGAGGATCGGGAAGTCGAGCTGCTCGTCGGTGGCGTCGAGCGCGGCGAACAGGTCGAACACCTCGTTGACCACCTCGACATGGCGCGCGTCGGGACGGTCGATCTTGTTGATGACGACGATCGGCTTCAAGCCGACCTTGAGCGCCTTGCCGACGACGAACTTGGTCTGCGGCATCGGCCCTTCGGCGGCGTCAACCAGCACGATGGCCGAATCCACCATCGACAGGATGCGCTCGACCTCGCCGCCGAAATCGGCGTGGCCGGGGGTATCGACGATGTTGATGCGGGTGTCCTTCCAGTCGACCGAGGTCGCCTTGGCCAGGATGGTGATGCCGCGTTCCTTTTCGAGATCGTTGGAATCCATGGCGCGCTCGGCGACGCGCTGGTTGTCGCGGAAGGAGCCGGACTGTTTCAAAAGCTGATCGACCAGGGTGGTCTTTCCATGGTCGACGTGCGCGATGATCGCGATATTACGGAGGTTCATGATTCTGATCTCGGAAGCGTTGCAGGCAGCAGGCCAAGGGCGCTGCCTCTTTCGGTTGCGCGGCTCATACAGGGTTTTTCGCAGTTGCGAAAGGGGACGCGCGACACCAAATACTCATCAAATCTTAAGCATCTGCGTGTGAAATGATTTTGTTAACCAAGGCGGGAACCTTTTAAGGCCCCGGGCAGTTCGAACGTCATGACCGATAAACTCAACCGATTTTGGCCGCTGATCGCGTCCGCTGCCTTTGCCGTCCTGCTGGCGGCCAACGCCGCGCAGTCGGCCGCGACGCTGAAGGAAGCGCGGTCTGTCCTGCCTGATAATACGCCTTCCGCGCAGCAGGCCTTTGCCGACGCGCCCGACGGCGTCGACCCGGTGGTCACCGGCCCGGTCAGCGCCGCCTTCAAGCAGAGACAGGCCAGCGCCAACTGCGATGCGGCGGTTTGGCCCAACATTCCAATGGTCTGCTACCCCGACTGAGACGCCTCTCGCGCCAGTTCTTACACGCTGAGGCGTGTTGAGATTCAGGTCAGGCCGAGTCGAAAATGGTGGATCCGAGAACCGGAGCGGAGCGTACTTTTGTACGTGGGCACCGGAAGCGCAGGAAGCCGCCGTTTGCAGGCCGGCCTCACCTGAATATCGACGCGCCTCAAGCCGCCTGCGGTTCCGGATCGAAGGCCGGTCGGCTGGTGTTGATCAGGAGCGAAATACAGGCCGCCGCGATTGCCGTCATGCCGGCAATCAGGAACGCCAGTTCGTAATTGCCTTGCAGTTCACGCATAGTGCCGCCGAAGGCGGCGGCAGTGGCGGCACCCACCTGGTGGCCGGCGACGATCCAGCCGAACACGATCGGCCCGCTGCGGTCGCCGAA
This sequence comes from Mesorhizobium sp. B2-3-13, assembly GCF_006442195.1. NCBI lineage: Bacteria > Pseudomonadati > Pseudomonadota > Alphaproteobacteria > Hyphomicrobiales > Phyllobacteriaceae > Mesorhizobium > Mesorhizobium sp. B2-3-13. Next base: position 325,415 of record NZ_VFVQ01000003.1, read on the forward strand.
GGCTTCGTTGGCCAGCCGCAGCGTCGGCGGCACTGTGGCGATCCAGTCGAGGCCGTAGAGCACGGCGAAGATGATCAGGCTGGTCGCCGAAAACCCGGAATAGGGCAGGTAAATCAGCGACAGGCCACGGATGCCATAGTAGACGCCGAGCAGCTTGCGCGGGTCGAAACGGTCGGTGAGCCAGCCTGACAGCGTGGTGCCGATCAGGTCGAAAATGCCCATCATCGACAGCAGGCCGGCGGCCTGCACCTCGCCAATGCCCATGTCGCCGCAGAACGCGATCAGATGCGTGCCAACCAGCCCGTTGGTGGTGAAGCCGCAGACGAAGAAGGTGGCGAACAGGTACCAGAACACCCGCGTGCCGGCGGCGCGGCGCAACGTGTTGAGCGTATGCGCCAGGAAATTGCCTTGTGACGCGAGCGAAGTCGGCGGCACATCATCCGCCTCGGCGCCATAACGCACCATGCCGATCGAAGCCGGGCGCTCCGGCACCAGCAGCCAGACCAGGGGGATCAGCGCAGCAGTGGCGATCGCGACGGCGACGACAACGGGCTGCCAGCCGCCGGCTTGCGCCAGCGAGGCGATCAGCGGCAGGAAGACCAGCATGCCGGTGGCGCTGGAGGCCGACATCAGCCCCATCACAAGGCCGCGATTGGTCTTGAACCAGCGGTTGACGATGGTGGCGCCAAGGACGCTGGCGACAGCGCCGGATCCGATGCCGGAAAAAACGCCCCAGGTGATGAACAGATGCCATGGCTTGGTCATCAGCAGGCTGAGCGTGGTCGAAGCCGACATCACCACCAGCGACGCCAGCAGCGTGCGGCGCAGCCCGATGCGTTCCATGAGCGCCGCGGCGAACGGACCGGTCAGCCCATAGAGCAGGATGCCCACGCCCGCGGCCAGCGAAATGACGTCGCGCCGCCAGCCGAAACTGTTTTCCAGCGGCAGCATCATGACGGAAGGCGCCGAGCGCAGGCCGGCGGCGATCAGCAGGCAAAGGAAGATGACCCCAACCACGACGAAAGCGTAGCGCTGGCCAAATGGACGGGATTGAGCTATCATGTTACTGACCGGTACGTTGCAAGGTGGGAGTATGTATCGTACCGATCGGTAACATTGTCAATCGAGTCCCATGATGCCAAGCGACAAAAATATTGAACTGACCATCAGAGACGGTCATGCTTCCGCGCCACCCAAGGCCGCCAAGAAGATCCTAGACGTGGCCTATGACCTGTTCTACCGGCGAGGTATCAGGGCGATCGGCGTCGACGAAATCGTCAAGCGCGCCGGCGTCACCAAGCCCAGCCTCTATCGCAGCTTTCCCTCCAAGGACGAGCTGGCCGCCTCCTACCTCAGGCAATACGATCTTGAATACTGGGAGCGTTTCGATGAGGCCGTTGCCGCCTATCCCGGCGACCCGCGCGCGCAGATCAAGGCTTTCCTGACCCGCATCGGCAAGCAAACGCAAGTGGCGGACTATCGCGGCTGCGGCATGACGAATGCGGCGGTCGAATATCCCGACCACAGCCATCCGGCCCGCGTCGTCAGTGAGGCCAACAAGCAGGAATTGCGCCGCCGCCTGCGCGCCATGGCGGCTGCGATGGGCGCGCAAGACCCTGACACGCTGGGCGACGGGCTGCTGCTGCTGATCGAAGGCGCCTATATCAGCGGCCAGCTGTTCGGCCTTGGCGGACCGGCGCAGTCGGTTGCCCGCAACGCCGACCTGCTGATCGAAGCGAGCTTGAAGAAATAGCGATTGGCGATACGCTGGGACGACCTCCAACGGAGATCTCCGCGATGCGCAGCCTGTTGATCCCGCTTACCTTCGCCGGCCTCTGCCAGGCGACACAAGCCGGCGAGATATCCAGCGCCTACACCGACCTCGACTGGAAGAAGGACTGCGTGACCTATGCGCAGGCCGAGCAGGGCGACGGCGACTGGGCCGACCTCGCCTGCTCCGGTTATCGCGGCTATTCCGTGCTGATCGGATATGACGACGCCCGCGAATCGCTGTTCTACGGCTTTCCGCCCGGCGGCGACATGACGTCCGCCTGGGAAAGTTTTTCGGCCTTGAATTCGTCTGGGGCCAAGGTCGAGTGGCGCATCGAAACCAATGGCGACAAAGCCGTGCCATTCGCGGTCATCCACCGCCGCTCGATCAGCGATCCCGAGGACGAGACCAAGAAGACCGAGGTGCTGCTCGTCGCCAAGGTCGCCCAGATGGACGCCCGTGACGGCTGCACCGTCGGCCTGGTGCTGGCCACCGGCAACCTCACCGCCAACGACCAGGCGCGCAAGATCGCCGACGAGAAGGCGAAAGGCTTCGCCTGTGGCAAGGACAAGCGCGTGGTGGTCGGCAACGTGCCGGCTTTCGGCCGGGTCGATAACTGAGGACATCACCGAAGCGCCATTTCGCGGCTGCTCCGCCCCGGCATGACGAAGTCGGGTACCTACTTGCTCGCCTTCGCCCGGTCGATCGCGTCCATGATCATCTTCTTGGCATATTTGGAATCGTGCCAGCCCTCGATCTTGACCCATTTGCCGGGCTCGAGATCCTTGTAGTGCTCGAAAAAGTGCTGCACCTGCTGGCGCGTGATGTCGGGCAGCTGCGTGTATTCGGTGACGTTCTCGTATCGCAGTGTCAGCTTCGGCGACGGCACCGCGATGATCTTCTCGTCCTGGCCGGCATTGTCTTCCATGATCAGCACGCCGATAGGCCGCACGTTGATGACGCAGCCCGGCACCAAAGCGCGCGTGTTGCAGACCAGCACGTCGATCGGGTCGCCGTCGCCTGACAGCGTGTGCGGCACGAAGCCGTAATTGCCAGGATAGCGCATCGAGGTGTGCAGGAAGCGGTCGACGAACAGCGTGCCGGCCTCCTTGTCCATCTCGTACTTGATCGGCTCGCCGCCGATCGGCACCTCGATGATGACGTTGACGTCGTCAGGCGGATTCTTTCCAGTGGCTATGGCTTCGATGCGCATGGCTTTTGTCCCTCTCTCGATTGGCAGGAGATAGCGGGCGGCGCAAAATGGTGCAATGCGGCGAATGGTGCTTAGATGCATCCGGAGAGACGCGATGGCGCTCCACGCGTTCAATCATCGGCACAAGATGTTTCAGCGCCGTGATTTTGCGTGAGTCGGGGGCTTCGCCTTCCGATTATTCCCCGGCGGTCACTCCCAGACGAAGGCGACCTTCTTGAGCGCCTTCTGCTCGAAAATCTCGACGCCTTCGGCGATGTCGCGGCCGCCGGCCCCGGCATAGAAGGCAAGCGCGTTCTGGTTGTCTTCCAGCGCCCACACCACCATGCCTTTCAGCCCGTGGTCGGCGAGACGTGCCTTGGCCGCCGAAAACAGCCGCCTGCCAAGCCCGATGCCCTGATACTCCGGGCGCAGGTACAATTCGTAGATCTCGCCCTGCTGCTTGAGTTCCTTGGCGCGGTTCTTGCCGATCGTCGCATAGCCGGCGATCTTGCCGCCGATTTCGACGACCAGCACGGTGGCCGCGCGGCGGATGGCATTCGCCCACCAGTCGGCGCCACGGCGGTTGATCATCGATGTCAGCGTACGGTGCGGAATGATGCCGGAATAGGCGCCCCGCCAGGCTTCCAGATGCACCTCGGCAATGGCGCCGGCATCGCGCGGGTCTGCCTTCCGAATGTCGATCGTCAGCGTATTCATGATTTGTTAACCATAAACCCGCATTGCCCGATTGCAAGAGTCCTGGCGGCCGATGGTGCGCTTTCGCACAGACGATCCATGACGCTGGTGACATCCAGCAAAGCCTGTCAGGAATTCGGCTGAGGAGCGTTTGCGGGCGAGCTTTCAGATCTCGACCAGATGGTCGTCCAGCTCGTTGGTATCGCCTAGCGTGACCGGGAAGTGCTCGGCCAGCACCGCCCCCACCTGCTCGATTGCCGTGACGAAGCCGTCGGCGAGCCGGTCGTCGCCGGCATGCGCGGTGAGATCGCGCACCACTCTGTCCCAGACATGCTGGCCGACCTTGGCGTCGACGCCTGAATCGGCGACCACCTCGGCATAGCGTTCGGCGATCGAGACGAAGATCAGCACGCCGGTGCGCGCTGTGGTGCGGTGGACGTTGCGAGCGAGGAACTGCTTGACCGCATTGGCATGCGCGGCCAGATAGCGCAGCCGACGCGGCACCATATGGATGCGCAGGCCGGGCAGCGTCCACAGCAGGGCAAGCACGCAGGCCAGCGCCAGCAACTCAGTGATGACGAAATGAGGCAGGCGGATGGCGAGCCACCAGGCCTCCAGCCCATAGGCGACCACCAGGCTGACGACCAGCATGCCGAGCGTCGCCATCAAGGCCGCAGGGGCGAAATAGCCATCGCTGGCATGCGCCACGACGCAATAGATTTCGCCGTCGGTCCTGGATTCCGCCGAGCGGATCGCAGCGGCGATCCGCTCATGATCCTGTGGGCTGATTGGTCGTGTTGCCATGATCTTGTCTCACCAGCTTCCTGAAGAACCGCCACCGCCGGACGAGCCGCCGCCACCCGAAAACCCGCCGCCGCCGCTGCTTGACCCCGAAGACCACCCGCCGCCAGAACTGCCCGAGGACCAGCCGCCGCCCGACCCCGTCGTCCAACCGCTGCTGCGCGTGGATGCGCCCGCTCCCTGGCCATAACGAAACGTCATGCCCAGCCATCTATACACGCCCGGCGACAGCTTCGTGCCGAACATCGGCGGCAGGAATGCCATTGCCAGGCCGCCGAAGAACATCGTCGCCCACAGGATCAGGAACACGGCGACGACCGGGTCCATGGGAGTGCTGCTGTCGGCGGGATTGCGCTTGCCGCGCGCCTCCAGCTCCTCCGGATTGCCTTCCAGCACCATGACCATGTCGTCAACGGCCTTCGAGATGCCGCCGGAGAAATCGCCAGCGCGGAAGGCCGGCACCATGTCTTTCTCGATGATCAGCTTGGTGTGCAGATCGGTCAGCGTGCCTTCCAGCCCATAGCCGACCTCGATGCGCATCTTGCGGTCGTTTGGCGCGACCAGAAGCAGAACGCCGTTGTTCTCCTTGGCCTGCCCCAGTTTCCAGAAGCGGAACAGCCGGTTGGCGTAAGGTTCGATCTCCTCGCCGTCGAGGCTGGGGATGGTGGCGACGACGATCTGGTCCGAGCCCTTGGTTTCGAAGTCCGCCAGCTTCTGCGTCAGCGCCGTCTTGGTCGCGGCATCGATGATGTCGGCATTGTCGACGACGCGGCCGCTCAGAACAGGCAGCTCGGCGGCGAAACCCGCGAAGCTGGACAGCAGTAGCGCCAACAGCATCAGGACAGCATGGATAGCCGGGATAAGGCGGCCGGACCTCAACAGGCTGATGCTGCGCATCGTCATGCCCTTACCAGCTTCCCGAGGAGCCGCCGCCACCGGACGAACCGCCGCCGCCCGAAAAACCGCCACCGCCGCCGCCCGAAGACCAGCCGCCGCCGGAACTTCCGGACGACCAGCCGCCCCCGGATGAGGACCGCCGGTGCGGCTCGAAGGTCATGCCGAGCCAGCGATAGCGTCCGGGCCCAAGCTTCTGGCCGAAGATCGGCGGCAGGACCGAAGCCGCGATGCCGCCGAAGAAAATGATCGCCCAGATGCTGATGAAAATGGCGAAGAACAGGTCGTCGGAATTGAACGGGGCCTGCTCGTTGCGCTTGCCGCGCGCCTCCAGCTCCTCCGGATTGCCCTCCAGCACCATGATCATGTCGTCGACGGCCTTCGAGATGCCGCCGGAGAAATCGCCGGCGCGGAAGGCCGGCACCATGTCGTTCTCGATGATCAGCTTGGTGTGCAGGTCGGTCAGCGTGCCTTCCAGCCCATAGCCGACCTCGATGCGCATCCTGCGGTCGTTGGGCGCGACCAGAAGCAGGACGCCGTTGTTTTCCTTGGCCTGGCCGAGCTTCCAGAAGCGGAACAGCCGGTTGGCGTAGGGTTCGATCTCCTCGCCGTCGAGGCTGGGGATGGTGGCGACGACGATCTGGTCCGAGCCCTTGGTTTCGAAGTCCGCCAGCGTCTGCGTCAGCGCCGCCTTGGTCGCGGCATCGATGATGCCGGCATTGTCGACCACGCGGCCCGTGAGCGCCGGCAGATCGGCAGCGAAGGCGGTTAGGGGCAAGAGGAGGAAAAGGCAGAATAACGCGCCAAGAAAAGCCAGGTTGGCGCTCTGTCGCGCCCCCCTCTGTCCGGCAGGACACCTCTCCCTCACGGGGGGAGATTGGATGTCATACAGGGTTTCGCCAATCGCCAGGGATTGAGAGTGGAAGCCGGCCGCAAAGCGGCCAATCTCCCCCCTTGCGGGGGGTGAGGAGTGGTCCGCGAAGCGGACGGAAAGCCAATTGCTTGGCTTTCCGAATGACGAACGCCCGGAGCGACAGCGAAGGGCCGGGTCCGGCAGGACAGAGGGGGGTGTTTGCACGCCAGCGATCCGTCTTTTCGCGGAATTTATTTCGATGACAGTCGCCGTTCACCCGCCCTGCTTCGTGCCGAAATCGACCTTCGGCGGCTGCATCTTGTCTTCCTCTACGGTGAAGTTGGCGAAGGGCTCGCTGCCGCGGAACCAGAAGGTCGCCCACAGCACCGACGGGAACGTCTTCAGCGTCAGATTGTAGTCCCTGACGGCCTGGATGTAGTCGCGCCGCGCCACCGCGATGCGGTTCTCCGTGCCTTCGAGCTGCGCCTGCAGCGCCAGGAAATTCTGGTTGGCCTTGAGGTCGGGATAGGCCTCCGATACCGCGATCAGCCGCGAAAGTGCGCTGGTCAGCCCTGCCTGGGCATCCTGGAACTTCTTGAGCACTTCCGGATCCTTCAGCGTTTCCGGCGTTACCGTGATCTGCGTCGCCTTGGCCCGCGCCTGGACAACAGCGTCGAGCGTGTCCTTTTCATGCGAGGCATAGCCTTTGACCGTCTCGACCAGATTGGGGATGAGGTCGGCGCGGCGCTGATACTGGTTCAACACCTCGCTCCATGCCGCCCTGGCGTTTTCTTCCGCCGTCGGGATCGTGTTGTAGCCGCAGCCGGCAAGCAGCGGCAGCACGATTGCCATCATCAGGAAGGTGGGCAGCGTGCGTAATGTCGATGGTCGAGCAAGGCGCTGGGCAAGCATGATGGGGTCCCTCGATAGAAGTTGCATCCGAAGCATTACCACAATCGGCCCGCAAGAAAACGGCCCCGACCTCTGCATCAGGCTCGGCATGGATCACCCCGCGCAAGGCCCTGTGATTGGCCGCGCGAACGCGATAAGGTTCCACCAAAACGGGACATCATCATGCCGGAAGGCCAGGACAGCGACAGGGAATCGCGCCGTATCCTCCAGCGCGTCGCGCAGGAGACCGATCCGGCCGGCAATTCTTTCGTGGCACGGACGGCAAAAGGCATGCACGACCACGTCTCCGCGGCCGATGCCGACCGCTCGGACCCGATCGAAGTCTGGGGTACGCGCGTTGGCAGGATACTCGGCCTGCTTCTGGCGCTGGGCTTGATGGTCTGGCTCGTGCTTTTCCTCACCCGGGGCAGCTAGGAATCAAAAACAATGAGCGCCGAAAGAACCGACGCGCCGCGCGCGGTCATCGTCATTTCCAGCCATGTCGCGCGTGGCTCGGTCGGCAACCGTGCCGCCGTGTTCGCGCTGGAGACACTGGGCTTTCCGGTCTGGGCGGTGCCGACAATCATCCTGCCATGGCATCCCGGCCATGGCCGCGCGACCCGCATCGTGCCGCCGCTCGACCAGTTCAAGGCGCTGATGGCCGATCTGGAGCGCGCGCCGTGGCTCGGTGAGGTCGGTGCCGTGCTGTCGGGCTATCTCGGCGAGGCCGGCCAGGCAGAGGCGGTCGCCTCTCTGGTCGCCGCTGTCAAGACGAGGACGCCCGGCGCCGTCTATATCTGCGATCCGGTGATGGGTGATTCCGGTGGTCTCTATGTGCCCGAGCCCACCGCCGCCGTCATGCGCGACCGGCTGATGCCGATCGCCGACATCGCCACTCCCAACCGCTATGAGCTGGAATGGATGGCCGGCGCGCCGCTGCCCGACCTGAAATCGGTGATCTCGGCGGCACTCCATGCCGGACCGTCGACCATGCTGGTCACCTCGGCACCGTCGATGATTTCAGGCGGCACCGGCAATCTGCTGCTCGACGGCACCCAGGCGCTGCTCGCTGAACACCGCCTGATCGACAAGCCGCCGAACGGCCTGGGCGACCTGACCGCGGCGGTCTACCTGGCGCGCATCCTGTCCGGCCAGCCGGCGATCAAGGCGCTGCAGTCGACCACGGCGGCGGTCTACGAAATCCTGGCGCGCACGGCAAAACGCGGCGGCGACGAGTTGCAGCTCGAGACCGATGCGCAGAGCCTGTCGCACCCGATGGCCATGGTCCAGCTGCGCCACCTCACGCATCCGGGGCGGGACCGCCGGGCGTGACCCCGGCCAAAGTTCTGCTCGTCGGCACCGATGGCTGTAAGGCCGGCTGGATCGCCGTGCTGCGCGAGCCCGGTTCGACACCTCGTAACCCCGACGCCGCGCCTTCGGTCGATGTCTTCCCCACCTTCGCCGCCTTGCTGGCGGCGATCCCCCACGACGCGATCGTCGCCGTCGACATGCCGATCGGCCTGCCCGAATTTTCCAGCAAAGGCGGGCGCGGACCGGAGGCGCAGGTGCGGCCGCTGCTCGGTGCGCGCCAGTCCAGCGTCTTTTCGATCCCGTCGCGCGCCGCGCTCTATGCCGACACCAGCGGCTTCACCACGACCGAAGCCTGGTACGCAGCACATCTCAGGGCAAGCGACGTGGCCAGGACGACATCGGACCCTCCGCGCGGCGTTTCCATCCAGGCCTTCGGCATCTTCTCGAAAATCCGCGAGATCGACGCGTTGCTGATCGCGCGGCCCGAGCTGCGCGGCCGTGTCTTCGAATCGCACCCGGAAGTCGCCTTCTGCCGCCTGAACGGCGATCGGGCCATGCTGTTGCCGAAGAAGATCAAGGGCAGCGTCAATCCAGCCGGCATGGCGGAACGCAAGGCGCTGCTTTGCCGGCACGGCTATGACATGGATTTCCTCGAGCAGCCGCCGCCACGTGGTGCGGCCGCCGATGATTTCCTCGACGCGGCGGCCATGATGCTGATCGCCGGCCGCATCGCCAGTGGCGAAGCAAAGCCGTTTCCCAATCCGCCGCTCGCTGACGGCTTTGGCATACCGGTCGCCATCTGGGCGTGACAAAGTCGGCGGGCGTCCCGCTTTGGCGCATGGCATTTATGGCCAGCTCCCGCAATTCTGCATTGCTCGCAGCGGGCTTTTGCCGTTAGAGCCTTTCCTCGACCGCAACGAGCTGCCGCCTCCAACCGGAAAGGCCTTAGCCGCCCATGCCTCATCTTCCCGACCACCTCCTCGCCGGCTACCGCAATTTCATGAACGGCCGCTACCTCACCGAGAGCGGCCGCTATCGCGAGCTCGCCCGCGAAGGCCAGGCGCCCGAGACCATGATCGTCGCCTGTTGCGATTCGCGCTCCGCGCCCGAGGCGATCTTCGACGCCGGCCCCGGCGAGCTTTTCGTGTTGCGCAATGTCGGCAATCTGGTGCCGCCTTACGAGCCGGACGGCGAGTTCCATTCGACCTCGGCGGCGCTCGAATTCGCCGTGCAGAGCCTCAAGGTCAAGAACATCGTCGTCATGGGCCACGGCCGCTGCGGCGGCATTCGCGCCGCGCTCGACCCCAATTCCGCGCCGCTGTCTCCTGGCGACTTCATCGGCAAATGGATGAGCCTGATCGCGCCGGCTGCCGAGACGGTGTCGGCCAGCACCTTCATGACGGCGACAGAGCGCCAGACGGCCCTCGAGCGCATCTCGGTCCGCTATTCCATCGCCAATCTCAGGACCTTTCCCTGCGTCTCGATCCTCGAGGGCAAGGGGCGGCTGTCGCTGCACGGAGCGTGGTTCGACATTTCGACCGGCGAGCTCTGGGTGATGAACAAGGAGACCGGCGATTTCGAGCGGCCGGTGCTGGAATGAACGGGGCCGCGCGACAGCTGACGGACGTCCGGCCGGTCGTCTTCACGGCAGCCGTATTGCTGTTGGCGATCATGGCCGCTCGCGCCGATGACCGCGCCATCATCAGCCGCTGGTATTCGGCGCTGCTGGTCGCCGATCGCACCGAACTGGCGGACCTGCTCGCCGACGACGTCCGCATCAAGCTCGACGACCTCGGCGTCGTCCAGAGCAAACAGGAATTCATCGCTTCGCTCGACGAATGGAAAGGTGCGGTTGCCGGTGCTGCTATCCGCCACCGCATCGAGAAGAGCGAAGGCGGGGTCACCACCGTGATCGCCTGCTACGATTTCCCCAACAATGACATGCTGATGCAGGAAACCTTCGCGGTGAGCGACAACCGCATCACCGCCAGCTCGCAAGCAGCGATCGCCGAAACCTGCGAGGGCTACTGAGGCGGAGCGGCCAACTGGTATATTGCGGGTCAGCAGGCAGCGTCCTACATCGGTGATACCCTCCTTCCTGACGCCAGCGAAAGACCCTCCATGCCCTCCACGAAAGTCGTCGATCTTGCCGCCCATCCGTTGACCGTGTGGCGAGGCCCGCTCGGTCTGCCCGATTTTGCCCATATTGGCGATGGTGATTTTTCCCCCGTCTTCGACGCCGCGCTGAAGGCGCATGAGGCGGAGATAGACGCGATCGCCACCAACAAGGAAGTGCCGACCATCGAGAACACGCTTGCCGCGCTGGAACTTGGCGGCGAGCCGCTCGATCATGTCTCGTCAATCTTCTGGTGCCGCGCCGGCGCTTATACCAACGAGACGATCCAGGCGCTGGAGCGCGACATTTCGCCGAAGATGTCGAGGCACTTCTCAGCGATCTCGATGAACGAGAAGCTGTTTGCCCGCATCGACGACCTCTACCAGCGCCGCGAAGCTCTGAAGCTCGATCCCGAGACGCTGCGCGTCCTGGAGAAGACCTGGAAAGGCTTCGTGCGTTCCGGCGCCAAACTCGACGCCGACGGCAAGATACGATTGGCCAAGATCAACGAGGAGCTGTCGTCGCTCGGCACGACTTTCGGTCAGAACGTGCTGGCCGACGAGCGCGACTGGGCGCTGTTCCTCGACGAGGCCGACCTCGCCGGCCTGCCGGATTTCGTGAAAAGTTCGATGGCCGAGGCCGCCGAGATGCGCGGCCGGAAGGGCCGATATGCCGTCACCCTGTCGCGCTCGATCTACGAGCCGTTCACGACCTTCTCGGAACGCCGCGACCTGCGCGAGATCGCCTATCGCGCCTTCACCATGCGCGGCCAGAATGGCGGCGCGTCCGACAACACGACCGTGGTGCGCGACATGCTGAAGCTGCGCGCCGAAAAGGCGAAGCTGCTCGGCTACGCCTCCTTCGCCGCGCTCAAGCTCGACGACACCATGGCCAAGACGCCGACGGCGGTGCATGCGCTGCTCGACCCGGTCTGGGAAAAGGCGCTGGAAAAAGCCGCCGCCGACCAGAAGGAGCTGGAGCGGCTGGCGGCCGAGGCCGGCAGCAACGAAAAATTCGCTGCCTGGGACTGGCGTTTCTACCAGGAGAAGCTGCGCGCGGAAAAGTTCGCTTTCGACGAGGCCGAACTGAAACCCTTTCTGCAGCTCGACCGCATCATCGATGCCTGTTTCGACGTCGCGACGCGGTTGTTCGGCATCACCTTCCAGGAGAAGAAGGGCATCGCCGCCTGGCATCCGGACGCGCGTGTCTTCGCCGTGAAGAACGCCGACGGCAGCGAGCGCGGCCTGTTCCTGGCCGACTATTTCGCGCGGCCTTCAAAACGTTCCGGCGCCTGGATGAGCGCGCTGAAGTCCGGCTACAAGCTCGGGCATGGCTCGCAGCCGGTGATCTACAACATCATGAACTTCGCCAAGCCGCCGGCGGGCGAACCGGCCCTGCTGTCGGTCGACGAGGCGAAGACCTTGTTCCACGAGTTTGGCCATGCGCTGCACGGCATGCTGACCGACGTTACCTGGCCGTCGGTGTCCGGCACCTCGGTCAGCCGCGACTTCGTTGAATTGCCCTCGCAGCTCTACGAGCACTGGCTGACGGTGCCGGCGGTGCTGGAAAAGCACGCGCTGCATGTCAAGACCGGCAAGCCGATGCCGCAGGCGCTGCTCGACAAGATGCTGGCCACGCGCACTTTCGGCGCCGGCTTCGCCACCGTCGAGTTCACCGCTTCTGCCTTGATCGACAATGCCTACCATGCACTGCCCGATGCACCGGAAGAGCCGCTTCGTTTCGAAGCCGAAACATTGGAAAAGCTCGACATGCCCGACACGATCGCGATGCGCCATCGCACCCCGCATTTCGGCCATGTCTTTGCGGGCGAAGGCTATTCGGCCGGCTATTATTCCTACATGTGGTCCGAGGTGCTCGACGCCGATGCCTTCGCCGCCTTCGAGGAAACAGGCGATCCCTTCAACCCGGCGCTGGCCGAGCGGCTGAGGAAGAACATCTACGCCGCCGGCGGCTCGAAGGACCCTGAGGAGCTTTACACGGCGTTTCGCGGCAAGATGCCTTCGCCGGAAGCAATGATGGTCAAGCGCGGATTGGTGTAGCGCCCTTTTCCTTCTCCCCTTGTGGGCCTGTTGCGCAATTCTGGCATTGTGATTCACTTCGATTATTGCTCGGAGGGATTTGCGATGGCGGTGAAGCGGA